>NZ_BHYL01000021.1 GCF_003851725.1 Cellulomonas algicola | reverse complement strand
AGGAGGTCCAGGGCAGCACGGCTCACCGCGGCGGGATCGCGCCAGATCACGAAGTGGTCGCAGTCGAGCAGCCGGACGTCGGCCACCCGGTCCGCCGCCAGGCGCTGCTCGGCCTCGGCCGTCAGGACGTCCTGCCGGCCGATGAGCACGGTCGTCGGCGTGCCGGCCGCCCGCGTCGGGTCCACGTCCGGCCGTTCAGTGCCGGTGCCCCCGCAGCACCGTCAGGACGTACGTCACGTCGACCGAGAAGCTGCCGACCGGGGGAGCGGCGTCCACCGCGCCCTCGATGCGCACGGTGTGCGTGCCGGGCCGGAGCGGTCGCAGCGTCACGTAGTACCCGGCGTCGACCGTCGGGGAGACGACCGTCCCGGCGGGGGCGCCGAAGACGTTGCCGTCCGGCAGCGTCACCGAGAACACCACCGAGTCCTCGTACCGGATCCGCGACGCCGGCAGCGCCGTGCCGTCGACCGTCACGCGCAGGTCGTGCGCACCGGCGCGCAGTCCCGCGACCTGCTCCCGCACGAACGCGACCGTGCTCTGCTCGGGCGGGTCGCCCGGCGTCGCGCCGTAGAACGCGTTGACCACGGGGAAGACGAGCGTCGTCCCCGCAGGGACCGTGCACGTCCGCGTGATCGGCCCGCCGGTGTACCCCGCGAGGAACCACGTGCGGCCGCGCTGACCCTCGTCGCAGAACGCACCGGTGGTGTCGAACAGGGGGCTGGTCGCCGCCGGCTGGGTGAGACCCCACTGCCAGAACCGGGCCCCGGTCGTCCCGTACCGCGCGGCGTGGCCGTGGTGGCCGCCGTCCGTCGCCGTGGCCGTCGCCGCGCCGGCGGGCGCGACGAGCACGAGCAGGACGAGCGCGAGCACCACGCGCAGCCGCCCGCGGGGACCGGGACCGTGCGGTCGTGTCGTGCGCATGAGGAGCACCTCCGAGGGTCGCGTCGTCGGGACCATCGCCTGGTGCCAGGCTTCTCGCGGCGCGGGACGTCGTCAAGGGGCGCCGAGAGGACGTTCAGGGACGCGCGACGAGCGACCCGGCCCTCGGGGGCGGGTCACCGCACGGCGGGAGGTGCCCTGATTGTCAGCATGCTGCGCGCGCTCGTACTGTCGGCTCCATGGACGGCGGAGTGCCGGCACGGCGTCCAGGACCCGGGCGGCGGCTGCGCGCGGGCGCGTCGCTCCTGGGCGTGGCGACGCTGCTCGTGGCCTGCGCGACGCCCGTCGAGCCGGTGGCCTCGCGTCCCACCGGTGCGGCACGCCTCGACGGGACGCCGTTCGCCGGCCTCTCCGCGTGCGGCAGCCGGCCGTTCGTCGCCGTCGTCCGGGGATTCACGACCGCGGGCGAGTCGGCGGAGGGACCCGGCTCGTCGCCGTCGTCCGACATCCTCGGGGTCCGACAGGACGGCTCGGTGACGCCGGTGACGAACGACCTCGGCTCCTACGCGTTCGGCCTCGCCGACGACGGCGCGACCGTCTACGCGTCGCCGACGCCCGACGTCGCACCGGCCGCGCGTGCCGCTCCCGCCGACGGCGTGCTGGCGATCGACCTGGCCACGGGGCGGCGGACGCCCGTGCTGCAGGCGACGGACGTGGGCGAGGTCGCGCCCGCCCCGGACGGGTCCACGCTCGCCCTCACGCTGCCCCCGGCCGACGTGCCGCCGGACACGGGAACGCCGAGCCCCGCCCTCGTGGACCTGCCCGCGGCGGCGAACCCGCGCCGCCTGGCGCCGCCGGCGACGAGCCGGGCGGCGACCGTCGCGACGGCGTCCCGTGACCTCACGTGGAGCCCGGACGCGACGCGGCTCGCGTTCGTGGTCACCCTGCCCGACGCCGCACAGGAGGTCCGCGTGACCGACACGACGTCCGGCGCGACCACGACACTGCACCACGTCGACGCGACCGTGGCGCTGCAGTCCCTGGACTGGTCGCCCGACGGGACCGCACTGCTGGCCGCCGAGGGGCGCGCGCCCTCGGCGTCGGGCCGGTCCCGCGACCGGGCCGTCGAGATCGACGCGACCACGGGACGCGCGACGGTCGTGCTGCGGGGCGTCGGCGGCGACCTCGCCTACTCGGCCGCCGACGGCTCCCACGTCACGGCGATCGACAACGGCGGGTCCGTGCCGGTCGCCCGCACGTGGGCGCGCGACGCGGGCGGGCGGTTCGTCCTGACGGCGTCGGCCGCGATCGGCGCCGCCGCGGACCTCGTCGCCGCCGACCGCATCGACATCCCTCGGTGCGCGATGCGATGAACGCCCGACGCCGCCGCTCACGGCACCTCACCGCGCTCCTGGCGCTCCTCGCGCTGGCGGCCGGGTCGCTCGCCGTCGGCTCGGCCGCGGACGCCGCGACCGTGCGGACGAAGGTCTTCGAGCTCAACGCGTGCGACCAGTTCGGGCGTGACCCCGCCTGCGACTCGACCGCCGCGCAACGCGCGGACGTCGTCGCGAGCAGCGTGCTCACCGCCGGCAGCGATGTCGTGACGTTGCAGGAGGTGTGCCGCTACACCTACGACCGGCTGCTCCAACGGCTCGGCACCGCCTGGCACGGCACGTTCTTCCCGACGGTCACGATCGGCGACGACCGCTGCGCACCGGGCGCGCGCAGCTGGGGGGTTGCGCTGCTCGTCCGCGCCGCCGCGCCCACGAACGTGACCGCGACCCTGCTGCCGAACCCGCTCGGCGAGAGCGAGCGGCGGTACCTGCTGTGCGGCGACGTCGTCCTCGGCACCGCGGTGCGGGTCTGCAGCTCGCACTTCTCCGTGCAGAGCGCCGCGTCGGCCGAGCAGGTGACCGCGGTCGGCAGCCGCCTCGCGACGCACGCGTCCGGCGGCGGTGCCGCGATCCTCGGCGTCGACGCGAACATCGACGTCCGCGCCTGCGCCGCCGCCGCGGCGCTCCGGCCCCTCTACTCGAGCACGTTCGGCGGGACGTCGACCACCGGCTGCCAGACGGGCACCGGCGTCATGGTCGAGGCCGACCAGGCGCGCACGGGCGGGGACGGCACCTACGACGCGCCCACGTGCGGCACCCGCAAGTGCGACTACGTGTTCTTCACCAGGAACCGCTGGGCCGCCGACCACCGCGGCGTGACGACGTCCCTGTGGGTGTCCGACCACCGCGTGCTGCGCGGCCAGGCGACGCTGTCCTGGTAGGCCCGGGGTCCGGGCGAGGCTCGGTCCGTGACGGCCGCATGGCGACCGTCGTCGCGTCGGAAGACCGCGCCCGGGCGCGGGCCTCACGGCACCAGCACGACGGTTCTGCCCGCTCGGGCAACGTGCATGCGCGGTCCGCTGCGCGCGCGACCTGGACGCTCCCGCCGTCGCGCGCCGTGATGGTCCTCGAGGACCCAGGAGGGGGAGTGCCGGTCCACGAGCGCGGTGACCAGGGTGCGAAGCGCACGGAGGGCGCGACACCCGCGAAGCGGGCGACGCGCCGCCCGAGAGCGCCGTCGAGGGCTCCGTCGTTGCTGCGGCCCGAGGACGTCGTCGACCTTCAGCGGGGCGCCGGCAACCGCGCTGTCGCGACGCACGTCCAGCGCGAGCTCGACCCCGGGTCGCTCGCCGGTGTGCACGCGCGCGAGCCGATCCCGCAGGGTGGACCGGACATCCGGCCCGCGCTGCAGGCCAGGTACCCGGCCCTGCTCGGCGCCTTGACGGGCGAGCAGCTCGAGCGGTGGCAGAAGGTCGTCGACCACGACACGATCGCGTGGCACGTCGACGCGCGGCTGCGGCGGCTGTGGGACGACTTCGCGTACTACGGCGCGGTGCGTGAGCAGCACCCGGAGTACCTGAAGGAACGGCGGCGGCTGCTGCGTGCGGTGCCGCCGAAGCCCGACGAGCGCCTGTCGGTCGACATGCGGCTGCTGCTCGCCGACGACGTGCGACAGCCGCCCGAGTGGGACGTCAAGGCGGAGACCGAGTTCCGGCAGTGGGCCGTCGACCAGATCACCAGGCAACCGCTCGAGCTGAACCTGCGCCCGGCGCCCGGGGAGGCGCTGGGGCAGCACCCGATGCCGGGGATCGTCCACAAGACGAAGGGCTTCGTGACGGCGGACGACCTGCGCAACGACTACCCGGAGGAGTACGCGAGGCGCGTCTCGGACCGGGAGGAGCTCGCGAAGCTGCGCGAGGCGCTCCGGGAGACGACCGAGGTGTGGCACGAGCTGCAGCCGATGCACGTCGAGCGGAGCGCCATCAACGCGCGGAAGATCGGGTTCGGCGCGATCCGGCACATCTCCGAGGCGTTCGGGGAGGGCAGCCAGGCGTACCCGTCGCTGCGCATCTGGGACCAGCCGCGCCGGCTCATCGAGCAGGCGTGGCCGCTGCTGCGGGAGCGCAGGTACGAGCTCGTGGTGCCGCTCATCGCCATGGCCGAGCAGTCGACCGCCGACGCGGCCACCCGGTTCTCGGCGTACGAGAACCGCGTCATGACGGGCGCGGGCACCGCCGTGAAGTGGCTCAACCGGCTCAAGACGACCGGGACGATCGCCGCGGGGATCGCCTCCGGCGGGCTCGGTCTGACGGGGTCGGCCCTCGTCGCCGGCGGGTACACGCTCACGCAGGAGGGGCTGGGCCGGGCCGCAGAGATGCACTACGGCCAGCGCAAGGACCTCGGGCTCGCGAGCCTCGTGCAGGCCGCCGGCGTGAGCGCCGTCATGACCTACCTCGGTGGCGCGCTGCAGGCCCGGTTCCAGGTCGCGATCAAGGCGCGCATCGACCGGATCCCCGACCTCGCGGGCACGAGGCTCGCCGAGCTCACCGCGAGCGCGATGGCGGCCGGCACCTCGTCGGTCTACATGACGGCGACCGAGACCGCGCTGAAGGCCGTCGTCGAGGGCAAGGCCCTGCCGAAGAACGCGAGCCAGCTCGCCGACCTCATCGTCGACGGCGTCGTCGAGAACGTCGCCATGGACCTCGGCCTGGCGCGCGTGAACAGCCGCGTCGCGAAGGAGTACGAGGCCTGGCGGGGCGGCTCGCGCGGGCCCCCGGTCACGGTGCCCGCGCCGACGGGTCGGGGTGTCGCGGGCGACGTCGCGCACGGCACGCCCCGGGTCGACGCCCCGGGCACGGCCGGCACCGGCAACGGGAAGGTCCCGGCCGGCAGGCTCTCCGACGTCGCCGTGCGCTCGCTCCTGACCGAGGCCGGAGGGTGGCAGCGGCTCCACGCCGAGCTGCAGAGCGGGACGGGCCTCGGTGCGACGCTGCCGCTCCCGGAACGGCAGGCGCTCATCGCACGGTTCGAGGCGCATCGCGAGGGCCTCGCGCGCAACGCCGGCACGGTGTTCGACGGCACGGTCCTGATCGTCGAGACCGGCGCCGGCCGCCAGGTCGAGGTGCACTTCGCGGGCGACGACGCCGCGCAGCACGTGCAGGACGCGACCGAGTACCTCGACGCGAAGTCGCCCGGCTGGGCGAAGCAGACCGACGTGCGGCTCGTGGCCGACCCGGCGTCGACCAAGGCGCCCACGGCCACGACGAGCGGGCCGGGCGCGAAGGACGCCGCCCAGATCGTCGAGCGCCTCAGCCCGGAGGCGCGAGCGCTCGCCGCGGAGTTCGTCGCCGTCTACGACCGCTACCTCACGATGGATGCCGACGCGCGGTTCGACGTCCTGCTCGAGATCGCGAACCGGCGGCTCGTGGCCGCGGGTGCTCCGCCGCTCATCCCGAGCCACATCCACAACCCGAGGCCCGAGCAGTACGGCCGGCAGCCCGCCAGGGTGTGGGAGCTCCAGATCAACCTCAACCTGGTCTCGCAGAAGCGCCCGACGCCTCTTGAGTTCGCGGCCGCGTGCGACACGATCGCGCACGAGACGCGGCACGCGCTCCAGTGGTTCCGCATGGCCCGGCTGCACATCGAGCGCACGCTGCCGGGAGCGACGTACGCGCAGGTGCGGCACGCGTCCGCCCAGGGGGACCCGGTGCTCAGCCGGTTCGACCCGCAGACCGTGAAGGCCGCGTGGGAGGCGCAGACCGGCGGCCGGGCAGCGGAGTCGTTCACGGCGGGGCAGCTGCACCACCAGGAGGCGTCGGCGTTCTACGACAGCGTGTTCGGCCACAACCGGGCGCACCGCGACGACGTCTACACGATGCTCGACACGCGCGTGAACGAGGTCGACGTCGCGCTGCGGCGCCTGCGGCTCATGGAGGAGATGCGCCTGCCGGAGAACGACCAGCGCTTCGTCGACGCACGGGACCGCTACCGGGAGGCCGTGGCGGCGCAGAGCAAGGCGCACGACGACTACGAGATGCTCATCGAGGAGATCGACGCCCGCACGCACGGCCAGGACGTCGCCGCCGCCGTGCTCCTCGACGCCCGCATGCTGCCGCACCTGCGTGAGGCCACACGCACCGCCTACCGCGCCTTCCATGACGCCGACCGTGCGACCCTCAACGTCGCCCGCGTCGGACGGGGAGCCCGAGCGGACGCGCGGGCGACGGCGTTCCGCCGCTACGAGCAGGCCGTGGAGGCGCTGCACCGGCTCGAGAAGCGCATCGAGGCGGACGCGGACGCGGCCGCGCGTGCCGGCGGTGGCGGAGGTGCCGGCGGGACGTCCGGGGGTGGGCCTGGCTCCACACCACCGTGATCGTCGGCGGGGCGCAGTCCGTGGTGCTGCGCGCGGGCCGCGACGCTGACGCGCGCGCGACGGTGCTCGTGGGCCGGAGACTCGGGACGGACCATGTCCGGAGACGACTCAGGCCTGGTGAGACACCGTCTCACCAGGCCTGATCGGTCGGGCTGACAGGATTTGAACCTGCGACCCCTTGACCCCCAGTCAAGTGCGCTACCAAGCTGCGCCACAGCCCGATGGCCCCCGCAGGGGCCTCGGAAACTCTACCTCACCGGGGCGGGGTGGCCGTCCACCCGTTTCGCGACCGCGCGTCGGGACGCCTCAGCCCTCGAACGGCCAGAACGGCCGCACCTCGACGCGCCCGAAGCGGGCCATGGGGTGACCGGCCGCGATCCGCAGCGCGTCGTCGAGCGACTCGCACTCGACGACGTCGTACCCGGCGATGTGCTCGGCCGTCTCGGCGAAGGGACCGTCGGACACGAGGGTCTCGGAGCCGCGGACACGGACGGTGCGGGCGTCGGACACGGGACGCAGGCGGTCGCCGTGGAGGCGGGCGGACCCGGTCTCGTCGAGCCACTCCTGGATGCGGTCGCCCTCGGGCGTGTAGGGCTCGCCGGTCGGGTCGGTGCAGATGAGCAGCATGTAGCGCATGGTGGTTCTCCGTCGCTCGCAGGAACCGGGCGGCGGTGGCCCGGCGGACGACCCCATGACGCGCGGGCCGCGACGGGATCGACAACGTGCACGTCCGTGCAGCGCGATTGACCCTGTCACGGCCCGGTCCTAGCGTCGAGCCGCCGGCCAGCCGAGGGTCGTCTGGCCCGCCCAGGAGGCCGTCATGCTCTCCGACTTCGACGCCATCCCCGTCCTCGCGGTCACGGACCTCGAGAAGGCGCGCGCGTTCTACGAGACCACGCTGGGGTTCACCAGCGCGGGGGACGCCGCGGAGGGCGTGATGTACCGGTCCGGGGGCGGCTCGTTCCTCGTGTACCCGTCGGGGTACGCGGGCACCAACCAGGCGACGGCGATCTCCTTCCAGCTGTCGGCGGACCGGTTCGACGCCGAGGTCGCGGACCTGCGCGACCGGGGCGTCGGCTTCCAGACCTTCGAGGTGCCCGAGGGCACGTGGCAGGACGGGGTGCTGGTCTCGGGCGAGATGAAGGCGGCCTGGTTCGCGGACCCGGACGGCAACATCCTCAACGTCGAGACCGGCGCGGAGGGCTGAGCGTCACGGGCCGACCTGCGACCCGTCCGGCGCGACCGCGTACCAGACCTGGTTCACGCCCTGACCGTTGACGTCGCCGGGCGCCTCGTCCTGCGCGAACAGGTAGACGGGCCGTCCGTCGATCGTGACCTGGTACTCGCCGTCGGGCGTCTCGATGGTGCCGACCTCACCGGTGACGCCGTCGGCGACCACGTCCTCGGACTCGGCGTAGACGGGCGGCCAGGCCGTGAGGCAGTCGCCCGTGCACGCGCTCGTCCCGGAGCCGGGGGTGTCCTTGAGGAAGTAGTAGACGGTCATGCCGTCCTTGTCGACGACGACCGACCCGAGGCTCGTGTCGGCCGTCATGAGGTCGGCCGCGCCCGCCGGCCCGTCGTCGGACGGTGTCGACTCCGTCATCTCGTCGGTGGTCGCCTCGGTCTGGGCGCCGGTGTCGTCGTCGCCGGAACCCGAGCAGCCGACCAGCGTGGCGGTCGCGACGAGGCCGAGCGTGGTGAGCAGGATGGAGCGTCGCACGGTGGTCCCCTTTCCCCGGGGGAGCGGGACCGCGCCCGGGTGGTGCGGTGTCGCGGGCTCCCCGTGGAGTCCACGGGCGGGTGAGGTCTCGGGTTCACCTGAACCCGGGGCAGGTGCTTTCCGTGGTGTGGGTGACAGGACGGGGAGGTGGGGTGCGCGTGGACGACGACGCGGACGAGCTGTTGCGCGCCCTGCACGCGGCCTACGCGCGACCGCTGCACCACTACGTCGTGCGGCTCACGGGCGACCACGAGCTCGCGCAGGACGTCGTGCAGGAGGCGATGGTGCGCGCGTGGCGGCATCCCGAGGTGATGGCGCGGGACGACGACGCGGCGCGCGCCTGGCTGTACCGGGTGACGCGCAACCTCGTGATCGACGACCGGCGCAGCGCCCGGCACGTGCGCGAGCACATGACGGAGCAGACGCCCGACGTCCCGACGCCCGACGGCACGCAGGCCGTGCTGGACGCGTGGCTCGTCGCGGACGCGCTCACGGGCCTGTCCGCCGAGCACCGCGCCGTCGTCGTCGGGGCGTACTACGGGGGGCGGTCGGTCGCGGAGCTCGCCCGCGAGAACCAGATCCCGGAGGGCACCGTGAAGTCGCGGCTGCACTACGGGCTGCGCGCGCTGCGGCTCGCGCTGCAGGAGAGAGGGGTGACGTCATGACCGGCCGCGACAGCGCCGACCGGCCCGACCTGCCCGCGGACGACCCGTTCCGCGAGTGGGACGCGGCGTACGTGCTGGGGGCGCTCGGACCGTCGGACCGTCGACGGTTCGAGGAGCACCTGGCGGTCTGCGACGCCTGCCAGGACCGGGTCGCCGAGCTCGCCGGGATGCCGGGCCTCCTGCGGGCCCTGCCGCCCGAGCAGGCCGTCGCGCTCCTGGCCCCCGAGCCGTCCGACCTCACCGAGGCGGAGGTCGTGGACCTCGCGGCCGTCGCCCGGCGCGCACGCTCGGCACGCCGTCGCCGCCGGCTGGCGACGATCGCGACGGCCGCCGCGGTCGCCCTCGTCGCGGCCGTCGGGGGCGCATGGGTCGCACGCACCGTCGCACCCGCACCGGTGACCGCGCAGGCCGCGCACCTCGCGCTGCGGCCGGTGGGCGGTGTCGACGTGACCGCGAACCTCACGATGCAGCAGAAGAACTGGGGCACGCGCCTGGACTGGTCGTGCGAGTACCCGGCGCCGCCGGCCGACTACACGCTCGTGTACGAGCTCGTGCTCGTCGAGGGCGACGGCACGGCGACGGTCGTCGCGACGTGGTCGTCGCACAGCGGCCAGGCGCGCGGGCTGGGGGCGTCGTCGAGCATCCCGGCCGACGACATCGCGCGCGTCGAGATCCGGCTGCAGGGCGCGGACGACCCACTGGCCGCGGCGATGACCTGACGGGCGTCGTCACCGTCGCGCCCGCCCTGGACCGCCCGGCGGCGGCCGCGACAGGGGGAAGGTCGCTCCCGCACGGGTGCCGCCGCCCGGCGCTCAGCCCGCCGCGACCTCGTCGTCGGCCACGACCAGCGGCGTGCCTCCGGTGATCGCGACGAGCTCGTCGAACGTCGTCGGGAAGATCGAGTGCGGCGTCCCGCCCGCGGCCCACACCTGCGCGTGCTCGTCGAGGGCCACGTCGACCACCGTCTCCAACGGCGCCGGATGCCCGACGGGTGCGACGCCGCCGATCGCCTGACCGGTCGCGGCGCGCACCTGCTCGGGTGTCGCGCGGGAGATCCGCTCACGCCCGAGCCGCTGCGCGAGCCCGACGGTGTCGACGCGGTGCCGGCCGCTGGTCAGCACGAGCAGCGGCTCGCCGTCCGCGAGGAAGACGAGGCTGTTCGCGATCGCGCCGACGGGGCAGCCGAGCGCGGCGGCGGCCTCGGCGGCCGTGCGCGCGGAGTCCGGCAGGACGGTGACCTGCCCGGCGACACCGGCGGCACGGAGGGCGTCCGCAACGCGGCGGGCGGACGGGGGCAGGGTCTCGGTCACGGGTTCTCCGGTCGGTGACGGCGGCGGCGCGGTTGCAGCCGCACGTTGGGCAGGGCGGGGGCAGGGATGCGCTCGGGTCCGTGGCCGACGACCGAACCGAACCGCTCGGCGGCGTCGGGCGACTCCCACGCGGCGCGCGCGGCGGAGATGTCGGTGTGCGACCGGCCGACGAAGTTCCACCACATGACGAGGTCGTGCGCGAACGGCTCGCCGCCGAGCAGCATCAGGCGCGCACCCTCGGCACCGGCACGCACCGTCACCTCGTCACGGCCGTCGCCGAGGTACAGGAGGGGCCCGGGCGCGACGTCGACACCCGCGACGAGCGCCCGACCTCCCAGCACCAGGACGGCGTGCTCGAACCCGCGCTCGAGCGGAAGCACCACGTCGTGACCGGGTTCGACCACGACGTCGGCGCCGAGCAGCGGCGTGTGCACGCGCGCGCGTGACCGGGCGCCGTCGAGCCCGCCGACGAAGACCGTCGCGCGTGCCCCGTGCGCCTCCCACACCGGCAGGTCTGCGACCTGCTCGAAGGACGGCGCGCCGTCCATGACGTCGTCGGGCAGCGCGACCCACAGCTGGACCCCGTGGAGAGGCGCGGCGTCGCCGAGCGTGAACTCCGAGTGCGCGACCCCGTGGCCGGCGGTCATGAGGTTGAGCTGCCCGGGTCGCACGACGACCTCGGACCCGACCGAGTCGCGGTGCAGGATCTCGCCCACGAGCGGCCACGTCACGGTCTGCAGCGCGGTGTGCGGGTGGGGGAGGACGCGCATGTCGACGGACTGCGGGCCCATCTCGTCGAGGAAGCACCACGCGCCGACCAGGGGGAGCGCACGCTGCGGGAGGGTCCGGCGCACCTGCATCGCCCGCACGCCGCCGAGCGGGACCTCGCGTGCCTCGTGCAGCTCGGCGACGGGGCCGCGCATCCCGAGCGCCTCGCACAGCGCCTCCTCCGGGCGGACCTCCAGGTTCGTCATGGCTCCACTGTGCCTGACACCCCGACCGGTCGGGAGCACTACGCCTGGCACGCCGACCCGTCGGTGGCACCTCACACCCGGCGCGCCCCGGACGTCTGCACACTGTGGGCGTGAAGCAACCGTTCGAGCGGGTCGTCGTGGAGCACGGCGCGACGGTGCTGCGCGTCTGCCGGTCGGTGCTGGGACCGGTCGACGCCGACGACGCGTGGTCCGAGACGTTCCTGTCGGCGCTGCGCGCCTACCCGGACCTGCCGGCCGACGCGAACGTCGAGGCGTGGCTCGTCACGATCGCCCGGCGTCGCTCGATCGACGTGGTCCGTCGCGCCACCCGGCAGGCCGTCCCGGTCGCCGAGCTGCCCGAGCGCACCGCGCCGGCCGACGGGCGCGACCTGGACCTGTGGGCCGCGCTGGCCGCGCTGCCGGACAAGCAGCGGCGGTCGGTGACCTACCACCACCTCGGCGGGCTGCCGTACGACGAGGTGGCGTCGTTGCTCGGCGGGACGTCGGCCGCGGCGCGACGGGCGGCGGCCGACGGGGTCGCGACACTGCGCCGCACGTACCCGCGCTTCGCCGAGGAGGAAGAGCAGTGATGACGGACGGACGAACCCCGGGGACCGAGGAGCACCTCGTGCGGCTGCACGCCGGGCTCGTGGCACGGGCCGCCGAGGACGGGCTGCTCGACGTCGCCTACCGCACGGTCGACAGCCCTCTCGGGCCGCTGCTCCTGGCGCGCACGCCCGCGGGCGTCGTGCGGGTGGCGTTCGCCGTCCAGGACCACGACGCGGTGCTCCAGGACCTGGCGGTGCGGGTCAGCCCGCGCGTGCTCGAGGCCCCAGGCGCGCTCGACGACGTGGCGCGTGAGCTCGACGAGTACTTCGCCGGGTCACGGCTGACGTTCGACGTCCCGGTCGACCTGCGCCTGACCGCGGGCTTCCGCCGCTCGGTCGTCGAGCACCTGCCGGACATCCCGTACGGGCGCACGGCGTCGTACGCGCAGGTCGCGGCGTCCGCGGGCAGCCCGCGTGCCGTCCGCGCGGTCGGCACCGCGTGCGCGCTCAACCCCGTGCCGCTCGTCGTCCCGTGCCACCGCGTCGTGCGGTCCGACGGCAGCCCCGGCCGGTACGCGGGCGGCGACGCCGCGAAGCACGTGCTGCTCGAGCTGGAGGCGCGAGTCGGACGTGCGGCGTAGCGTCGGGCGCATGTGCCGGAACATCACGACGCTGCGCGGGCTCGAGCCGCCCGCGACGACCGAGGAGATCGAGGCGGCCGCCCGCCAGTACGTGCGGAAGGTGACGGGCGTCCAGTCGCTCAGCGACGCGACGCGCGACCCGTTCGAGGCCGCGGTGGCCGAGATCGCGGCGATCACCGCGCGCCTGCTCGACGAGCTGCCCGCCCGACGCCAGCCGCCCGCGACCGTGCCGCCGCTGCGCCGCCCGGAGGTCCAGGCGCGCATCGCCGAGCGGATCGCCGCGCGCGAGGCGCACGAGCGGGCGCACGAGCTCGGCCTGCCGCACACGCACGAGGACGACGACCTGCACGACGACCTCGACGAGGTCGCGGCCGCCCGCTGACCGGCATCCCGACCGACCGCGTCGAGCGACGCGGTGGGTGACGTGGCGTGGAAGGTGTGGTGCGCCTGACGCGACGGTCCCTCCACACGGCCGACGACCGGCCCGCCACACGACCGGCCACCGGAGAGCGGGCGGAGCGGTCGTCGCCGAGACCGGCGAGGCGTCAGGACAGCGGGTCGGTGCCCTCGCCGGCGACGACGTGCGCGCTCACGAGCCGCGGGATCCCCGGGGGAGCGACGGCGGAGAGCGCGAGGAAGCGCGCCTCGGCCCGGTGCAGCCGGATGTGCTCGTCGAGCGTCCAGGTCGGGCCGTTGGTGAGCTGCATGCCGCACGCGCACGCGATGGTGACGCGCCCGTCGGACGTGGTGTCGACGAGCCCGACGGTGGTGTGGTCGGTCGCGGCGCGCACCTTGGCGCGGCGCATCTCGGCGCTCACCGGCACGACCGGCGTCGCCGCGTCGTGGACGGTCATGGCGTTCCTCAGCGGTCGGTGGCGACCCGCTCGTCGACGAGCTGGTCGAGCTCGAACGACTCGTCCCAGTGCGCGCCGCCGAGCGACGGCATCATCGCACGCAGCTGCGGGCGCCAGCCCTCGACGCGCTCGGGGAAGCAGCGGTCCAGCAGGTCGAGCATGGTCGCGACGGCCGTCGACGCGCCGGGGGAGGCGCCGAGGAGACCGGCGATCGAGCCGTCCGCGGAGGTGACGAGCTCGGTGCCGAACTCGAGCACCCCGCCCTTCTTCCGGTCGCGCTTGATGACCTGCACGCGCTGGCCGGCGGTGATGAGCTCCCAGTCGCGCGGGTGCGCGGTCGGCATGAACGCTCGCAGCGTCCGCAGGCGGTCGGTGTCCGTCGCCGTGACCTCGCTGATCAGGTACTTCAGCAGGTCGAGGTTGCGCACGCCGACGGCGAGCATCGGGACGAGGTTGTCGGGGCGGATCGACCGCAGCAGGTCGAGCCACGAGCCGTGCTTGAGGAACTTCATGCTCCAGCCGGCGTAGGGGCCGAACAGCAGCGCGGTGCCGCCGTCGACGACGCGCGTGTCGAGGTGCGGGACCGACATGGGCGGGGCGCCGATGTCGGCCATGCCGTACACCTTCGCCTGGTGCCGGGCGACGATCTCGGGGTTGGTGGTGCGCAGGAACTGCCCGCTGATCGGGAAGCCCGCGAAGCCCTTGGCCTCGGGGATGCCCGACTTCTGCAGCAGCGGCAGCGCGCCGCCGCCGGCGCCGATGAACACGAAGCGTGCACGCACGCGGCGGGCCTTGCGGTTGCCGTTCCAGCGGCGGTCCTTGACGCGCAGCGTCCAGGCGCCGTCGCGGCCCTGGCGCAGGCGCGTGACCTCGCTCTCGACGTGCAGGCGGGCACCGCGGGCCTGGGCGTCGTCGAGCATGGAGCGCGTGAGGGCGCCGAAGTCGACGTCCGTGCCGGAGCTCGCGCGCGTCGCGGCGACGGGCTCGGCGGGGTCGCGGTCGTCCACGAGGAGCGGCGCCCAGTCGGCGATCGTGGCCGGGTCCGCGCTGAACTCGAGGTCGGAGAAGAGCGGGTGCGCGCGCAGGGTCTCCCAGCGGCGGCGCAGGTACTCGACGTTCGCCGCGCCACGCACGAACGTCATGTGCGGGGTCGAGGACAGGAAGCCGGTCCCGCCGGGGAGGCGGCCGTTCGTCGCGAGGTGGTTCCAGAGCTCGCGGGAGAGCTCGAACTGCTCGTTGATCGTGACGGCCTTGGAGATGTCGATCGAGCCGTCGGCGCGCTGCGGCGTGTAGTTGAGCTCGCAGAGGGCGGCGTGGCCGGTGCCCGCGTTGTTCCACGGGTTCGACGACTCGGTCGCGACCTCGGCCCGGCGCTCGTGGATCTCGACGGTCCACGTCGGCTCGAGCGTCGTGATGAGCGCGGCCAGGGTCGCGCTCATGATCCCGCCGCCGACGAGGACGACGTCCACTGTCTCTTCGCGATGCGCCACGATTCGAGCGTATGTCGACGTCGAGAATCTCTACAGCGAGGAACGTGTGACCTTCGTCTCTCTCGTCCCATGACTTCAGACAGGTCGTGGGACGACCGACGGGGACGGCGGGCCGCCGTGGTGCGCGGCCCGCCGCCCCCGTCAGGTGGTGCGGTGGACGTCGGTGCTGGTCGCGGGCCTCAGCCCGCCGTGCAGGCCGTCCCGTTGAGCGTGAACACCGTCGGCTTCGGGTTGCTGCCCGCGTGCGAGCCGTTGAACCCGATGTCGACGCTGCCCTTCGCGGCGATCGTGCCGTTCCACGGCGCATTCGTCACGACGACGGACTGGCCGGTCTGCGTGAAGCTGCCCGACCACCCGTTGGTCACCTGCTGCGACGACGGGAACGTGAACGCGAGGGTCCACCCGTTCATCGGCGCCGAGCCGTTGTTGGTGACCCGGACCGACGCCGTGAAGCCCGTGTTCCAGTCGTTCGTCGTGTACCGCACGGAGCAGCCGGTCGGCTGAACCGTGGGCGTGACCGTCGGCGTGGGCGTGACGGTGGGCGTCACCGTCGGCGTGACGGTCGGGGTCGGCGTGACCGTCGGCGTCGGCGTGACCGTGGGCGTCACCGTCGGCGTGACGGTCGGCGTCGGGGTCACCGTCGGCTCGGTGCCCGAGCTGTTCCCCACGACGATCCCGCGCCCGTTGGTCCCGACGTAGACGCGCCCGAACACGTCGGGGTCACCGGTGATCGCGGCGCCCGTCCAGGCGTACTGGTGCTCGTCGTCGTTGATCCGCACCCACGTCGCACCCGCGTCCGTCGAGCGGAAGAAGCCGCGCACGCCGTTCAGCTTCGACGTCGTGTAGATCGCGGGGTACGTCGCGCCCGGGGCCGCCTTGCCGAACCCGACCGCGCCGCCGTCCTCGAACCCGGCGAGCTTCGTGAACGTCACGCCCGCGTCGGTCGACCGCCACAGGCCGGTCTCACCTGCGAGCCAGACGTGGCCCTCGTGGCCGGGCACCGCGCCGAACCGGATGTTGCCGGTGGTCGGGAAGCCGGTCGCGGCCGAGGCGGTGAACGACGCGCCGCCGTCCGTCGACCGGTAGAACCGGCCGTCGCCGAACGCGTAGAACTTCTGCGCGTTCACGCGGTCGGCCTCGACGCGCGCACCCGCGGGGACACCCGTCGACGCGGTCCACGACGAGCCGAGCGTCGTCGAGCGGTGCACGCCGGTCCCGGCCGGGCTCCAGACGATCGTGCCGCCGTCGGCGGACATCGCGACGGTCCCGCCGCCGGTCACGCCCGCCGGCTGCTGGCCCGCCCACCACGACGAGCCGGACGAGGTCGAGACGCCGATGTGCGACTCGACGGTCCCGTCGACGGCCTGCCCGACGCGGACCATCGTCGCGGGCTTCGCCTCGGCGAAGTCCACGCCCGTCACGGAGCCGTGGTACGGCTGCGTGTACATCTGCGCCGGCACCTTCGTGATGTCGGTGTGCACGAACCCACCCACGTCACCGAGCCCGGAGATCAGCTCGACCGGTCCCGGCGGAGCGGCGAGGTCGAGCACGGCCGTCTCCTCGATGCCCTGCGCCTTGACGCCGATCTTGACCTTCCCGCCCGTGTCCCACGCGGTGAGGTTGCTGCCGCCGTAGACCGTCGCGCCGGTGCCGTAGAGGAACTTGTCGGAGTCGAACGGGTCGATCTCGAAGGACTCCGTCATCCAGCCGAGCTTGACGAGCGGCTCGCCCACGGGCGCGGACGTCTTGCCGAACGTGAGCCACGGCGCACCCGAGTAGTCGAGGTCGTAGCGCAGGTCGCGGTTCGGGTAGCCGGCCCAGTCCCAGATCCGGCTCCAGGTCGCGCCCCGGTCGGTGCTGCGGAACACGATGATGTCCGGCCACCAGGAGATCTGCGTGACGACCATGAGCGTGTCGGGGTCCTGCCGGTCGATCGTCAGGCCCGAGTAGCCGAAGTACTGGTCGCTGCTGGACGACGGGACGGGGGAGATGCTCGTCCACGTGCCGGTCGTGGTGTCCAGGCGCCAGACGTCGCCGTGCCCGCCGTCGTACGGGCCGCCCGTGTCGCTGGTCGCGAGGTAGAGCTGCTTGCCCTTCGCGTCGTAGACGCCCTTGTGCGCGATGTACCCGGTCGGCTGGCCGGGGATCCGCTGCCACGTCGCACCCGCGTCGGTCGACCGGTAGACGGTGTTCTCCTTGTCGGCGACGCCGACGTAGATCGTCTTCGTCGGCGAACCCTTGGTGCCGCTCGACGGGTCGAACGTCACCCACACGACGCCCTGGTTGCTCGTGAGGTAGTCGTTGGTCGACGTGGGGTCCTGCACGTAGGTGCCGGGGTTGGTGAACGAGCTGACCTTGGCCCACGTGACGCCCGAGTCGGTGCTGCGCCACAGCCCGTTGCCGCTCTCGGTGCCGAGGTAGAGGACCCGGTTGTCGTTGGGGTCGACCTGCAGGCGCTCGCCCATGCCGCGGCCGGGCATGTTGCCGCCGACCTTGAACGGCAGGGTGGTCTTCTGCCAGGTCTCCCCGCGGTCCGAGGACCGCAGGACCGCGCCGTTCTGCGGGTCCCACGAGTTCGTGTAGGTGCCGACGGCCGCGTAGACCCTGTTGGGGTTCACCGCGTCCGTCGCGAGGCTCAGGACGCCGGTGTGGCTCCACTCGTCCCAGCCGATGTGGTCGAGCAGCGGGACCCAGCGCTGAGTCGCCTGGTCGAGGCGGTACGCCCCGCCGATGTCGGTGCGGGCGTAGACGAGGCCCTTCTCCGACTGGTTGTAGACGATGCCGGGGACGAACCCGCCGCCGACGACCTCGACGTTGCCCCACGTGTACGACGGGGTGGCCGCGGTCGCGGGGGAGCCGAGGGCGACGGCCGTGCCGGCGCCGGTGACGAGTGCGGCTGCGAGGACGGCGCCGGCGAGGCGTCGTGGCGGGCGGCCGGGTCTGACGGGGGAGGTTCGAGCAGGGACGCGCATCCGCTGCACTCCTTCGTGAAGGCGGTGGTGTGCCCGCCGGGCGAGGGTTGCCCGGCCGGTCGACCCCGCAGCCGGACGGCCTCGGGAGGGCGCCGGACGACGGGTGGCCGCACGGTATCGAAGCGCTTCGAGAGCGGGTCAGGGGACGAAACCTTTCGCACGCCACCCGACCGGGAGGGCCCGGCCCGCGTCCAGCCCGCGACGCGGTGCGGGTCAGCCGGTGGTCCGCAGGTGCGACGGGGGAGGAGCAGCGGTAGAAACCTCCCATGAGCCGCGACCTGACCTCCGACCCCGCCGCCGAGCACCTCGCCGAGCCCCCGCTCCCGGAGGCCGAGCTGGCCGCCGCGGACGCACGCTCGGGCGGCGACCCGACGCGGGCCCCGCGGTCGCTGCACGCGGTCGAGATCGAGGCCGACGACGAGGCCATCGCGAGCAGCGAGGACTGGGACGACCCGCAGCGCCTCTGACGGGCTCCGACGCCCGGCCCGACCGCGTCCCCGACGCCGATGAGGCTCCCCGCCGAGGGCACGGCACGCAGGTGCCGCTCTCGGTGGGGAGCCTCACCTCGTGGGCGCCGGACCGGCTCAGCCGCCGGCGATGCCCTCCGGGCCGATCTCGCGACGGAGCTCGTACCCGTCGGCAGCCTGCAGGACCGGGATGCCGTCCGGCGCCGCCGCGGCGGCACGCTCGGCCGCCCGTGACTCCGGGGTGGGCGCCGGCAGGCCGTGCGCGAGCACGTGCTCGCTGAAGGTGAGCTGCCGCAGCAGGATCGCGCGCACGTGGTCCGGGTGGTGCGTCGCCGCACCCGCGTAGATCTCCGGGTCGCGCTGGCCGTCGTCACCGACGAGGACCCATCGCACGTCGGGCAGCTCGTGCACGAGGCGCCTCAGCTGCGCGACCTTGTGCGCACGGCCGCTGCGGAACCAGCCGGTGTTCGTCGGGCCCCAGTCGGTGAGCAGCAGAGGACCGGCCGGGTAGCCGTGCCGCTTGAGGAACCGGGAGATCGCCGGCGCCGCGTTCCAGGCACCCGTCGACAGGTAGACCACCGGCATGCCCGGGTGACGTCGGCGCAGCTCCGCGTACAGCTCGGCCATGCCGGGCACGGGCTCGCGCGCGTCCTCGTTGCGCACGAGCACGTTCCAGGCCGCGACCAGCGGACGCGGCAGGCGGGTCACCATGACCGTGTCGTCGATGTCGCTCACGAGGCCGACGCGGACGGCCGGGTCGATCACCAGCACCGGCGCCTGCGCGCTCGTGCCGTCCTCGGTCGTGAGCTCGACGTGGTGCCAGCCCGGCTCGAGGTCGGACTCGAGCCGGACGTCGAGGTAGCCCCCGCGGTCCGACACGACGGAGTGCTCGTGGCCGCCCACGCGCACGTGCAGCGCCACGCCCGCGACCTGAGCCGTCGCGAAGGAACGCCAGCCGCGCGTCGACGGCGGCTCGGCCGCGTCGATGTGCGCGTCGGCGCCGGCCCCCGGCAGCTCGTGGTCCGGGACCTCGGGCGGCGCCAGGAGCGTGCGCGCCATGACCCGGACCCAGCCCGGGGCGCCGTAGCCGGCGAACGGCTCGATCCGCACGGTCCAGCCCCGGTGGCGCATCTGGTGCGCGACGGCGCGGTCGAACGCGTCCTCGAGCCGGGCCGCGACGTGCAGGCGGCGCGTCGGGCTCGGCGGCTGCGATCCCGCGCCCACGGCACGGTGGCCCGGACGTGCCGCACGGAGCACCGCGCGGTCGTCCGCGGGGTGCTCCGTGCGGGTCGTCATGCCGATGCCTTGTCCTTCGCCCGGGCCTTGTCCGCCGACGCCCTCTCGCCCTCGGCCGACGCGGTGCTCAGCGCACCGCCCGCCGACTCCAGGTGGGCGCGCACGAACCAGTGGAACAGCTCGAGCTCGTGCAGGTGGCCGATGAGGAGGTCGTTCGTGACGTCGTCGAGCTCCTCGGTGTCCTTCGCCGCCTGGCGGTGGTCCGTGATGACGCCGACGTAGACCTCGTCGAGCGCGCCGAGGTGCGCGATCGCGCTGTCCCGGCCGATCGAGTAGTCGTCCCAGCTGCGCGCCTTGACGAGCGCACCCGGCGTGCCGACCGGGGCGACGCCGAGGGTCGCGATGCGCTCGGCGATCGCGTCGACCATGAGGCGGACGGCGTCGACCTGCGGGTCGATCATCTCGTGCACCGCGATGAAGTGCGGGCCCACCACGTTCCAGTGGATGTGCTTGAGCGTGAGGGCGAGGTCGTTGAGCGCGTTGAGCCGCTGCTGGAGGATCTCGGCGACCTTCGCGCCGTCCTCGGGCGTGAGCGACGGGACCGTGTACTTGGGCAGCGAACGTGCCATGAGGGGACTCCTCCTTCAGCTCGTGACCACCGGGCGAGGTCTTGCCCGGGTGTCCGTCCACGCTGCCGCAGGACCGGCCCCCTCGCCAGCGGAACGGCCGGTCACCCGAACGGGTCGCCGTCGCGGTCGAGCCGTTCCGCCACCTCGTCGGGACCGAGCTGCGCGAGCCCGGGACCGATCTCGTCCCACCAGCGGGGGGCCGCGACGCGCGGCTCGTCACGGCCGCGCAGCGAGTACGGCGTGATCGTCGTCTTGGCCGGGTGGTTCTGTGACCAGTCGATGAGCACCTTGCCCCCGCGGACGTCCTTGCGCATGACCGCGACGACGAGCGACGGGTGCTGCTTCGCGACCGCGAACGCGAGGTCGCGCGCGTACTGCCGGACCTCCGGCGCGGTCCTCCGGCCGGGCAGGCGTGCGTAGAGCTGCATCCCCTTGCTCCCCGACGTCACCGGGACCGTCTCGTCCAGGCCGTCCTCGCGCAGCCGGTCCGCCACGAGGTGCGCGACCTGGGCGCACTCGTCGAGGCCCGCGGGCGCACCCGGGTCGAGGTCGATCACGAGCCGGTCGGGGTTCCGCACCCCGCCGCGCGGCCCGACCGTCCACTGCGGAGTGTGCAGCTCGAGCGCGCCCTGGTTGGCGCACCACACGAGCCCGGCCAGGTCGTCGACGAACGGCAGGTCGAGCATCGTGCCCTCGCCGTCGTCGTTGTTCGGCGCCGCGGGCAGCGTCTGCCGGCGCAGCCAGTCCGGTGCGCCGCGCGGCACGTTCTTCTCGAAGAACTTCTCGCCCGCGACGCCGTCGGGCCAACGGATCCGGGTGACGGGCCGCTCGTGCAGCTGCGGCAGCAGCGCCGGTGCGACCCGCACGAGGTAGTTCATGACCTCGGCCTTCGTCGTCCCCGTGCCGGGGTACATGACCTTCTCGAGGTGGGTCACGCGGACCTGCCGCCCGTCCACCTCGACCATCTGCCGATCCGGCGTCACTGCTGCTCCCAGGGGTCGGGGTCGGTGTCCGTCCGCACGCCCCGGACGACGGGCTGGCGCAGCCGGCCCGTCGGGGTGCGGTTGAGGTAGCGCGTGTCGACGACCACCACGGGCGCGCACCAGCGTGTGCCGCGCGCGTCGAGCGGTGGGACGTCGTCGTCGAAGGGGCACGTGTCGCGCGGCTGCGCGGTCACCGCGGCGTGCAGCGCCGTCGCGAGCGCGCCCGTGAGCCCGCTGCCTGCGCGACCCAGGTAGCGCAGCCGCCCGTCGGCGTCGTGCGCCCCCAGCAGGACCGCGCCCAGCCGCCCGCTGCCCGACGTCTCCTCGCGCCACCCGACGACGAGCGCCGTGCGGTGGTGCTGGTGCGCCGACTTCACCCAGTCGGCCGAGCGCACGCCCGGCCGGTAGACCGACGACCGCCGCTTCGCGACGACGCCCTCGAGGCCGTGCTCCGCGGTCACGGCCCACAGCTCGTCGCCGTCCGGGTACACGGGGGAGAGCTGGACGCGATCAGGAAGCGGCAGCCCGTCGAGCAGCGCGCGTCGCTCGTCGTACGCGCGCGACGTGACGTCGGTGCCCGCGACGCGCAGCACGTCGAACACGAGGTACGTGACCGGCCGGGACCGGGCGAAGGCCGCTGTGCGGCGCGGGTCCCGCACGTGCATGCGCTCGGCGAGCGCCGCGAACGACGGTCGCCCGCCGTCGAGCAGCACGACCTCGCCGTCGAGCACCGTGCCCGGCAGGTCGACGAGCCCGCTGAGCTCGGGGTACGCCGGGGTGACGTCCCGACCGCCACGGCTCCACAGCCGCAGCACGCCCGTGGTGGTGTCCGCGAGCGCCCGCACGCCGTCCCACTTGACCTCGTAGGCCCACTGCGGCCCGCGCGGAAGTGCGCCCGTCCGGGCTGCTGGGGTGGCGAGCATGGGCTCCACGGGTCCATCCTGCCCAGGTGGTCCGCGTCCGTCGCGGGCTCGCCGGGGCGTGCCCGGCAGGCGGTGCCGCCGAACCGACGGAGGTGGTCGACGATGCGAGCGATCTGGAAGGGCGCGGTCGCCTTCGGGCTGGTCAACGTGCCCGTGCGGCTGTACGCGGCCACGGGGGAGCACGAGGTGACCCTGCACCAGGTGCACAAGGCCGACGGTGGCCGGATCCGGTACCGGAAGGTGTGCAGCATCGACGGCGAGGAGGTCGAGTACCGGGAGATCGCGAAGGGCTTCGAGACCGACGACGGCGAGCTCGTGGTGCTGACGGACGAGGACTTCTCGCGGCTGCCGCTGTCGACGGAGCGCGAGATCGAGGTCATGGAGTTCGTGCCGGCGGAGCAGGTGGACCCGATCCTGCTGGGCAAGACGTACTACCTGGAGCCGGAGAAGACGGCGGCGAAGCCGTACGCGCTGCTGCGCGGTGCGCTCGAGCAGGCGGACCGGATGGCGGTCGTGAAGGTCGCGATCCGGCAGCGCGAGTCGATGGCGGTCCTGCGGGTGCGGGACAAGGTGATCTGCATGCAGATCCTGCTGTGGCCGGACGAGGTGCGGGCGGCGGACTTCCCGATCCTCGACGGGGACGTGTCGGTCAAGCCGCAGGAGCTCGCGATGGCGTCGTCGCTGGTGGACTCCCTGGCGGCCGACTTCGACCCGACGCAGTACGAGGACCGGTACTCGGCGGCGCTCGAGACCTTGATCGAGACCAAGATCCAGACGGGCGACACGCGTGCGGTGCCGGCACCCGCGGGCGAGGAGGGCGAGTCGGGCGGTGGCGAGGTCGTCGACCTGCTCGCGGCGCTCCAGCGCAGCGTCGAGAAGGCGCGGGGCTCGCGGGGCGGTGCCGACGAGCCGGCGGCGGAGGAGAAGCCGCGGGCGCGGACGGGGACGGACGACGTCGACGAGGGTGACGAGGACGCGTCGGACGGCGGTGCGAAGCGGTCGACCGGCGCGCGGTCGTCGAGGTCCTCGGGCACGAAGGCGTCGACGTCGAAGGCGTCGAGCGGGACCAGGTCGAGCGGGACGACGTCGTCGAGCAGCGCGAAGTCCTCCGGGAGCGCGAAGTCCTCCGGGAGCGCGAAGGCGGCTGACGGCGCGAAGGCGAAGCCCGCTGCCAAGGCCACGTCGAAGGCCGAGGGCGACGAGCCGACGCCGCGCCGCACGCGCCGCAAGGCGTCGTGACGGCTGCGGCGCTGCGGGACGACGCGGTCGCGGCGCTGCGCCGGATCGCGTTCCTGCTGGAGCGCGCGCAGGCGAGCGGGTACCGGAGCGAGGCGTTCCGCGCGGCGGCGTCGTCGGTCGAGCGGACGGCGCCGGACCGGGTCGTGGCGCTCGCGAAGGCGGGCGCGCTGACCGACCTGCCGTCGGTGGGGGCGCGCACGGCCGAGGTCGTGTCGCTGGTCGTGCGCGGGAAGCCGGTCGAGTACCTGGAGCGGCTGGAGGCGGAGGCGGCGGCCGGGGAGGCGCCGGAGCCTGCGGTCGCGGCGCTGCGGGAGCGGCTGCGCGGCGACCTGCACGCGCACAGCGAGGCGAGCGACGGCGCGACGCCGATCCAGGAGATGGTGCTGGCGGCGCTCGACCTCGGGCACGAGTACCTCGCGATCACCGACCACTCGCCGCGGCTGACGGTCGCGAACGGCCTGTCGGCACCCCGCCTGCGCGCGCAGCTGGAGCAGGTCGCGGCGCTCAACCGCGCGGTGGCGCCGTTCACAGTCCTCACGGGCATCGAGTGCGACATCCTCGACGACGGCGCGCTGGACCAGGACCCGGACCTGCTCGACGAGCTCGACGTGGTGGTCGCGTCGGTGCACTCGAAGCTGCGGATGGACTCGCGGTCGATGACGGAGCGCATGGTCGCGGCGGTGCGCAACCCCCGCACGGACGTCCTCGGGCACTGCACCGGCCGGCGTCTGACGGGCCGGCAGCGCCCGCAGAGCGAGTTCGACGCGCGCCGGGTCTTCGAGGAGTGCGCCGAGCACGGCGTCGCGGTGGAGATCAACTGCCGCCCCGACCGCCTGGACCCGCCGCACGACCTGCTGGCGGTCGCGGTCGAGGTCGGCTGCCTGTTCAGCATCGACACCGACGCGCACGCGCCGGGTCAGCTGGACTGGTTGACGGCGGGGTGCGAGCGGGCCGCGCAGCACGCGATCGACCCGGAGCGGGTCATCACGACGTGGCCCGTCGAGCGGCTGCGTGAGCGATCGCACCGCTGACACGCCCGGTCGGACGTGCGGAAGCGCACGGGTGGACGCGTTAGGGTCTGCGCAGCCCCCGGTCACGCGGTGTCGCCGCGCGCCCGACGGGTCCAGGCCCGTCCAGGGTCCGCAGGAACCGAGTCAACAAGGAGCACACATCTCGTGAGCGTCAACCGCACCGAGCTCGTCCAGGCCGTGGCCGCGAAGGCGGGCACCGCCAACGCCGAGGCCGACAAGGTCCTCAAGGCCTTCCAGGAGGTCCTCGTGGAGCAGCTCGCCGCAGGGGAGTCCGTGACGATCCCCGGCTTCCTCGCCGTCGCGCGCGCCGAGCGCTCGGCCCGCACGGGCATCAACCCGCAGACGGGCGAGAAGCTCGAGATCCCCGCGGGCTACCGCGTGAAGCTCACGGCGGGCAGCGCCCTCAAGCGCGCCGTCCAGGGCTGACACCCGACTCAGGGCCGGGTCCGACCGTCGAGGTCGGGCCCGGCCCTGTCTCGTGCGCGTCCACTATGATGCGAACGAGTCTCATGAAGGAGCGGCACGTGATGGCGGTGGTACGGCAGACGCGGCAGCGTGCCGAGATCCTCGACCTGCTCGCGGGTCTGGACGAGTTCCGCAGCGCCCAGCAGCTGCACGAGCTGCTGCGCTCACGCGGCTCGTCGGTGGGCCTGGCGACCGTGTACCGCGCGGTGCAGAGCCTGACCGAGACGGGCGAGGTCGACGTCCTGCGCACCGAGGACGGCGAGTCCGTCTACCGCCGGTGCGCGCAGCGCACGCACCACCACCACCTCGTCTGCCGGTCGTGCGGGCGGACCGTCGAGATCGACGCGGCGCAGGCCGAGGCGTGGGCCGCGCAGGTCGCGACCGCGCACGGGTTCGCCGACGTCGACCACACGATCGAGCTCGTCGGGACGTGCGCCTCGTGCCGGGCGGCCGCCGCGTCCTGACCGCGCCAGCGCCCGCTCAGCCCGCCGCGCGACGCATGAGGCGCGGCACGAGCCACCACGCGGACGTGAGCACCACGAGCGAGACGCCCCCCACGAGCAACCCCGCCTGACGCCCGACCACGACGTCGAACAGCAGCATCGTCGAGCCCGCGAGCACGAGGGCCAGGACCACGAGCCCGAGCCGCGCGAAGATGTTGGCGGCCGCGACGAGCTCGGGCTTGAGCCGCTTGCGGAACAGCACCCGGTGCAGGCTCACCGGCGCCACGAGGAGCGCCGTCGCCAGGACCGCGAGCACGACCAGCACGAGGTAGAGGTCCTTCTGGTACGCGTCGAGGTCCGCGAACCGCTGCTGGAACGGGATGGTGAACAGGAAACCCGTGAGGATCTGCGTGCCGGTCTGCGTGACGCGCAGCTCCTGCAGGAGCTCGTTCCAGTTCCGGTCCATCCGCTCCGTGAACGTCTCGTTGCGGTCCTCGTCGTGCAGCTGGTCCTGCGCGGGCACGGTGCCTCCTTCGGTCGTGTCGCAGGGGATCATGCCGCAGGCGCCCTCGTGCCGCCCGACAGGTGTCCCGGGCACCCGTCGGGCCGGGGGAGACTGGGGGAGTGACACGACTCCACGACGCCGACCGCCGTGACTTCGCCTCCGACAACTACGCGGGAGCGCACCCCGAGGTGCTCAGCGCGCTGGTCGACGCGAACGGCGGCCACCAGACCGCGTACGGCGCGGACGCCTACACCGCGCGGCTCCAGGAGGTCGTCGGGGCGCACTTCGGTGCCGGCGCGACGGCGTACCCGGTGTTCAACGGGACGGGCGCCAACGTGCTGTCGCTCCAGGCGCTGCTGCCCCGCTGGGGCGCCGTCGTGTGCGCCGAGACCGCGCACATCCAGACCGACGAGAACGGCGCGCCGGAGCGTGTCGGCGGGCTCAAGCTGCTCACGGTCCCCACACCGGACGGCAAGCTCACGCCCGAGCTGGTCGCCCGCCAGGCGTGGGGCTTCGGGGACGAGCACCGCGCGCAGCCCGGCGTCGTGTCGATCACGCAGAGCACCGAGCTCGGCACGCTCTACACGCCCGACGAGGTCCGCGCGCTGGCCGACCAGGCGCACGACCTGGGCCTGCGGCTGCACGTCGACGGGGCGCGTATCGCCAACGCGGCCGCCGCCCTCGACCTGCCCCTGCGCGCGTTCACGACGGACGCCGGCGTCGACGTCGTGTCGCTGGGCGGCACCAAGAACGGGCTGCTGTTCGG
This sequence comes from Cellulomonas algicola, assembly GCF_003851725.1. Classification (GTDB taxonomy): domain Bacteria; phylum Actinomycetota; class Actinomycetes; order Actinomycetales; family Cellulomonadaceae; genus Cellulomonas; species Cellulomonas algicola. The sequence continues at coordinate 9,625 of NZ_BHYL01000021.1, read as the reverse complement.
CGAGGCGGTCGTCGTCCTCGACGAGGCCGCGGCCCCCGGGCTCGCATACCTGCGCAAGATGAACATGCAGCTCGCGTCGAAGATGCGGTTCGTGTCCGCGCAGCTCGTCGCCCTGTTCGAGGGCGACCTCTGGCTGCGGTCGGCGCAGCACGCCAACGCGATGGCCGCGCGCCTGCGCGCCGGGCTCGACGCGCTCGGGGACCGCGTCCACGTGACGCTCCCGACACAGGCCAACGGCGTCTTCGTGACGCTCCCGCGTGCGGTGTCCGCCGAGCTGCGGCGCACGTGGACGTTCTACGACTGGCACCCGGAGAGCGGGGAGGTGCGGCTCATGTGCGCGTTCGACACGACCGAGGCCGACGTCGACGCCTTCCTCGCCGAGCTGCGTCGGCTGCTCGACGCGCAGGGCTGACGCGACGGCGCCGGTGGCACGGGGCTGAGCCCGTCCCACCGGCGCCGAGGGCGGGTCCGCCGGCCTCCACGTCCGACGCACCCACCGGAGAGGTCAGCGGGTGCAGCTCGCCCCGTTGACCGTGAACGCGGTCGGCGCGGTGTTCGAGCCGGTGTGCGTCCCGCTGAACCCGATCTCGACGCTCGCCCCGGGCGCGAGGACCCGGTTCCAGTCCGCGTTGGTCGCCGTGACCTTCGCACCGGACTGCGCCCACGTCGCACTCCAGCCCTGCGTCAGGGTCTGGCCGCTGGGGAAGTCGAACGCCAGCGTCCAGCCGTTGAGCGCGGTCGTCCCGGTGTTCGTGACCTTGACCGCCGCCGTGAACCCGCTGGACCAGCCGTTGGCCGTGTACGCCACGGAGCACGACCCGGTCGCGACGTCCGGCGCGGTCGACGCCGTGAGCGCCGCCGACGCGGCGGACACGTTGCCCGCCGCGTCCTTCGCCCGGACGGTGAAGGAGTACGACGTGCCCGCGGTCAGGCCCGTCACCGTGTACGACGGCGTGGTCGTCGACCCGACGAGCGTCGTGCCCCGGTAGACGTCGTAGCCCGCGAGGCCCGAGCCACCGGTGTCCGTCGACGCGGTCCACGTCAGCGGGACCGACGTCTTGGTCGCCGTGCCCGCCGTGAGGCCCGTCGGCACGCTCGGCGCGGTGGTGTCGCCCGTGCCGGCCGCCGTGCGCACCGACACCGCGGTGGACGCCGCCGACACGTTGCCCGCGCCGTCCTTGGCCCGCACCGAGAACGAGTACGCGGTGTCGGCCGTCAGGCCGGTCACGGTGTAGGACGTCGAGGTCGTGGTCCCGACGAGCGTCGAGCCGCGGTACACCTCGTAGCCCGCGACGCCGGACCCGCCGGTGTCCGTCGAGGCCGTCCACGACAACGGCACCGACGACGCCGTCGGCGTGCCCGCCTTCAGGCCACCGGGGACGCTCGGCGCGGTCGTGTCCGACGTGCCGCCGCCCACCTGGGAGATCGAGATGCCGGTGGTCGAGCCCACGCCGCCGAGCGGCACCTCGTGGTCGAGGCCGACGAACTTGCCGCCGTGCTGGAACAGCGTCGGCTTGAGCATGGTCGAGTACTTGACCTCGTCCCACGTCTTCCAGTCGTCGAGCAGCAGGCCGCCCGTGTCACCCGAGTTCGGGTTGAGCACCCAGAACGTCTGGCTGAGCTTCCGCTCGGCGATGAGGTCGCGCAGCGCGGCCATCCACTTGTCCTGCCGCGGGTCCTGGCCGAGCCGGCCACCCCACTCGCCGATGAGCAGCGGCGCGATGTCCTCGTCGTGGATGAACAGCCAGTTCGGGCCCCACACGTCCGCGGTCAGCGACGCCTTGTCGAAGTCCTTCTGGAACCACTTCTGGTCGAACACGAGCGGCCCGTAGTCGTGCGGCGAGTACACGAGCTGGTCCTGGTTCGCCCCCAGGTCGATCGGGAAGTCACGCACGCCCCGCAGGTTCCCGCCCCACCACGTGCCGTAGTAGTCGGTGAGCCCGGTCGAGGTCCACGAGACGCCCTCCTTCGGGTAGATCTCGACACCCTCGACGAACACGAGCCAGTTCGGGTTGATCGCGAGGATCTTCTTCGACGCCGTCTCGGCGAAGTGCTTGAAGTTGTCCTTGTCGGTCGTGCCGTCCCACTTCGCACGCTCGGTCGAGCCCTGCGTGCCGTGCGGCTCGTTCTTGATGTCGGCGCCGACGATCGTGTCGTCGTTCTTCCAGCGCGCCGCCGCCCACTCCCACCCGGCGTAGACGTCCTCGGTGGTGATCGACCCCTTCCACCACATGTTGTAGACGTGCCCGGAGTTGTCGGCCTCGGCGGAGTGCACGTCGAGGAACACCTTGATGCCGTACCTCTGGCACAGCGTCAGGAAGTACTCGAAGATCTGCAGGCTGTTCTTGCCCTCGAGCTCGGGGTTGGCGTAGGTGTTCACGTTCGGCCTGAGGAACGTGCCCGCCTTCCACTCGAGCAGCAGCTGCGTCGAGATCGGCACGCGGACCGTGTTGATGCCGCGGTTCGCCATCTGCTGCGTGATCTCGGTGATGTTGCCGGACCACAGGCCGTGGAAGACGCGCTCGCTCGCGTTGAAGCCGAACCAGTTGACGCCGGAGAGCACGACCTCCTTCCCGGACGCGTCGACGATCGTGTTGCCCTGCACGTGGAGCCAGTCGTCGCCGGCGGCCGCCTGTGCAGGCGCGGCGACCAGGGCGAGCGGCGCGGTGAGGGCGGTCGCGGCCAGCAGGCCCGTGACCGCCGCGCGCACGCGGGTACGGAGGGGGGAGTGCACGTGGTTCTCCTCGGGTCGATCCGGTCCGGCCGGTGGGTCCCGGCCGGGCGAGCCCGGTGGTGCGGCCGGGTGGGCACGCGGAGCGGGGGTCCCCCGGGACTTTCCGGAGGACCCCCGCCCGTCATGCGGTCGGTGCGGCGAGCACGTCAGGTCACGCGACGGTGCAGGCCACGCCGTTGAGCGTGAAGGCCGTCGGTGCGTTGTTCGTGCCCGAGTGCGAGCCGTTGAAGCCGATCTCGACCGACGAGTTCGCGCCGAGCGTGGTGTTCCACGCCGCGTTCTTGGCCGTCACGGCCGAGCCCGACTGCGACCAGTCGGCGCTCCAGCCCTGCGTCACCTTCTGGCCGTTGGCGAACGAGAAGCCGAGCGACCAGCCGTTGAGCGCGCTGGTGCTGTTGTTCGTCACGCGGACCGAGGCGGTGAATCCGTTGTTCCACGAGCTGGCCGTGTACTTCACGGTGCATCCACCGGTCGGGTTGCTCGGCAGCGTCGAGGCCGACAGGGCCGACGACGACGTCGAGACGTTGCCCGCGGCGTCCTTCGCCTTGACCGTGAACGAGTACGTGGTGCCGGCGGTGAGACCGGTCGCCGTGTAGCTCGTCGTGGTGGTCGAGCCGAGGAGCGTCGAGCCGCTGTACACGTCGTAGCCCGTGACGCCGACGTTGTCGGTCGACGCGCTCCACGACAGCGGGATCGTCGTGCTGGTCGCGGTGCCCGCGGCGAGACCCGTCGGCGCCGTCGGCGCCTGCGTGTCGACCACGGTGTCCGTCTTGGTCGTCGCCGAGACGGCGGTGGAGGCGGCCGACGTGTTGCCCGCGGCGTCCTTGGCCCGCACCGAGAACGAGTACGTCGTGCCGGCGGTGAGACCGGTGACCGTGAAGCTCGTCGTCGTGGACGTGCCGACCACGGTCGAGCCGCGCAGGATCTCGTAGCCCGCGACGCCGACGTTGTCGGTCGAGGCGGTCCACGACAGCGGGACCGACGTGGTGGTCGTCGTGCCGGCGGTCAGACCCGCGGGCACCGAGGGCGCCTGCGTGTCGGTGACGGTGCCGGACTGCGTCGTGGCGGAGACGGCGGTCGAGGCGGACGAGACGTTGCCCGCCGCGTCCTTGGCACGGACCGTGAACGAGTACGCCGTGGCGGGCGTGAGGCCCGTGACCGTGTAGCTCGTCGTGGTCGAGGTGCCCACGAGCGTCGTGCCGCGGTACACGTCGTAGCCGGTGACGCCGACGTTGTCGGTCGACGCGGTCCACGACAGCGGCACCGAGGTCGACGTCGTCGTGCCGGCGGTGAGGCCCGTCGGGACCGTCGGCGCCTGCGTGTCGTTGCCCGGGTCCGTCTGGCCGATGACCGGGTACGCGTTCTTCACGAGCGTGACGAACTGCTCCTCGAACCACTGGCCGGCGAGCGGCGCGTTCGGGGTGGCACCGGTGAGCTGGTTGTTCAGCTTGGGCGAGACGAACGTCGGGTCGCACATGCGGTCGAACCGCTTGCCCTGGTCGTTCGGGATCTCCGACGACGCACCGTCGGACTCACCCGGGGGCTTGATCCAGACGAACGCGTCGAGGTGCGACGCGGCGTAGCCGGACGGGGTGGCCTCGGGGAACCGGCCGATGCCCGCACCGAGCGGGTTGCACCACGCGCCGCGGTGCGCACGACGGTCCACGCGGTTCGCGTCGACGTAGGTGTTCACGTCCGTGCTGGCCGTGATCGCCGTCGGACGGTTCGGGCCGCCCCAGCCGTTGCGCGACGTGTCGATCAGCATGCCGATCGTGGACGGGAAGCCCGCCGCGACCAGGAGCTTGTGCATGTGCGCGGTGTAGTCGACCTCGTCGAAGTCGAAGTTCCACTCGTAGAACTTCGACGACCGGATCGGGTTGTTGTTGATCGTGAGCGACGAGTCGGTGAGCAGCGGCTCCTCGAGCGGCGTCGTGTTGGCGACGTCGGAGACGAAGCCGTCGATCGACGCGAAGCCCGCGGTCGTCGTCTTGGCGACCTCGGCGAACAGCGTCGCGGACGGACCCGCGTTGCTGTCCCAGCCGAGCCAGCCGGAGTGGCCGATGTCGATGTAGTTGTAGACGTTCGGGATCGCGTGCAGCTTGTCGAGCGCGTACTTGACGCCCTGGCGGTAGTACGGCGCCGCCTGCTGGCAGGCCTGCTCCGAGATGTTCGTGACCAGGTTCGGCAGCGAGTCGGGCTCGATGGTCGCGGCGATCCGGATGTTCTCGTACTCCGGGTTGTCGAGGAGGTCCGCGATCGGGTCGATGTACTCGGTCTTGTACCGCGCGAGGCCCGCGTCGGTCGCGGGGAGCTCGCCGTTGGACGCGAGCGCGAAGCAGTCGCGGCCGGGCAGGTCGTAGATGACCAGGTTGAAGACGAGCGGCTTCCCCGCGGCCTTCTGCTGCGCGACGGCGTTGTCGAGGTGGAACTTCAGGCCGTTGCCGTCGGCGTTGCCGGTGATCGCGGAGATCCGGTCCATCCAGACGGCGGTGGGCTGCGTCGCGACCGTCCGCATCTTCGCGGCGAGGGTCGGGTCGGCGCTCTGCCGGCCCGCGGCGGCGGTGACCGAGGCGGACCACGTGGGGTTCACGTACTGCACCGCGCCCGAGTAGGGGTTGTCGACATGGGTCGGCGCCGCGCTCGCGCTCGTCGCCAGGGTCGTGAGAGGGACGGCGGCGAGTGCCGTCGCCGTGGCGACGGTCGCCGCGGCACGTAGCCGCCGCCTCACCGTCGCTCGCTTGCCGTGTGTGGACACGTGGTCCTCCGGGTGTCGATCGGCACACCCGAGCGGACCGTCCCGGTCGGGCGCGAGTCGCCCGGGGGGAGTCCACGGCGACTGGCGGCTACCTCAACACGCACCGCGATCGGGACGGCATGGGGCAAATCGTTTAAGCATCCCGCGTTACCCATTCGTTACCCGATCGACGCCCGCACGGGGTGGCGAAGCCGCTGGTCAGCGGCTCCGCGGACCCGTGCTGCCGCGCACCGCGAGCCCGCCGACCTGCAGCTCGCGCCGTACCCGGGTGTCGCCGTCGAGCACCGCGAGGACCGCCTCGCCGGTCGCGAGGCCCAGGTCGCGCTCCGCCGACGGCAGCGTCGTGACCGACGGCGTCGCGAGCCGGCACAGCGCCGAGTCGGAGCCCGCGACGACCGACAGGTCCCACGGCACCGCGAGACCCGTGCGTCGCGCCACGTCGAGCGCCGCGATGGCCATCTGGTCGGAGTCGAACACGATCGCGGTCGGCGGGCGCCCCGCCGTCAGCAGGCGTCGCGTCGCGACGGCCGCCTCCTCGGCGGTCCCCGCGGTCGCCTCGTGCTGGAGGTGCCCGCCCGCCGGGTCGAGCACCCGCGCGAGCGCGCCGACACGCGACCGCGTGCGGGCGAGCCCGTCGGGCGCGGTGACGGCGGCGACGTTCCGGTGGCCCAGCTCGAGGAGGTACCGGGCGACACGCGCGTAGGCGTCCCCCTCGTCGACGCGCACGCTCGCGAGGTCGTGGTCCTCGGGCGAGCCGCCGACGACGACCGCGGGCGCCCGCAGCCGGCGCAGCGCGTCGATGCGCGGGTCCTCGACGAGGACGTCGGTCACGACCATGACGTCGAACCGCCGCTCGGCCCACCACTCGCCGTACAGCGCCACGGCGGCCTCGGGACCGTCGACGATCTGCAGCACGAGCGCGAGGTTCCGGGTCGCGAGCACCTCCTGGATGGCGGTGACGAACTCGAGCACGCCGGTCGCCTGCGCCGCCGGGCCCGCACCGGCGCGGTCGACGACGAGCCCGACCGCCCGTGGACCGGTGCGCATCGAGCGGGCCGCCGCGCTCGGCCGCCAGTTGAACTCGTCGGCGACGCGGAGCACACGCTCACGCGTGGCGGCCGAGACGCCGGGACGACCGTTCAGGGCGTACGAGACGACCGCGATCGAGACGCCTGCCGCGCGGGCGACGTCGGTGATCGTCGGACGCCTCGGCGCCGGGGTGGACGGTGGAAGCGGTCCCGGCCCGGAGGGGGTCGGAGTGCTTCCATCGGTGGACGAGTCATATGCAGGTGTGACCACGATCACCTAGTGTGTCGCCCGATGCGGCACAATTGCACCATCTCGACTCCGACGACGTAGGCGAGGAGCAACCATGGGGACTGTCCGGCGCGGTCCGGTGTCGCCGACGGCACGGCGCACCATCGGTGTGCTGTCGCCGGTCGTCGGGGGTTTCTACTTCGGTGCGCTCATCGCCGGCGTCGCCCGCGCGGCGCGCGCGGCGGGCCATCGGGTCGTCGCCGTCCAGACCTATCCCGCGGGCCTCGACCGCGAGCGGTACCCCGACGAGTCGATCCTCGACGCCCCCGTCGCGCTGGGCGCGGTCGACGGCCTGGTCGTCGTCGGCAAGGCGCTGCGCGCCGACCGGCTGGCGGCGGTGCAGCAGTGGGGCGTGCCGCTGGTGCTGGTGTCGGAGGAGCCGACGTCGCAGGACGACCCGGTCGTCGTGCCGGACAACACCGCGGGTGTGCGGGCGGCCGTGGACCACCTCGTCGGGCACGGGCACACGCGGATCGGGTTCGTCGGCTGCCTCACGCAGCGCGACATGCGCGAACGCTTCGCGGCCTACCGCGCGACCCTCGCGGACCACGGGATCGAGCCCGCCGAGGCGTGGTGGTACGACGCGACGGACAACCACGAGCAGGGTGGCGCGGACGCCGCGGCACGCATGCTGGCGCTGGGCCGGCAGACGACGGCCGTCGTGGCGGCGACTGACCGCAACGCGATCGGCTTCCAGCGCGCGCTCCGTGCGGCGGGCCTGGTGCTGCCGCGGGACCAGGCCGTCATCGGGTTCGACCACGCGGACTCGGGTGCACGCGTGACGCCGCGCCTGTCGACGGTCGACGCGCACTACGACCGCGTGGGCGAGACGGCGGTGTCGCTGCTGCTCGCGCGCATGCGGGGCGAGGAGATCGTGGGCGGCGAGTACCGGACGCCGTCGACGCTCGTGCTGCGCGAGTCGTGCGGCTGCACCGAGGTGGGGCCGGCTTCGGCCGCCGACCAGCCCACGGGCGTCGCGGGCGGTCACCAGGTGCTCCGGGCGCTCGCCGAGACAGCGTTCGTGGGACCGGTCGGTGCGGGTGCGGGCCGACGCGCGGGCAGCGCGCCGCGGGACACGTGGTGGCACGCCGTCGTCGAGCCGCTCGAGGCCGCGGCCGAGCGCGGTGCCGTGCCTGCGCCGGCGACGCTCGCGCGGCTCGCGGACCTCACGGCCGCGATGCAGCCGCACCCCGAGGCCCTCGAGCAGCTCGTGACGTGCCTGCGCGGGATCGAGAGCGCGACGCTCGCGGCGCTGCCACGGCCCGAGCACGAGACCGCCGTGCGGCGCGCGGTGACCGAGGTCCTGCTGGCGCTGACCAAGGGCTGCACGCGGGCGATGCTCGCGCGCAGCGGTCAGCTCGAGCGGACGATCGTCGACCAGTACGAGGTCGACATGGACCTGCTGCGCGGCGACGGCGCGAGCCCGCGGGCGCTCGGGTGGCTGCCGCGCGGCGTGCGCGGTCACGCGTGCCTCGGCCTGTGGCTCGGCGCCGATCGTGGCCCCGGGGACCGGGAGATGGAGATCGTCGGCGTGCACGACACGTCGGGCACGCTGTCGCGCCTCGTCGGGATGCGCACGACGGCGAGCCAGTTCCCGCCGGCGGCGCTCACGCGCGCGGGGACGGTCGGCAGCAACGAGCTGACGTTCGTGGTCCCGGTGACGTTCGGCGGCAGCGACTGGGGTCTGCTCGCGATCGACGGCACCGCGGAGACGCGGGCGACGAGCGCGCGCGACCGGTTCAACCACTGGGCGGCGCTGCTCGCGGTCGCGCTGGACCAGGAGCGCCTGCTCACGTCGCTGCGCGAGCAGCGCCGGGCGCTCGAGCAGGCCGCTGCGCGGGAACGCTCCCTCGCGGACACGGTGCGCGCGAGCGAGGAGCGGTACGCGCTCGCGTCGATGGCGGCGCACGACGGCACGTGGGACTGGGACGTCTCGGCGGGCACGGTGTACTACTCGCCGCGCTGGAAGCAGACGCTCGGCTACGACGACGAGGTCATCGGCGACTCGCCCGCGGAGTGGCTCGAGCGCGTGCACCCCGCCGACCGCGACGACCTGTCCGCGGCCATCGCGTCGCAGCTCGCGGGCGCCGGCACGCCGCTCGAGCTCGAGCACCGCGTGCGGACGTCGTCGGGCGACTACCGCTGGATGCTGTGCCGCGCGGTGACGGTGCTCGACGACGCGGGCTGCCCCGCCCGGCTGGTCGGGGCGCTCGTCGACGTGACCGAGCGCAAGGAGGCCGAGATCGCGCTCCAGCGGGACGCGCTGCACGACCCCGAGACGGGTCTGGTGAACCGGCTGCTGTTCCTCGACCGGCTCGCCTCCGCGCTGCTGCGGACGCGCCGCTCGCCGTCGTACGACTGCGCGGTCGTGCTCGTGCGCGTCGCGGACGACCACGCGATCCCGACCCAGGGGCGGCACGAGGAGGGCGACGTCCACCTCGACCTGCACCGCGAGCTCGTGCGCCGGCTGCGTCGGCCGCTGCGGGAGGGCGACACCCCGGCGCGCATCGCCGAGGACGACTTCGCGGTCCTGCTCGACGACGTCGGGCCCGGCGGCGTGCCAGGACGGGTGGGTCAGCTGCTCGACCAGCTGCGCCACGAGCTCGGCGCGCGCATCCGCGTCGGTGCGCTCGGCAGCATCCGCGGGTTCCGCGACGTCTCCGAGGTGCTCCGCGAGGTCGACATCGCCCTCCTGCGCGGCGGGTCGACGACGACCTGGCGGCAGGAGTCGCGCCCGGGCTCCGTCCTGCGCTGAGCGCGACGCCGGCGACGAGACGACGTCGAGCGACGCCCGGCGACGAGACGACGACGCCCCCCGG
>NZ_BHYL01000020.1 GCF_003851725.1 Cellulomonas algicola | reverse complement strand
GCCGCGCTGCGCGCCGTGCCCGCGGGCGGGCTGCCTGCGCTGCTGGCCGCGGCCGACGAGGCGGACGAGGTCGGGGGTGCGGTGGCCGAGGCTGCCGGCGTCGCAGCGGGGGGCGCGGGGGCGGGCTCCGACGACGAGCCCGACGCGGCGTCGTTCGCACACGTGCTCGAGCAGGTGCGCGCGGTGACCGCCGACCCGCTGCCCGACCCGGGGCTGGCCGCCCCGCCCGCCGCCCGCGCGCTCCAGGCGGTGACGCCCCGCGTCGCCGTCGCCGAGCCCGTCGTCGAGGTGCCGACGCCGCGCGAGCCGGTCGACGTCGTGCCCGTGACGTTCCCCGTCGTGGCGCCCGCCGCCGCGGCGCCGGCTCCCGCTGCCGCTCACGACCTGCGGGCCGCGCTCGCCGAGATCGGCGTGCCGGCCGCGCTGCTCGACCGCGAGCACGTGACGCTGTCCGGCGTCCTGGCGGACGTCCCGCCCGCGCCGCAGCCTCCGCGCACGGCCGGGTCCGTGCTCGTCGTGCTCGGTGCCGACGACGACGCCGACGCGGCCGCCGCGCTGCTCGCCGAACGCCTGCGGCTGCCCGCCGAGGCCGTGCGCCTCGCCGGGGCGCCCACCGGTCGGGGTGGTCGGGGGCGTGGCCGCACGCCCGGCCGGATGTCGAGCGCCGAGCAGGTCGCCGCCTGGCGGACCGGCGCGCCGTCCGCCGATCACCCGTGGGTCGTCGCGCTGACGGTCGGTGCCGACCCCGAGGACCGCGAGCTCGCACGCTCGCTGCTCGCCGCGTGCGAGGCCGACCACGTGTGGGCCGTGCTCGACGCGCGCACGCGCACCGCCGACGCCCGCCGCTGGCTGCGGTCGGTCACGCCCCGGGTCGACGCGGTCGCGATGCGCGGCCTGCTGGACACCGCCGAGCCAGGTGCCGCCCTGGCCGTCGGCGTGCCCGTCGCGTGGATCGACGGCGTCCCCGCGACGCCGGTCGCGTGGGCCGCGGCGCTCAGCCAGGCCCTCGGCGACCGGGCGCGCTGGGACTGAGCCGCGCGGACCGGTCGAGCGCGCGGTCGTCGGCCGCGGGACGCCCCCGACGCCGGTCCAGGAGGCCGGGGTGACCGAACAGGCGTACGATCGAAGCAGTCTCAGGATGAACCGGCTCTCAGCCGAGGACCCGCCCTCCTTGGACCACCAAGGAGGGCGTCATGCCCGTCCAGAGCAACTCCACGCCCCGTTTCACCAGCGACCTCGAGCATCCGCTCCCGCTGGGTGACCGGCCCTCTCGCACCGTTCCCGGCGCTCGGGCGCCCAAGCCCGTCCGCAGCCGCACCAGCGCCGCCTGGTTCGGGGTCTGCGTCGGCGCCCTCGTCCTCGTCGCACTCGTCGTGTTCATGATGCAGAACACCGCGCCCGTCGAGGTCGCCTTCCTCGGCATGGCCGGCAGCGCGCCCCTCGCGCTGGTGCTCGTCATCGCCGGCCTCGGCGTCGGTGTCGTGGCGCTCGTCGTCGGTGCCCTGCGCATCGGCCAGCTGCGTCGCCGCATCCGTTCCGACCGGCACACCACGCCGCCGACGCGCTGAACCCTCCCGGGCGGCTCCCCCCGCCGCCTTCCTCGTCTTCTCGAAGGGGTCGATCATGACCACCGCCATCCAGCCGCACGCACCCGACGCCTCGACGGGCGACCTGCACCTGCTCTCGATCCTCGAGTCCGGCCTCCCCGCCGAGCTCGGCACCGCCGACGAGCCCGCCACCTACACCGTGCCGGTCGTGTTCTCCCGCCAGGTCGGCCGGGACGAGCGCGCCCGCATCGAGGACCCCGCGACCGCCCGCCGGCTCGCCGAGCAGATCGGTGCGACCGGCCCGCCGCTCCGGCTCGCCGTCTCCGACCGTCGCCTGCTCGTCGAGAACACCAACCTCGACCAGCTCCGTGACGGCCTCGCCGCCGCGCTGGCCGCCATGCTGCGGGACCTGGGCGGCGAGCTCCGCGCCGCGAGCGACGAGCGTGCCGTCGCGGCCGACGCACGCGTGGTCGAGGAACGACGGCGGTCCGACGCGACCCACGCCGCCGTCTCGACGATCCGCTTCGAGTAGGCCGCCGTGGACACCCCCGGGATCGCCATGACCACGCGCACCCCGTCCGCGCGCGAGCGCCAGGTCAGCGAGTTCACGACGCTGAGCAAGGCCGTCCAGGAGACCGGGCTCATGCGTCGCCGACACGCCTACTACTGGGTGCGGTTCCTCGTGCTGACGGCGCTGCTGGCGCTGACGTTCACCGCGTTCGTCGTCGTCGGGCCGTCGTGGTGGCAGCTCGTCATCGCCGCGCTCGTCGCGGTCCTGCTCGGCCAGGTCATGTTCCTGGGGCACGACGCCGCGCACCGGCAGATCTTCGAGTCCGGGCGGTGGAACGACTGGTCGAGCCTCGTCATCGCGAACCTGTACGCCGGGATGAGCTACGGCTGGTGGCAGCACAAGCACTCGCGCCACCACGCCAAGCCGAACCAGATCGGCGCGGACCCCGACATCGCGACCGACGTCATCGTCTTCCACACCGAGGACCTCAAGGCCCCCCGGACGGGCCTCAGAGGCTGGCTGACGCAGCGACAGGGCTGGTTGTTCTTCCCGCTGCTGCTGCTCGAGGGGCTCAACCTGCACATCTCGGGCGTGAAGACGATCTTCGGCCGCGCCCCCGTGAAGCGGCGGCCCGTCGAGATCGCGTTCGTGATGCTCCGACTCGGCGGCTACCTCGCGCTCGTGTTCTGGCTGCTGCCGGTCGGGATGGCGTTCGCGTTCCTCGGCGTCCAGCTCGGGCTGTTCGGGCTCTACATGGGGGCCGTGTTCGCGCCCAACCACAAGGGCATGCCGCTCGTTCCCCGCGACGCCCGGATCGACTTCCTGCGCCGGCAGGTGCTCATGAGCCGCAACGTCCGGGGCGGCCGCATGACCGACCTGTTCATGGGCGGGCTCAACTACCAGACCGAGCACCACCTGTTCCCGAGCATGCCGAGCCCGAACCTGCGGCGCGTCCAGCCCCTCGTGCGGGCGTTCTGCGCCGAGCACCGGGTGCCGTACACGGAGACGACCCTGCTGCAGTCCTACGGGATCGTCGTCCGGCACCTGAACGCCGTCGGGCTCGCCGCGCGCGACCCTTTCCAGTGCCCGCTCGCCGCTGAGCTGCGGTCCGCGCGGTAGCCCGGCCCCTGCCCCCGCCGACGACGGCACGGTGGGGCGGGTGGGACGCGTCCCGGTCGCGCGACAGATTCTCCGGGCGACCACTTGAAACGATCTACCAGCGGCCGAAGGGAGGGGTGCACCCCCGACCCAGGAGCAGTGATCGTGCCCGGCAAGTCCCACCCCACCCGCCCGCGCCGCTGGCGCTGGAGCATCGGTCGACGTCTCGTCGCCGGCTTCGTCGCCACCCTCGTCCTCATGATCGGCGTCGGCGTCGTGTCGTTCCTCAACACCCGGGCGCTGGTCGACAGCAGCACGTGGGTCGACCACACCCACGACGTCATCCGCGCGAACGACGCGATCCTGTCGTCGCTCAAGGACGCCGAGACGGGCCAGCGCGGGTACCTCATCACGGGTGCGGACTCCTACCTCGAGCCCTACACCGCCGCGCGGACCGCGGTCGGCGAGCACCTCGCCGAGGTGCGCAGCCTCACGGCCGACAACCCCGCGCAGCAGGCACGTCTCGAGGAGCTCGAGCCGCTGGTCGCCGCGAAGCTCGACGAGATGCAGCAGACGATCGACGTCCGCGACGCCGACGGCTTCGAGGCCGCGCAGGAGATCGTGATGTCGGACGCGGGCAAGGCCGTCATGGACCAGATCCGCGGCGTGCTCGACCAGATCGGCGGCGCCGAGGAGGCCCTGCTCACCGTCCGGGACGCCGAGGCGGACCGGGCAGCCCTCGCCACCGAGGTCGTGATCGTCGGCGGCTCGGCGCTCGCGGTCGCACTGGTCGTCGTCCTCGCGGCCCTTCTCACACGCAGCATCACGCGCCCGATCCGCGACCTCACCGCCCGGCTCACGGAGATCGCGGACGGCGACGGCGACCTCACGCAGCAGGTGAGCAGCGCGCGCGACGACGAGGTCGGGGACCTCGCCCGCGTGTTCAACCGCTTCGTCGCGAACATCGCCGCGCTCGTCCGCCAGATCGGCGAGACCGCGGCCACCTCGTCCGCCGCGGCGCAGGAGCTGTCGGCGATCACGGGGGAGATGACCCGGCAGTCGACGCAGGCCGCGCAGCAGGCCGCCTCCGCTGCGGCGGCCGCCGAGCAGGTGTCGTCGAACGTCCAGACCATCGCCGTCGCGGGCGAGCAGATGGGCGCGTCCATCCAGGAGATCGCGCGCAGCGCCGCCGAGGCGAACACCGCCGGCCACACCGCGGTGACCAGCACGGACGACGCCAACACGACCATCGGGCGCCTGGGCGAGTCGTCCGCCGCGATCGGCGGCGTCGTCGCGCTCATCAACACGATCGCCGAGCAGACGAACCTGCTGGCGCTCAACGCGACGATCGAGGCCGCACGGGCGGGCGAGTCGGGCAAGGGGTTCGCGGTCGTCGCGGGCGAGGTCAAGGAGCTCGCGCAGCAGACCGCGAAGGCCACCGAGGAGATCACGGGCCGGATCACGCAGATCCAGTCCGACGTCGCGCACGCGGTCGCCGCGATCTCGACGACGACCGACGTCATCGGCCAGGTCAACGACCACCAGAGCAGCATCGCGGGAGCCGTCGAGGAGCAGAGCGTCACGACGTCGGAGATGACCTCCAACATCGCCGACGCGGCTCTGGGCGTCACGACGATCGCCGACAACGTCCGCGCGATGGCCGAGAACGCGCAGTACACGGCCGGGCACATCGACCAGATCCGCGGCTCGGCGGACGAGGTCGCGCGCAACTCCGTGCGCCTCGACGCGCTGGTGGGACGTTTCACCGTCTGACGACGACGGACCGGCACGACACGTCGCGCTGCGCCGGACGGGGGGCCCGACCGGTCCCCGCCCGGCCGCGCGCGAGGGCTCAGCGCGGTGCTGCGCGCAGCGCCTCCTCCTTGCGGGTCGCCCACTGCGCGACGAGCAGCGTCGCGTCGTCCTGCAGCTGCCCGTGCTGGTGGTCGAGCACCTCGTGCACGACGCGACGCAGCGTCTCGGGCGCGCTGTGGCCGGCCGCGGCGGAGCGGCGCAGCTGGTCGGTGAGCCGCTCGACGCCGTAGAACGTGCCGTCGGCGTCCCGCGCCTCGGTGACGCCGTCGGTGTGGAAGACGACCCAGTCGCCGGGCTCGAGCCTCTCCTCGGCGACGTCGATCTGCCCGTCGCCGAGGCCGAGCACGATGCGTCGACCGCCCTCGAGCCGCTTGACCACCTTGCCGTCGCGCATGAGCAGCGGCACGGGGTGCCCCGCGTTGACGTGAGCAGGTCGGCGAGCAGCTCGGTCGCGACCGCCCGCGGACGGCGGCGCGCGAGCATGTCGAGCGAGTCGCCGTACGGGTTCTTGGCCGCGATCATGTGGCCGACCAGGTGGCACAGCAGCTCGTACCGCTCCTGCGTGCGCGGGTCGTCGACGTCGGTGCCCGCGGGCATCGTGAGCTGGACGACGCCGAACCGGTGCACGCCGTCGAGGAGCGGCACCCACAGCGTGAGCGGATCCCCGGACGCCGGCACCGGCTGGACGTGCTGGAACGCGCGGCCCGCGAGCGTCCCCGTGATCGGGACGGCGTCCGCGTCGGGCAGCGACGGTGCCGGCATCGGGACCAGGAGACGCCGCTCGTAGTCGACGACCCAGAGCCGCGCGGTCCAGCCGAGCTCACCGGCCGCGTGGTTCGCGGCCTCCGCGACCCCGTCGGTAGGTCCGTGCGGGTGCGGCCGCTCCCGCTGGGTGCCGGCCGTCGTCGGCGCGACACCGCTCGCGTGGAGTGACCACCGCCACCGCGTGCGAGCCCGGGACGTCGGGAATGACCGACCCGGCCGCTTCGTTGTGGAGGGTGTCGCACCGCCCATGACCCCCGGGCTCTACCCTTCGCCGCTACGAGCGGCCACGCGCCGAGAGGCGTCATGCGGTGCGCACCTCGCGGAGGGCGGCCGGTCGCGTACCGGCCGCCCTTCCGCATGTCCGGACTGCTCGTCCGGACGGGGCGTCCGGCCCTCTGGTCGGGACGGCTCGCGGCGCGGAAATGCGTTTCCCGCGGCAACGGATCCGCGGGCTAGGGTCGCCAGGTGACACCGCCCGACGACCGCCCCCGCACGACCGACGCGCTCTGGCGCGAGCGGCGCACGACGACCGCGGCGCTCGTGACCCTGGTCGTCCTCGTCGCGTTCGAGTCGTTCGCCGTCACCACCGTCATGCCGCGCGTCGCGGACGTGCTCGACGGCCACGCGCTCTACGCGTTCGCGTTCGCCGGGCCGCTCGCGACGGGCGTCGTCGGGATGGTCGTCGCCGGGTCGTGGTCGGACCGGCACGGCCCGTTCCGGCCGTTCCTCGCGGGGGCGGTGCTGTTCGTCGTCGGCCTGGTCGTCGCGGGGCTCGCGGCGTCGATGCCGGTGCTGGTGCTCGGCCGCCTCGCGCAGGGCCTGGGCGGTGGCGCCGTCAACGTCACGCTCATCGTCACGCTCGCGCGCGCGTACCCGCCCGTCCTGCACCCGCGGGCCTTCGCGTGGTTCTCCGCCGCGTGGGTGCTGCCGTCGCTCGTCGGGCCCGCGGTCGCGGGGATCGTCGCCGAGACCGCGGGGTGGCGCTGGGTGTTCCTCGCCGTCGCGCTGCTCGTCGTCCCGACGAGCCTGCCGCTGCTGCGCACGCTGCGACCGCTGGGCCCGCCCGAGAGCGGGTCCGACGTCAGCCCCGCCGAGGCGCGGGTCCGGGTGCTGCTCGCGGTGGTCGTCGCCGCCGCGGTCCTCGCGCTCAACCTCGCGGTCGAGCTGTCCGCGGTGCCGTCCGCGGTGCTCGCGGCCGTCGCGGGCGTGGGCGCCCTCGTCGCGGTCCGGCCCCTCCTGCCCGCCGGGTCGCTGCGCGCGCGACCCGGGCTGCCGAGCGTCCTCGCGACGCGGCTGCTCGTGTCCGGTGCGTTCTTCGGCGCGCAGGCGTACGTGCCCTACCTGCTCGCCGCGCGCGACGGCTGGGGGCCCGCCGCGAGCGGGCTCGCGCTCACGACCGCGGCGCTCGCGTGGTCCGGCATGTCCGCCGTGCAGGGGCGGCTCGGCCAGCGGCTGCTGAGCCGCGACGCCGTGCGCCTCGGGACCGTCCTGGTGGTCGCCGCGACAGTCGGCGCGTGGCTCACGGCTGCGGCCGGGCTGCACCCGGCGGTGCTCGTCACGACGTGGACGCTCGCCGGGGCCGGCATGGGGCTCGCGTCGTCGCGGCTCAACGTGCTGCTGCTCGGCTACTCCGGCCCCGGGACGCAGGGACGCAACAGCTCCGCGCTGTCGATCGCCGACGCGGTCGGCGCCGCGCTCGCCCTCGCGGTGAGCGGCGTGCTGTTCGCGCTCGTCTCCGGCGCGTCGGCCGCGGGCGAGCACGGCACGGGCGGGGGAGAGGAGGTCGTCGGGACGGCGGGCTTCGCCGTCGCGTTCGGGCTCACGGTCGTGCTGTCGGTACTCGCCGCGCTCGTCGCGCCGCGCGTCGGCGTGCCCCCGACGGAGCGGCACGACGAGCCCGCGTCGGTCGACGACGACGCCGCCTCGCGCGCCTGACGCCGCCGTGGCCCGGGGACGAGCCGGGGTCACGGCGGCGAGCCGTGCCGGTCAGGCGGTCGGGACCTCGACGTCGACGCGCACGACGTCGCCAGACCGGGCGAAGATGCGACCGCTCACGTCGGCGTCGAGCACGCCGTCCGTGCCGGCGACGCGCGAGCCGTCGGCGAGCGTCGCCTCGACCCGCAGCACCGACCCGCGCCGGTAGACGACCGGGACCTGGCAGAACGTGAACGCGAGCGACCCGGCGTCGAGCGCGAGCGTCTGCTCGGCCTGCGCGACGTCGTGGAAGCGGAACGTCGTCGGCGCGGTCGTCCACTCGTCGGCCCGCAGCAGCACGGGCCGCACCACGACCCGCCCGTCCTCGACCCGCAGGCCCAGCTCGCCGAGCCGCGTGAGGACCTCCTCCTTGACCTGCCCGGTCATGCCCGGCTGGCGCGCGCCGTGGCCGGCGGGCGTGTGCGAGTACGGGTCGACGGGGAAGGCGCCGTAGACCTCGGGCGACTTGCAGTAGCCGAGGCCGAGCCGGACGTCCTCGTACGCGTCGGCCAGGCCCTGGACGACCGCCGCGTCGAGGCCCTGGGCGACCGCCCGCTCGTGGTTCTCCTGCACCGCGAGCAGCAGCTTGGAGACCATGTGCCAGTAGATGCTGCCGAGGCCCTCGTACGCGAAGAACGAGCCGGACCGGCCCGTGAACTCGGCGTGCCGGAACACCTGCTCGAACACGTCGAGGACTGCGGCGCGGCCGTCCGCGACCTGCTGCGGTGCCACGCCGGCCGCGCCCGCGGACAGCGCGTCGAGGGCCGCGACGACGTCGCGCGCGTTGTGCAGGCCCGGCGCGAACCGGTGCGTGCCGCGCACGTCGCGCAGCACGAGCGTCGTGTCGCCCGCGGCGACCAGCGCGTCGAGAAGCGGCGCGCTCGCGGCCTGGGCCGCGGTGATCGTGTTGCGCGCGAGGAACGTCGGCAGCTCGCGGTCGGGGTAGAGCTGGTAGGAGTGCTGGTCCGCGCGGTACAGGGCGCTGCGGCGCAGCGCGTGGACGAGGTCGAGCGCCTCCGCGGGCGTGAGCAGCCCCGACGACAGCACCGCGACCTGCCCCTCGAGCATCTCCTGCAGGTGGCCGACGCGCGCGACGCCGCCGCGCAGGTCGAGCAGGTTGTAGGAGTGGAACAGCCCGTCGGGCCGGCGGTTCGCGCGCAGGCCCGCGTCCACGTACCGCTGCGCGACGTCGAGGAAAGCCCGCACGTCGGCCGCGCCGACCGTCCGGTGCTCCCCGCCGAACCCGGCGTACACGCGCTCGCGGTACGCGGTGCCCGCGGCGCCGAGCGCGTCCATGACGGCGCGCCGCCCGGCGTCGTCGAACCCGCCCTCGACCGGCGCGGCGTGCGCGTCGAGCGCGGCGGTCACGTCGGCCAGCAGCCCGGAGAGCTCGTCCGTCACGGTGAGGTCGCGGTCCAGCAGGTCGCGGGCGAGCGCGAGGCCGCGGCGCAGGTAGGCGAGCGTCACGACGGACAGACCCTTGCCGACCAGCGCGTTGTTCGCGTCGTTCCACTCGGGACGCTGGGTGTTCATCCAGATGCCGCCGTCGGGCACGAGGTTGACGACCTTCGCGAGCACGAGCAGCAGCAGCTTCTCGCCGAGCGACACGCGCACGAGGTCGCCATCGGGACCGTGCACGAGCCGCCCGTCGGCGCCCTCGGTCCGCACACGCTCCTGCACGCGCTCCTCGGCCGCGGTGTCGAACGCGATCGTCTCGATCGGCTCGACGACCGTCTGCGCGTAGGACGCGATCCGGTAGGGCACGTCGGCGTGCGTGAACAGCGCGCGGTCGACGAGCGCGTCGAGGCGCCCGGGGTGGAAGCGCCGCGACGTCTCGAGCAGCTTGACCAGGTAGATGATCTGGTGGTCGCTCCAGTAGCCGATGTTCGCCCACGGGTTCGACGGCTCGGGGACCTCCCAGTCGATGCCCGAGCGCGAGATCCGGTACGGGTTGTACCCGTCCGCCGTGGTCGCGTCGAGGAACACCGCGACCATCGACTCGACGTAGCCCGGGAACGACCAGGCGAGCGCCTCCCAGTTCTGGAAGATGTCGCGCCAGTTGCCCTGGAAGTCGACGCGCGTGCGGCCCTTCGCGTCCGTGAGGGCGATCTGGAACTTGTTCCACGGGCGGCTCGGGTCGCCGTGGCGGCGGCTGAACGTGAGCGGCAGGTACTCGCGCACGAGCCGCAGGAGGTCGGGGTCGCCGGTCGCGTCGGCGGCGTCGAGCAGCGTGCCGAGGTCGGCGGTCGCGGGGAGCGCGTCGAGCCACTCCCGGCGGCGCGCGGCGGTCCGCGGTGAGCGCTGGGCGACGAACGCCCGCAGGTCCTCGCCGGTGACGCGGTAGCCGTCGACGAAGACGCCGCCGCGCATCACGTTGAACAGGACGTTCGCGGCGTGGTGGGCCGACGCGAGCTCGTCGCCGCTGACCTGCGCGGCGTCGGCGGTCCCGACGAGGTGGTCGAGCCGGTCGCGCGTCGCGGTGACGTCGGCCTCGAGCGCGGCCGCCGCGGCGGCGTGGTCGGCGAGCGCGGTCTGGAGCCGGACGACGTCCGCGGCGCTCTGGTCGACGTCCGCGACGACGCTCCACCGCCGCGTCTCGCCGGGCCCGAGCGCGACGTCGGCGACGACGAGGTACGCGCCCTTCTCGCCGCGGACCTCGGGCTCGGAGGTGACCGGCCGGCCGGCGGCGAACGCGGCGACCTGCCGGGTCGACGTGAGGTGCGCGACCGGGTCGAGACCGACCTGCCACGCGACCGTCGCCGCGAGCGACTCGCTCGGGTCGCTCTTGTCGGTGAGCGTCGAGTTCAGGTAGACGAGCCCGAGTCCCGTCGCGGCGTCGACCTCGGTGCGCTTGTAGGCGTCGAGCAGGCTGCTGAACTCCGCCTGCGTCTGCACGGTCACGCCGGCGGGCAGCAGGTCGACGAACCCGTCGAGCACCCGGGCGCGCACGGGGGCGCCGCCCACCGCGGTGAGCGCGACCTCGCGCACGACGCCGTACCGGGCGCTCGTCCGCCACGTGACGCGCGCCCGCAGGCCGACGTCCGGACGGGTCTCCTCGAAGACGAGCGTCGTCCCGAGGTAGTCCTTGTACAGGTGCCGCTCGACGGCCGGGTCGTCGGGGCGGCGCTCGGCGAACGGCTGCCACGACCGCGTCCCGTCGGGCGTCTCGACGCGCAGCAGCGTGAGCCCGCCCGTGCGGCCGGCGCCCGCGGCGACCTTGTCGTCCGTCGCGTACGCGAACAGCGCGCGGTCGGCGTGCTCGCGCCCGGCGGTGACGCCGCCCGTGCTCGAGACGAACAGCCACAGGTCGCTCGCGCCGACGAGCGTCATGAAGAACGGGGGGAGGTCGGAGTACGACGCGATCCGGTAGAACCGCCGGCCGTCGAGGTCCACGGGTCCGCTCGTGACGAGCGCGTCGCCGGGCTCGTCGGTGCGTGCGGGCGTGAGGGTCTGCGACGCCATGTCCTGATCGTCCTTCGTGCCGGGGCGCGGGTCGACCGGTCGGGGGACCGGACGGGCCGCGTCGGTGCGGCCGTGGAAGCGCTCCCCTACGGTGACACGTGTCAACGCGGAACGCAACGGCCCTCCGACCCGGTCAGGTGCGCGTCCCCGCAGGTCCGTCACCCGAACGCCACCGCCCCACGCTCCCGCTCCGCTAGCCTGCGTCCGCCGAGGCGCGGGGCCTGCGGCACCGGAGGAGGGGTCGTGCTCCGCTACCTGCCGTTCGTGGTCGAGATCGGGCTGCTCGTCTACTGCCTCATCGACTGCATCCAGTCCGACGAAGGTCGTATCCGGAACCTGTCCCGGACGGGCTGGCTCATCCTCATCGTCATCCTGCCCGTCGCGGGCGGCGTCGCCTGGCTCGTCGCGGGCCGCCCCAAGGACGACCGCCGCCGCCAGGTGCCGTGGCCGTCCACCGGGACCGCGGGCTTCCCCGAGTACGAGAGGCCCCGGCGCGCGCCCGACGACGACCCCGAGTTCCTCGACCGCCTGCGCCGCGACCGCGAGTCCGACACCAAGCACGAGCAGATGCTGCGGGACTGGGAGGCGCAGCTGCGCGACCGCGAGCAGCGGCTCTCCGAGCCCGACGGCGGGACGAGCGGCTCGTCGAACGCGTGACGCGCTCGTGGCGCGCGGGCGCCGCCGCGTGCGGACGGTAGGGTCGCTCGCATGCTCGTGCTCAGCAGACGCGTCGGTGAGCGTCTCGTCATCGGGGACGACATCGTCGTCACCGTGATCGAGGTCCGCAGCGACGGCGTGCGTCTGGGCATCGACGCCCCCCGCGACGTGCGCGTCCACCGTGCCGAGGTCCTCGAGGCCCTCACCGCAGCCAACGCCGAGGCCGCGAACGCCGACGAGAGCACCGCCGCCGCGCTGCGCCGCCTCGCGCCGCCCGCCGCCGGCGGCACGGCCCGCGGCACGACGGCCCCCGCGC
>NZ_BHYL01000019.1 GCF_003851725.1 Cellulomonas algicola | reverse complement strand
GCGCACGTCTGACCGGGCGGCCGCAGGCGCGCCCGCCTGACCGGCGGCCCGTCGGGGGCTCACGTCGGACCGGAGGTGCGCGCGGAGGTCAGCGCGGGTCGGGGTCGCGCAGCGCGCGCAGCTCCGCGGCGACCGCGGTCGGCGACGGCCGGTCGCCTGGCTCGGCAGCCGTCATCGCGCCGAGCAGCCGCACCCAGTCCCGTCCGAGGTCCTCGGGCACGTCGACAGGTCGCAGCAGGCGCGCGAGCGAGCTGGTCAGCGGGTCCCCGGGGTACGCGCGCTCGCCGGTGAGGCACTCGAGCAGGACGAGTCCGAGCGAGTAGACGTCGCTCGCAGGTCCGACGTCGCGCCCGAGCGCCTGCTCGGGGCTCTGGTAGCTCGCGGTCCCCGACGAGCTTCGTCGGTCCGTCTCCGGTGCGCGGACGGCGCTCACGGCGATCCCGAAGTCCGCGAGCACGACGGGGAGCGTCGGCGCGTCCTGGCGTCCGGGGGGCGCGGCGGAGTCGGAGACGAGCACGTTGGACGGCTTGACGTCGCGGTGCACGATCCCCGCGGCGTGCGCGTGGCCGAGCGCGAGCGCGAGCTGCCGTCCGACGTCGGCCGTGATCGCGCGGGGGAGCGGGCCGTCGTTCACGCACTCGCGCAGCGTGCGGCCGTCGACGAGCTCCATGACGAGGTACGCGACGGGTCCGACCCCGTCGACCTGGTCGGCGCCCACGTCGAGCAGCGCGACGAGGTTGGGGTGCGACAGACCGGCGAGGACGCGTGCCTCCGCGGCGTAGCGGCGGATCTCCTCGCCGTCGGCCGCGCCGAGGTCGAAGAGCTTGACGGCGACCTCCCGTTCCAGCCGGCGGTCGGTCGCGCGGAAGACCGCACCCGAACCGCCGTGCCCGAGCGCCGCGCCCAGCCGGTACCGTCGCCCGAGCGTGGCGCCGGCCGGGCTGCGCAGGTCGGTGAGGGGCACGGGACGGTCCTTCGGGGGTGCTCTCGACGGGTCGGCGGCGCGTCCGCCGCACCACGACGCTAGGAGCGCGCCCGGGGCACCGCACGTCGAGCGCGCCTCTTCACCCCATCGTGACCGAGCCGAGATGACAGCCGCTTGCGTGATCCTGCAAGTCACTTGCGCGGAAAGTCGCTACAGTGGGCCGCATGTCACGGCGACTCGCAGAGGTGGCACGCAAGGTCGGCGTCTCGGAGGCGACCGTCAGCCGCGTGCTCAACGGCAAGCCCGGCGTCTCCGACCAGACGCGGGAGGCCGTGCTCACCGCGCTCGACGTCCTCGGCTACGAGCGCCCCACCAAGCTGCGCGGCGAGCGCGCACGCCTCGTCGGGCTCGTCCTGCCCGAGCTGCAGAACCCGATCTTCCCCGCGTTCGCCGAGGTCGTCGGTGGGGCGCTCGCGCAGCAGGGCTTCACCCCCGTGCTGTGCACCCAGACCGCGGGGGGAGTGTCCGAGGCCGACTACGTCGAGCTGCTGCTCGGTCAGCAGGTCTCGGGCATCGTGTTCGCCGGCGGGCACTACGCGCAGCGCGACGCGACGCACGACCACTACGAGCGGCTCACCGGCCGGCACCTGCCCGTCGTGCTCATCAACGCGTCGATCGAGGACCTGCCGTTCCCGCGCGTGTCGTGCGACGACGAGGTCGCGATCGAGCAGGCGGTCGGCCACCTCGCGTCGCTCGGCCACACCCGCGTCGGCCTCGTCCTCGGGCCCGTGGACCACGTGCCGTCCGAGCGCAAGCTGCACGCCGCGCGCGCGGTCGCGCAGCGGCTCGGCCTCGAGCTGCGCGACGACCAGGTCGTGCGCTCCGCGTACTCGCTCGAGAGCGGCCAGGCGGCCGCGACGCGCCTGATCAAGGCGGGGGTCACGGGCATCGTCTGCGCGAGCGACCCGCTCGCGCTCGGCGCGATCCGGGCGGCGCGCCGGGCCGGGCTGCGCGTGCCCGACGACATCTCCGTCGTCGGGTACGACGACTCCGCCTTCATGAACTGCACCGAGCCGCCGCTCACGACCGTGCGGCAGCCCATCGAGCCCATGGGCCGCGCCGCGATCGACCTGCTGGTCAACCAGATCAACGGCGCGTCCGTGCCGCAGGAGGAGCTGCTCTTCGAGCCCGAGCTCGTCGTCCGCGGCTCCACCGCACCGGCCCCCGCGTCCCGCCCCGCCTGACGCGTCCCGCTCGCCCGCTGCGCGTCCCGCCCGCCCGACGCGTCTTGCCCGCCTGACGCGTCCCGCTCGCCCGTGGTGCGTCCCGCCTGCTGACGCGCCCTCCCTGCGCGTGGGGACCTTCCGTGCGCCCACGACCTCGACGCACGCCGTGGCGCATCGCGCTGACCCGGTTCACGCGCACCACGACGCGCCGACTTCGGGCAGCGATCGGTCACGCTTCGATAACGCGTCTGTCGAGTTCTTGCGTTGATGTCGTCGCGACCTTTAGTGTCCTGCCATCGCCGAGGACGCCGTAGCGCGCCCGACGCGCCGATCCACCCGACGCCGTCGTCGGGCCGAGGAGAGACGAGACGTGCAGTGACGCAGCCTCACCCGCAGACCGACCCCACCTGGTGGCGGGACGCGGTCATCTACCAGGTCTACCCGCGCAGCTTCGCCGACGGGAACGGCGACGGCACCGGTGACCTGGCGGGCCTGCGGGCGCGGCTGCCGTACCTGCACGACCTCGGCGTCGACGCGATCTGGGTGACCCCCTGGTACCAGTCGCCCCTCGCCGACGGCGGGTACGACGTCGCCGACTATCGCGCCATCGACCCGGCGTTCGGCACGCTCGGCGAGGCGGAGCAGGTCATCGCGGAGGCGCTCGCGCTCGGCATCCGCACGATCATCGACATCGTCCCCAACCACGTCTCCGAGCAGCACGCGTGGTTCCGCGCGGCGCTCGCGGCCGGTCCGGGCAGCCCGGAGCGCGCACGGTTCTGGTTCCACCCGGGCAAGGGCGAGCACGGCGACGTCATGCCGACGCACTGGGTGTCGGACTTCCAGGGCACGACGTGGACGCGCACGGCGAACCCCGACGGCACGCCCGGCGAGTGGTACCTGCACCTGTTCGCGCCGCAGCAGCCGGACCTCAACTGGTCGCACCCGGACGTGCGCGCGGAGTTCGAGGACGTGCTGCGGTTCTGGTTCGACCGCGGCGTCGCGGGCATCCGCATCGACTCGGCCGCGCTGCTCGTCAAGGACGGCGACCTGCCGGAGGTGCCCGAGCAGCCGGGCCCGGGGGAGCACCCGCACGTCGACCGCGACGAGATCCACGACGTCTACCGCGCGTGGCGCGCGGTCGCGGACTCGTACGAGGGCACGCGCGTGCTGGTCGGTGAGGTGTGGCTGCAGGACAAGGCGCGGTTCGCGCAGTACCTGCGCCCCGACGAGATGCACACGGCCTTCAACTTCGACTTCATGGCCCGCCCGTGGGACGCCAAGCAGCTGCGCGAGTCGGTCGACGTGACGCTCGCGGCGCACGGACCCGTGGGCGCCCCGGCGACGTGGGTGCTGTCCAACCACGACGTGACGCGTCCCGTCACGCGCTACGGGCGCGAGGACTCGTCGTTCGCGTTCACGGCGAAGCGGTTCGGCACCCCGACGGACCTCGCCCTCGGCCGCCGCCGGGCCCGCGCCGCCGCGCTGCTCACCGCCGCGCTGCCGGGCTCGCTGTACGTCTACCAGGGCGACGAGCTCGGCCTCCCCGAGGTCGAGGACCTGCCGCGCGAGCTGCTCCAGGACCCCATGCACTTCCGCTCGGGCGGCGTCGACCCGGGCCGCGACGGCTGCCGCGTCCCGCTGCCGTGGTCCGGCACGACTGCGCCCTTCGGCTTCAGCACCCGACCGGCCGAGGGCGGCGCACCCGCGCCGACGTGGCTGCCGCAGCCCGCCGACTGGGCCGGCCTGACCGTCGAGGCGCAGGAGTCGGACCCGACCTCGACGCTCCGCCTCTACCGCGACGTGCTCGCGCTGCGCCGGGCCGAGCGCGCGCTCGGCGACGGCCCGCTGACCTGGGTGGAGACGACCGGCGACGTCCTCGCGTTCGCCCGCGGCGACGTCACGTGCGTCGTCAACCTCGGCACCGACCCGGTGCCGCTGCCCGCCCACACCGACGTCCTGCTGACGAGCGACCCGCTCGACGCAGGCCTGCTGCCGCGCGACACGGCCGCGTGGCTGCGCACGTGACCCGCCCCGACACCGACTGACACCGACTGACACCGAACCCGCAGTCCCGCCCCGCGGCCGACGCCCGCCGTCGACCGCATCCCCGAAGGAGTGACGATGAGGTCCTCGCGTCCCACCGCACTGGCCCTGGCCGGTGTGCTCTCGATCGGTCTGCTCACCGCGTGCAGCACCGACGACTCCGACTCGCCCACGGGCGAGGACGGCAAGGTCAGGATCACCGTCGCGGGCCTCCTGCCGACGGCCGACGACGCCGCGAAGGAGCAGCTCGCCGAGCGCGTCGCCGCGTTCGAGGAGGAGTACCCGGACATCGACGTCGAGACCGAGGACTACGAGTGGAAGGCGTCGACGTTCACGACGCAGCTCGCCGGCGGCACGCTGCCGAACGTCTTCGAGATCCCGCTGACCGACGGCAAGACGCTCATCGAGAACGGCCAGCTCGCCGACATCGACGCGCAGGTCAAGGCGCTGCCGTACGGCGACCAGTTCAACGACGCGCTCATCGCGAACGGCACCGGTGACGACGGCAAGATCTACGCCGTCCCCGCCAAGTCGATCTACGCGGTCGCGCTGCACTACAACCGCAACCTCTTCGAGCAGGCCGGACTGGACCCCGACCAGCCGCCGACCACGTGGGACGAGGTCCGCGAGGACGCGAAGAAGATCCACGACGCCACCGGCGTCGCGGGCTACGCGATGATGGCGCTCGACAACGCGGGCGGCTGGCAGCTCGCGGCGGGCGCGAACTCGCGGGGCGGCGTCATCGAGACGTTCGACGGCGACGCGTACACCGCGACGCTCGACGACCCGGCGGTCGCGGAGCACCTGCAGTGGCTGCACGACCTCAAGTGGGAGGACGGCTCGCTGCTCGACCGCACGGACCTCGGCTGGGGCGACATCAACACCGAGTTCGCGGCGGGCAACCTCGCGATGTACACCTCCGGCTCGGACGTCTACAGCTCGCTCGTCGAGGCGAACGGCGTCACCGCGGACTGGGGCTACGGCCTGACCGCGATCCCGACGTCGGGCGACGGCGGCGCGCTGACCGGCGGCACGATGGCCGCGGTCACGAAGCAGTCGACGGACGAGCAGAAGGACGCCGCCGTCAAGTGGATCGACTGGTGGTACCTGAGCAAGCTGCAGGACCAGGACCAGGCGGTCGCCGACGCGAAGACGCGTGCCGAGGCCGACCCGGCGCAGGCCGTGGGCACGCCCGTGCTGCCGATCTTCTCGAAGGAGAACTACGAGCAGTCGCAGGAGTGGGTCGCGGACTACATCAACGTCCCGCTCGAGAACATGACGGGCTACACCGACGTCATGTTCGACCAGGAGCTCGTGCCCGAGGCGTCGGCCGCGGTGCAGGACCTGTACGCGCAGCTGTTCCCGGTCGTGCAGGCCGTCATCTCGGACGAGAACGCGGACATCGACGCGCTGCTCGCGACCGCGAACGACGCGGGCCAGTCGGCGATCGACGGCTGACACGCCCCTCGCGTGGCCCCCCGGGGGGC
>NZ_BHYL01000018.1 GCF_003851725.1 Cellulomonas algicola | reverse complement strand
CCGGCACGCCGGTCGTCGCGACCGCGCCGCCGCCGGCACGCCGGTCGTCGCGACCGCGCGTCAGCGGACGGGTGCCCCGGTCCAGCCGACGAGCGCGACCACGTTGTCGCGCTTCGGCGCCGGCGGCCGTGCCTCCGCCGCGGGCACGGGCCGGGCCCGCCGGGCGGCGTGGTTGCGCTCGACGACGGCCACCGCGAGCATCCCCTGCGCGACCAGGTAGGTCAGCATCACCCAGACGTCCTGGCCGGGCAGGT
This sequence comes from Cellulomonas algicola, assembly GCF_003851725.1. GTDB lineage: Bacteria > Actinomycetota > Actinomycetes > Actinomycetales > Cellulomonadaceae > Cellulomonas > Cellulomonas algicola. Next base: position 7,713 of record NZ_BHYL01000018.1, on the reverse strand, counting down.
GCCACGCCGGCACGAACGCCTCGAGCGCGATCAGGCCGTCGGACACGACGAACACGGCGCCCGCGGCCCCGGCGAGCGGGCTCACGCCGGTCGCGAGGACCGCCATCGCGACGAGCACGCCGCCGTACACCGCGACCGGCACCAGCAGCGCACCCGCATGCGGCGCGCAGAGCCCGACCAGGACGACGAGGACGACCGCGTAGGGCAGCAGCCGCACCGGGTGCCGGTAGGCGACCGAGCGACGCGCGTCGGGGGCGAACGCCACGACGTACGCGACCTGCGCGAGCAGGAACCCGCCGACCATGAGCAGGAACGCGGTGTCGCCGCCGGACGTCGCCGGGAGCGTGTCGCCGAGCCACGAGCAGCCGAGCGCGACGAGCGTCCACGTCACGAGCCGCCCGCGCGGCCACCGGGTCGCGGTCGCGACCGCGGCCGCGAGCAGCGGCATCGCGCACCACTGCGCGACCTCCGCGACGGCGTCGGCGCCCGCCGCACGGCACACGAGCAGCAGCACCGCGTCGACGACGTAGAGGACCGACCACACGCGAGCAGCGACGGGCAGGGACCGGAGCACGGCGACCTCCTGGGACCGGACGTCAGCGTCCGGGACGGCACGCGGCCGGACCTCGTCGTCCGGCCGTCGCCGATGCTAACCCGCGTCGCACGCCCTCCGAGGACGGTTCGCGCGACCGTCGCCCGCAGGGCTCAGAGCTCGATCGCGTACATCGCCGAGCTGGCGTACACGGCGTACCCCAGGCCCGTGTAGAGCCGGTGCGCACCCGACCGGTTCGCGGTGTCGACGCTGAGCTCGGCGTACTCCATGCCGTCCGCCCGGTAGACCGCCATGACGGCCGCGAGCAGCGCCGACGCGAGCCCGCGACCGCGCCACTCGCGGACCACCCCGAGCAGGTCCGTGTACCCCGCCGAGTGGCCCGTGACCTCCCAGTCGGCCTCGTACCGTCCCGACAGCAGGTAGCCGACGACCTGGTCCTTGCCGTCGAGCGCGACCAGGCTCCACGTCGGCGCGAACATGCTGCGGCCGTGCACCCACTGCGCGGCGTTGCGCGGCTCGCTCCCCCAGTGGTCGGCGAACGCGGCGTTGTGCGCGAGACGCGCACCCTCGTCGTGCTCGGGCGCCCAGGGGACGATCCGCACGCCGTCGGGCGTGGGCGCGTCGGGCAGCGGCGCGTCGAGCGGGCGGCGCATCTCGGCGTAGTAGCGCACGGGCGTCATCCCGGAGCGGGTCAGCAGCCGGGCCGCGTCCTGCGCCTCGTCCGGCACGTACGCCGCGATCCGTGCGGGCAGCTCCTTGCCGCTCGCCGCGAGGACCTGGCGCGCACGGGCGTGCGACCAGGCCACGATCGCCCGGCCGACTCCGCGACCCCGCCAGTCCGGGTCGACGCCTCCTCCGACGAACGCCCGCACGACGCGCGTGTCGCCCGGGGGCTGGTCCACCTCGGCCCACGCCCGCGGCACACCGTCGGCGTCCAGGCCGACGAGCGTGTCGCGCGGGATGTCACGCCACTCGCCGTCGAGCTTCTCGTCGATCTCCTCGGCCACCGTCCGGTAGGGCACACCGTCGGCGACCTCCGTGCGGGTGACGAGCGCGCTCAGCGCCGGGACGTCGTCTCGCGTGACCGGGCGCCAGGTGAGGCCCAGCGACGGGTCGGGCAACGGGACGTCGACGGGCGCGGCGGCGCGCTCCGCGATGGGCGGCAGGGAGGTGGTGGTCACCGACCCACCCTCACGGCACGTCCCGGCCAGGGGCAACCGGAAATCCGCTCGACGTCCGCGCCGTCGCCGTGGTCGTGCCGGTGCCGGTCCTGCAGCCGGTGGGTGTCGCCGCGGCGGCATGTCCCCCGGCCGTCCAGCGGACCGGACCGGACCGGACCAGACCGGACCGCGCCGGCCGTGCGGGGCTCGGCCCGGACGCGACAGGGCTCAGCCCGGACGCGACGGGACGGCCTCAGGCGTCGATGCGCGACCGGTCGAGCGCCTGGGCACCCGCGACGATGAAGTCCTTGCGCGGCGCCACGTCCGAGCCCATGAGCAGCTCGAAGATCTGCTCGGCGCGGGCCGCGGCCTCGACGGTGACGCGGCGCAGCGTGCGGTGACGTGGGTCCATCGTCGTCTCCGCGAGCTGGTCGGCGTCCATCTCACCGAGACCCTTGTACCGCTGGATGTCGTCCTTGTAGCGCTTGCCACTGCGGTCGAGCCGCTTGAGCGTCGCCGCGAGCTCCGCCTCCGAGTAGGTGTAGAGGTACCGGTCCTCCGGGTCGGCCTTGCGGCCGCCCCCGACGAGCTCGATGCGGTGCAGCGGCGGGACCGCCGCGTAGACGCGGCCCTGCTCGACGAGCGGCCGCATGTAGCGGAAGAAGAGCGTGAGCAGCAGCGTGCGGATGTGGGCGCCGTCGACGTCGGCGTCCGTCATCATCACGACCTTGCCGTAGCGCGCGGCGTCGAGGTCGAACGTCCGGCCCGAGCCCGCACCGATCACCTGGATGATCGAGGCGCACTCGGTGTTCTTCAGCATGTCCGTGACGGACGCCTTCTGGACGTTGAGGATCTTGCCGCGGATCGGCAGCAGCGCCTGGAAGTCCGAGCTGCGCGCGAGCTTCGCGGTGCCGAGCGCGCTGTCGCCCTCGACGATGAACAGCTCGCTGCGGTCCACGTCGTCGATGCGGCAGTCCGCGAGCTTCGCGGGCAGCGACGACGACTCGAGCGCGTTCTTCCGGCGGGAGATCTCCTTCTGCTTGCGCGCCGACAGCCGCGCCCGCATCTCCCCCACGACCTTGTCGAGCAGCAGCGACGACTGCGCCTTGTGGTCGCGCTTGGGCGACACGAAGATGCCGCCGAGCTCGGTGTCGAGGACCTTCGCGACGATCGCGCGCACCGGCGCGGTGCCGAGGACCTCCTTCGTCTGGCCCTCGAACTGCGGCTCCGCGAGCCGGACCGTCACGACCGCGGTGAGGCCCGCGAGCACGTCCTCCTTCTCGATGCGCTCGGTCGCCGCGTCCTTCGCGCTGATCTTGAGCCGGCGCGCGTTCGCCTCGACGGCCTTGCGGACCGTGCGCAGCAGGCCCGTCTCGAAGCCCGCGAGATGCGTGCCGCCCTTGGGCGTCGCGATGATGTTGACGAACGACCGGACCTCGGTCTCGTAGCCGGTCCCCCAGCGCAGCGCGACGTCGACCTCGCAGGTGCGGCTGACCTCCTGCGGGGTCATGTGGCCGCGGTCGTCGAGCACCGGGACCGTCTCGGTGAACGTGCCCGAGCCCGTGAGGTGCCAGGTGTCCGTCACCGCCGGGTCCGGCGACAGGTGGTCGACGAAGTCGACGACGCCACCGCTGTGGAAGAACGTCTCCTCGTGCGGGCCGCCCTCCCCCGGCGTGCCGGGGATGCCGCGCTCGTCGCGCACGGTCAGCGTGAGGCCGGGCACCAGGAAGCTCGTCTGACGCGCACGCGTCACGAGCTCGTCGTAGGAGAACACGGCCGTCTTCGGGAAGATCTGCCGGTCCGCCCAGTAGCGCACGCGCGTGCCCGTGCGGGCGCGGGCCGTCTTGCCGACGACCGCGAGCTCGGAGCCCGAGACGAACGGCTCGAACGGCGACTCGGGGCTCAGGCCCTCGCGGTCGTCGAACACGCCCGGCTCGCCGCGGTGGAACGTCATGCGGTGCGTGCGGCCGCCGCGGTCGACCTCGACGTCGAGCCGTGCCGACAGCGCGTTGACGACTGAGGCGCCGACGCCGTGCAGACCGCCCGACGCGCCGTACGAGCCGCCGCCGAACTTGCCGCCCGCGTGCAGCTTGGTGAACACGACCTCGACGCCCGTCAGGCCGGTCTTCGGCTCGACGTCGACCGGGATGCCGCGACCGTTGTCGCGGACCTCGACCGACGTGTCGGCGTGCAGCACGATGTCGATGCGGTCACCGTGCCCGGCGAGCGCCTCGTCGACGGAGTTGTCGATGATCTCCCAGAGGCAGTGCATGAGCCCGCGGCTGTCGGTCGTGCCGATGTACATGCCGGGGCGCTTGCGGACCGCCTCCAGGCCCTCGAGCACCGACAGGTGCCGGGCCGTGTAGCCGGACTGCGGGGAAGTCGTCGTCACGGGGGGATGGTAGCCGGGCGGCCTGACAGCACCGGGGAACCTCGCCGCAGCGGACACGGCCGGGACACGGGTCGGACACGGTCCGGACACGATCTCGTCCCGACCGGGGGAAACCCCGTACGCCGGGAGCGAACCACCCGCCGCCGGTGAGATGGATCCGCGTCCGGGATGGTTGTATGGAGACGTGACAGGGACCATGACCGAGCCGTTGACCGCAGCCGACCGTTGCGACCGCTGCGGTGCCCAGGCCTACGTCCGCGTGGTGCTCCCCGTGGGCGAGCTGCTGTTCTGCGCGCACCACGCGCGTGAGCACGCGCCGAAGTTCGCGGACGTCGCGACGCACGTCCACGACGAGACCGACCGCCTGCTCGCCGAGCACGGCGCCGGCACCGGCGCCGCCCGCTGAGGCACCGCACGACACTCGCACGACGAGGCCCGGACCCTTGCGGTCCGGGCCTCGTCGGATTTCCGGCCCACCCCCCACGCTGACGAGCCCGGCAGACGCTCCGTCCGACGGCTCCGGCCCACGCTCCGGCTGAAGGCTCCGGCCGACGGCGACCGCGCACCCCGCCCCGGACGCAGCGGAGCCCGCCACCGCAGACGCGGGGCGGGCTCCGTCGGGCGCTGGGCGCCGGATCAGTCGAGGTAGTCCCGGAGGACCTGCGAGCGCGACGGGTGGCGCAGCTTCGACATCGTCTTGGACTCGATCTGACGGATGCGCTCACGCGTCACTCCGTAGACCTTGCCGATCTCGTCGAGCGTCTTCGGCTGGCCGTCCGTGAGACCGAACCGCATCGAGACGACGCCGGCCTCGCGCTCGGACAGGGTGTCGAGGACCTGGTGCAGCTGCTCCTGCAGGAGCGTGAAGCTCACCGCGTCGGCGGGCACGACGGCCTCGGAGTCCTCGATGAGGTCACCGAACTCGCTGTCGCCGTCCTCACCGAGGGGCGTGTGCAGCGAGATGGGCTCACGGCCGTACTTCTGGACCTCGACGACCTTCTCGGGCGTCATGTCGAGCTCCTTGGCCAGCTCCTCCGGCGTGGGCTCGCGGCCCAGGTCCTGGAGCATCTGACGCTGGACACGCGCGAGCTTGTTGATGACCTCGACCATGTGCACCGGGATGCGGATGGTGCGCGCCTGGTCGGCCATCGCGCGGGTGATGGCCTGGCGGATCCACCACGTCGCGTACGTCGAGAACTTGTAGCCCTTGGTGTAGTCGAACTTCTCGACCGCGCGGATCAGACCGAGGTTGCCCTCCTGGATCAGGTCCAGGAAGAGCATGCCGCGACCGGTGTACCGCTTGGCGAGCGAGACGACGAGCCGCAGGTTGGCCTCGAGCAGGTGGTTCTTGGCCCGACGACCGTCGCCCGCGATCCACTCGAGCTCACGACGCAGCTTCGGCTCCATCGTGACGCCGGCGTTCAGGCGCTCCTCCGCGAACAGGCCGGCCTCGATGCGCTTGGCGAGCTCGACCTCCTGCTCCGCGTTCAGCAGCGCGACCTTGCCGATCTGCTTGAGGTAGTCCTTGACCGGGTCGGCCGTCGCACCCGCGGTGACGACCTGCTGCACCGGCGCGTCGTCGTCGTCGGCGTCCGAGTACACGAAGCCGGCGCTGTCCTCCGACTCCTCCTCGGCCGCGGCCTTCGGCTTCGCGTCGGTCGACTCCTCGTCGTCGCCCTCGGTGGTCTCGGCCGTCTCCTCGGTGTCCTCGGCCGCGACGTCGACGTCCTCGAGCGTCTCGGTCTCGTCGATCTCGACGTCCTCGAGCTCCTCGGTCTCGTCGATCTCCTCGTCGGAGTCGCCGGCCTTCCCGGGCGTGGCGGCCTTGGCGGCCGAGGCCTTGCCGGCCGTCTTGGGCCCGGTCGACTTCGCCGCGGGCTTGGCGGTGGCCTTGGCGGTGCCGGCGGCCTTCGCGGTCGTCGCCTTCTTGGCGGCGGGGCGGGCGGGCGCGTCGCCGTCGGCCTCGTCTCGCGCGACGACGGCCTTGGTCGACGTCCGCGCCTTGGCGCTGGTCGCCGCGACGGCACGCGCGGGAGCGGGGGCCGCGGCGGGCTGCTGCACGCCGATACCCGCGGTGCCGAGGCCACGCATGACGGCCTTCAGACGCTTCGGGTCCTGGACGTCCGCCTGCTCGCAGGCGGAACGCAGCTCCTCGGCGCTGACGGTGCCATGGGTCCGCCCCCGGAGGACCAGCTCCTGGAGGGCGGGGTGCTCGAACTCGCGCGGGAGCGCGGGATGCGGGGTCTGGGACGACACGAAGTACCTTTCGGCAGCGAGACACCCGGAGCGGGAGCCGGGAGGTAGACCCATATTGTACCGGCGGAGACCGCACGGCGGCTGCGGCGGCAGGTGTGGCGCCCTCGTCGACGCCGGCACACGGGCTGACGTCGTTCCAACGGAGGAGCGGCCCCCGGCATTCCCGCGCAGGGCCGCACGATCTCGCGCGGAGAGCGCACCACGCGGTGCCACGAGCCGAACCGACCGCCGCCGCGGAGAACCGCACGACGGCGCCGTCCCGGATCGCCGCCCGGTGCGTGCGGGCGGGATGCGCCGACCGGACGCGCGGCCGACGACGGCTCGCTCCGGCGGCGCGGCGCGTCTCAGCTCGCGGCGGGCTTCACCGTCAGGACCGGGCACGGGGCGTCGAACAGCACGCGCTGCGCGTTGGCACCGAGGATGAGCTTGCCCACGGGGCTGCGCCGACGCAGGCCGATGACGACCAGCTGCGCGTCGATGTCCTCGGCCGTCCCGATGAGGTCGTCGGCCACGTCGCCGCCGTCCAGCAGCCGCACCTCGTGCGGGATGCCGCCGGCCGCGAGCTCCGACTCGACCTGCGCGAGCGCCTGCTCGACCGCCGCACGCTGCTCGGGCGCCTCGTCGGGCCGCGCGCTCACGACCACGACGACCCTCGAGTCGTTCCGGCGCGCCTCCTCGACCGCCGCCTCGAGAGCCGCACGGCCCTCGGGGGTCGCCAGGTAACCGACCACGATGCCGCCCATCGGTCCTCCCTCGTCCACAACCGTCGCGCCGTGGCCGTGACGCTACCCGAGGTACGGCCGACGTTCGAGGGCACACGCGTCGGACCTGCCCGTTCACGGCCTCGGAGCTCAGCACGCCGACCGCACCCAGCCCGGCGGCACGGCCGCCGCGAGCACGTCCGCGAGCAGCACGGCGAGCCGGTGACCGGGGTCGTCGGTGAGCGCGCGCTCGAGCAGGACCGCGGCGCGTGCCCCGTCGCCACGCCACCACGCGAGCATCGCCAGCAGCGTCAGGGCCGGTGCCTGGCCGCCGGCGCGGCCGTGCGCGACGACCCGCTCGAGCACCCGCTCGTGCACGTCGACGTCCGCCGGCGGACGCATCGCGCGCGCGGGATCCACGAGCGTCGCCACGGCCGCACCCACCGCCGCGTCGACCGCGGGGGCCGGTGACTCCCCCGTCACGCTGCGCTCGGGGAGGTCGCCCGTCCCCGGCAGCATCCCGACGAGCACGGCGTCCCGCACCCGACGGTCGACGAGACCCGCCTCGATGCGACCCCACGGCGCGCGCCCGGGACTGTCGGGCGCGCCGCGGGTGTCACCGGCCGCCGCGAGCCCGGGACTGCCGGGCGC
>NZ_BHYL01000017.1 GCF_003851725.1 Cellulomonas algicola | reverse complement strand
CGGCCGGCGGGTGGAAGTGCGTCGACGGCTGCACGTACGCGGACACCGACAGGTCCGGGCCGGCGTCGGCGAGGAACGTCGAGCACACCCCGCCCCGGGCAGCGCCCGACGGCCCCTCGTACCGCACGACGGACATCGTCAGGCGGACGCGGTGCGGGTCGACGAGCGGCGACGACGAGATCGAGTACTGCCGCGGCTGGAGGCGGCGCAGCACGTCCGCCCACTCCTGGGCCGTCGCGTCGACGCGCAGCTCCCCGACGACGTCGACGGCCTGCCGTCCCCACAGCCACTTCGCGAGGTCGTTGCGGTTCTCGGAGCGCAGGAGCCGACGCAGCCGCTCGCTGCCGGACCGCTCGTGCACGAACCGCAGGAGGTCCTGCGACGGGCGCGTGGCGTCGAGCTCGTCGCGCAGCGCGACCGCGAACGGGACGGTGCCGACGCCCTCGACGGTGACCGGCGCGTCGGCGGCGACACCCGTCACGGCGAGCCACTCCTCGACCACCGACGCGGCGTTGACGGGCCGGACCGCGAGCGCGTCACCGGCCGCGTACGGCATCGGCAGCGGCGACTGCGACGTGTCGAACCAGACCTCGCGGACCTCCTTCGCGGAGCCCGGCAGGCTGAGCAGCCGGTTCCCGACGAGGCGCGCGACGCCGGGACGCGCGCGCGTCGCGCGTGCGGGAACGGCCGTGGCCCGCCCGGTCGGGGCGAGGGGGCGCTCGACGACGGTCGCAGCGCCGACGAGCGGCTCACCCGGGCCGCGCGCGTCGAGCGGGTCGCCCGTGGGCCTGACGTCCGGACCCGCTCCCGGGATCGCGCCGGCGCCGGTCACCGCTCCGTCGGCGGGCGGGGCGTCGTCGGCGGGCGCGGCGGTCGCCGCGGGTCCACCGGTGAGGACCGCGACGACGTGCTCGGTCCACCGCTCGGCGGTCTCCTCGTCGCCCGGCTCGCACTCGCCGCGGTCGACGAGCCGCTGCGCGCCGAGCTCCGCCAGGCGCCGGTCGACGCGTCGGCCGTGCCCGCAGAACTGGTCGTAGCTCGAGTCGCCGAGCGCGAGGACGGCGAACCGCGACCCGTCGAGCCGCTGCGCCTCGGGGTCAGCCAGCGCCTCCCAGAACGCCGTCCCGTTGTCGGGGGCGTCGCCGTCACCGAACGTGCTGGTCACGACGACGAGGTCGGCCCGCCGCGGCAGCGCACCGACGGCGTCGTCCATCGCGAGGACCTCGGGCGTGCGCCCGCCGTCGGCCAGCCGGGCCGCCACACGCTCGGCGACCTCCTCCGACGTGCCGGTCTGCGACGCCCACAGCACGACGAGCGGCCGCACGGGCGCGGGCGCGCGAGCCGGTCCGCCGGTCGCGGCACCCCGCGACGAGGACTGCGGTGCGCGCGAGAACATCCCGGCGAGCAGCCCGTCGACCCAGAGCGCGGACGTGCCGTCGAGCGGCGCGGTCGGCGGCAGGACGGGGGTGCCGGTGACGTCGCCGCCGCCGAGCCCGGCGAGGAAGCCCGCGAGGTAGCGGCGCTCGTCGTCGCCCAGCACGGGAGGCCCGAAGTCCTCGAGGCCCAGCGCGCCTGCGAGCGCGCGCATCGCCCGCGCACCGTCGGTCACGGCGTCGTCGCCCGTCGTCCCGTCGGGGCCGAGGGGGGAACCGCCGGGCGACGGGTCCACCTCGCCCGCGTCGGTCGCCGCCGGCGTGCCGGCCACGGGAACGGGCGGCGGGGCGACCAGCGTCACGGACACCGCGCACACCTTGAGCTCGGGCTGGAACGACAGCGGGTCGACGGCGTCGTTGGTGACGGCGTTGACGGACAGGTACTCGCCGAACAGGTCGTTCCAGTGGAACGGCGCGAACAGCGACCCTGGCCGCACGCGGTCGGTGACGACGACGGGCAGGACGGCCCGGCCGCGGCGGGACGCGACCTCGACGGTCGCGCCGTCGACGACGTCGAGGCGTGCCGCGTCGTCCGGGTGCAGCTCGACGAACGGGCCGGGGTTGAGCTTGGTGAGCTTCGCGACGCGGCCCGTCTTGGTGAGCGTGTGCCACTGGTGCTGGACGCGGCCGGTGTTGAGCAGGAACGGGTAGTCGTCGTCCGGCATCTCCTTCGCCGGCAGGTGCGGGCGCGCGTGGAAGACGGCCCGGCCCGACGGGGTGGCGAACCGCAGGCGCGGGACGGTGCCGTCGTCGTCCACCAGCAGCGGCTGGTGGACCCCGTCGTTGACGTACCGGACGGGGTTGCGGGCGGGCCCGTCCGGCGACGCGGACGGCCACTGCACGGGCGCGGCGCGCAGCCGGTCGTACGTGACGCCGCGCAGGTCGTAGCCGGTGCGCGGGTTCGTGGTCCGCCGGATCTCCTCGAACACCTCCTCCGACGACGCGTACGCGAAGCCGGGGTAGCCCATCGCGGTGGCGACGCGCGCGATCAGCACCCAGTCGGGCAGCGCCTCGCCGGGCGGGTCGAGCGCGCGGCGGGCGAGCGTCATGCTGCGCTCGCTGTTGACCATGACGCCGTCGCCCTCGGTCCACATCGCCGCGGGGAGCACGACGTCGGCGTACGCGTTGGTCTCGGTCTCGGCGTACACGTCCTGCGTGACGACGAGCTCGGCGTTCTCCAGGCCCTCGATGACCGTGCGGCGGTTCGCGACGGACGCGACCGGGTTGGTGCAGATCACCCAGCACGCCTTGATGTCACCCGCGGCCATCTGCTCGAACATCTCGATCGTGCCGCGCCCGACGCCGTCGGACCGGATGGTGCCCGCGGGCAGGTCCCAGAGGTCCTCGACGAACGCCCGGTCCGCGGGGTCGAGCACCGTGCGCTGGCCGGGCAGGCCGGGGCCCATGTAGCCCATCTCGCGGCCGCCCATGGCGTTCGGCTGGCCTGTGAGGGAGAACGGTCCGCTCCCCTGCCGGCAGATCGCGCCGGTCGCCAGGTGCAGGTTCACCAGCGCGTTCGTGTTCCAGGTGCCGTGCGTCGACTGGTTGAGCCCCATCGTCCAGCAGGACACCCAGTTCTCCGCGCCCGCGATCAGCGCCGCCGCCGCCCGCAGGTCCTCCTCCGCGACACCCGTGATGCTCGCGACGACGTCCGGCGGGTAGTCGGCGAGGAGCTCCGGCATCGCGTCCCAGCCCTCGGTGTGCGCCGCGACGAACTCGTCGTCGACCGCGCCCGCCTCGACGAGCAGGTGCAGCAGTCCGTTGAGCAGCGCGATGTCCGTGCCGGACCTCACCTGCAGGAACAGGTCGGCCTTCTCCGCGGTCGCCGTGCGGCGCGGGTCGACCACGATGAGCTTCGCCCCCGCCTTGACCCGGTCGAGCAGCCGCAGGAACAGGATCGGGTGGCAGTCGGCCATGTTCGCGCCGATGACGAGGAACACGTCGGCGTGGTCGAGGTCGTCGTACGACCCGGGCGGGCCGTCCGAGCCGAGCGACAGCTTGTAGCCGGTGCCCGCGCTCGCCATGCACAGCCGCGAGTTCGACTCGATCTGGTTGGTGCGCAGGTACCCCTTGGCGAGCTTGTTCGCGAGGTACTGCGCCTCGATGCTCATCTGCCCCGACACGTACAGCGCGACGGCGTCGGGCCCGTCCCGGTCGACGATCTCGCGCAACCGCCGCGCGACGGTCGCGACCGCCTCGTCGACGCCCGTCGGGACGGGCTCCGACCCGCGCTCGGGCCGCACGAGCGCGGTCGACAGCCGCCCGCCCGCCGCGAGCAGGTCGGCCGTCGTCGCGCCCTTCGTGCACAGCCGCCCGTGGTTCGCCGGGTGCGCCTTGTCACCGCTCGCCCTGCGGACCGTGCGGCCCGTGCCGTCGTCGACGACGTCGAGCACCAGGCCGCAGCCCACACCGCAGTACGAGCACACGGTGGCGACCTGGGTCGTCGCCGTGTGCTCGTGCTGCGCGGTCGCGATCGCCGTCACGCTGGGATGTCCTCCGGGGCCGGGGGCAGGGTCAGATGACGGTGGAGCCGAAGGCCGAGCCGCGGCGCCGGTAGACCGCCCACGTGGTGAGGGCCATGACCGCGTACGTCCCGACGATCACCCAGAGTGCCGCCTGGATGTTTCCGGTCAGTGACGTCGAGACGGCGAACCCGCGGGGCACGAGGAACCCGCCGATCGCGCCGACGGCGCCCGCGATGCCGATGCAGCCCGCCGCGGCCTTCGCGCGGCTCGCACGCGTCTCGTCGGTCGCGCCGAACCGGAACACCGCGGGGATCATCCGGTAGACCGAGCCGTTGCCCGCGCCCGTCGCCACGAAGAGCAGCAGGAACGACAGGAAGAAGCCGAGGAAGTGGTGCGCCCGCAGGGCGACGATCGCGCCGACGGTCCCCGCGGCCATGACCGCGAACGCGGCGATCGTGACGGTCGAGCCGCCGAACCGGTCCGCGAGGATGCCGCCGACGGGCCGCGCGACCGAGCCGACCAGCGCCCCGGCGAACGCGATCGAGAGCGTCACCTCGGGGAACTGGGCCTGGAGCAGCGTCGGGAACGCCCCGGAGAACCCGATGAACGAGCCGAACGTCCCGATGTAGATGAACGAGATGATCCACGTGTGCTTGTCGCGCGTCGCGACGCCGTACGCGCGCGGGTCGGCCTTGGCGTTCGACAGGTTGTCCATGAACCGCCAGGCGAGGAACGCGGCCAGGATCGCGAGCGGGATGAACATGAGCCCCGCACGCTCGAGCTGCAGGCCGGCCGCACCGACGACGACGAGCGGCACCGCGAACTGCACCGCGGCGGTGCCGATGTTGCCGCCCGCGGCGTTCAGCCCGAGCGCCCGGCCCTTCTCCGCCTCGGGGTAGAAGAACGAGATGTTCGCCATGGACGACGCGAAGTTGCCGCCACCCACGCCCGCGAGCGCCGCGATGCCGAGCAGGGCGCCGAACGACGTCTCGGGGTTCTGCACCGCGATCGCGAGCGCGCTCGTGGGGACGAGGAGCAGGAGCGCGGACACGATCGTCCAGTTGCGCCCGCCGAACAGCGGGACCGCGAACGTGTAGGGGATGCGCAGCGACGCGCCGACGAGGCTCGGCACGGCGATCAGCCAGAACATCTGGTCGACGGTCAGGTCGAAGCCCGCGGCGGGCAGCCGCGGCACGACGATGCTCCACAGCGCCCAGACGGCGAACCCGAGGAACTCCGCGAAGATCGACAGGCCGAGGTTGCGCGCCGCGATCGCCTTGCCGACCGAGCGCCACTGGGCGGTGTCCTCGGGGTTCCAGCCGTCGATCCAGCGGCCGGGGCGGACGGTGAGCGGCGCACCGGTCGCGACAGGGGTCGCGCCGGTGGTGGTCGTGGTCGACGCCTCGGCGTCGGGGGTCGCGAGCGGTGTCGCCATGGGGACCTCCGGGAGGGATGGGGGCTCGGACGCAGGCGACGCTACGAACGGCATGTTTCGTCCCGCCCACCGGCCGCGTTGCGCGGCGGGAACAGTTCCCGCACGGGGTGCCGGACGCGGCTGTGAGGTCGCGGCCGCGTCAGCTCAGCGGGCGGAGGCGCTGCTCGGTGTGCGGCACGGCCAGCACGAGCGGTGCGCCGACCTGCAGGTCGAGCACGGCGAGGTCGGCCGGGCGGACGTCGACCAGGATGTCCCCGCTGGTCCGGACCCGCACGCCCGTCGTCCCCGGTTCGAGGTCGACGACGCGGGTCTCCCAGCGCACGACGCCCGTCGCGGGCTCGTGCGCCGTCGCGGCCCGGTGCGCCTCCACCGCGGACGGCGCGAAGGTCAGCCGGGCGAGGGTGCCGGCGCGGAGGCCCGGGGGGCACGGGACGCGCAGGCCGTCGGCCGTGACGACCGCCGGGCCGGACGCGTCGTCGGCGACCGTGCCGAGGAGGAGGTTCGTGCCGCCCAGCGCGGCCGTGAACGGGTGCGCGGGGTCGGCGAGCACGTCGACGGGCCGGCCGCGCTCCACGACCGTGCCGTCGACGAGGACCAGCACCTCGTCGGCGAGCGTGAGCGCGTCGAGCGCGTCGTGCGTGACCAGCACCGTGGCGGTCCCGGTGGCGCGGACCTGCTGCCGGACGACGTCCCGCAGTGCCGCGGCGGTCCGGACGTCGAGCTGCGCGAACGGCTCGTCGAGCAGCAGTGCCGCGGGGTGCGCGGCGAGCGCACGCGCGAGCGCGACGCGCTGGCGCTGCCCGCCCGAGAGCGCGGTCGGCCGCCGGTCGGCGAGCCCGGCCAGGTCGACGCGGCCGAGCCACTCGTCCGCCTCGGCCCGTGCCGAC
>NZ_BHYL01000016.1 GCF_003851725.1 Cellulomonas algicola | reverse complement strand
GCCGGGGTGGCGGCGGGCTCGCGGGCGCGTCACCGGTGACCGCGGTCGAGGTGCCGGCCCGGTCGGCGGGGGCCGCAGGCGCTGCTGCGCGGGAGACGGCGCGAGAGGCGACAGTGCGGTCGTCGACGGAGGGGGCGGAGGTCATCACCTCGACGGTAGGCACGCCCTCGCCGGCACCGCGCGCCGAGACGGCCCGGGCGACGCGTCGTGCACGGGGCCTTCACACGAGGTCCGGAACCGTGGCCCGGGACCTCCACGCCCCCGGACCCGGCCGGGAGCGACCGGTCAGGCGGAGAACCCGGTGGTCGGCCGACCCGTCGCGCGCGCCCGCAGGCGCTCGCCCTTGGCGTCCGCCTGCGCTCGGAGGCCGTCCTGGAACCGCGCCATCGCGTCACGCAGCCGCGCCGCGTCGTCGTCGGCGCCGGCCGCGAGGATGCGCACCGCGAGCAGCCCCGCGTTGCGCGCGCCGCCGACGGACACGGTCGCGACGGGGACGCCCGCGGGCATCTGGACGATCGACAGGAGCGAGTCGAGACCGTCGAGATGCGCGAGCGGCACGGGGACCCCGACGACGGGCAGCGTCGTCACCGACGCGAGCATGCCCGGCAGGTGGGCCGCTCCCCCGGCACCCGCGACGACCACGCGCAGCCCGCGCGCGGCGGCGGTCCGGCCGTAGTCGACCATCTTGTCCGGCTGGCGGTGGGCCGACACCACGTCGACCTCGTACGGCACGCCGAACTCGTCGAGCGCGAGCGCGGCGGCCTCCATGACGGGCCAGTCCGAGTCCGAGCCCATCACGATGCCGACCAAGGGCTGCGTCGTGGTCACGGTGTCTCCGTCCGTGCGGTCCGCGGCGCGCGCCGGGACGAGGGGGTGGGGTCGTCAGGGCCGCTCGCCGCGCAGGAGCGCGGCGGCGTCCCGGGCTCGGCGACGCACCTCGTCGAGGTCGTCGCCGCTGACGTTCACGTGTCCGAGCTTGCGGCCCGGGCGGACCTGCTTGCCGTACAGGTGGACCTTCGCCTGCGGGTCCGCCGCGGCGACGTCGTCGAGCGCGTCGGTCAGCTCGTCGAGCGCGCTGCCCAGCACGTTCGCCATCACGGTCCAGGGCGCGCGGGCGGACGTGTCGCCCAGCGGCAGGTCGAGGACCGCGCGCAGGTGCTGCTCGAACTGGCTGGTGACCGCGCCGTCGATCGTCCAGTGGCCCGAGTTGTGCGGGCGCATCGCGAGCTCGTTGACGAGCACCGTCGGGACGCCGTCGTGCCCGGCGACCTCGAACAGCTCGACCGCGAGGACGCCCACGACGTCGAGCCCTTCGGCGACGCGCACCGCGACGTCGAGCGCCTGGTCGCGGGTCGCGGGGTGCAGGTCGGGTGCGGGCGCCACGACCTCGGCGCACACGCCGTCGCGCTGCACGGACTCGACCACGGGCCAGGTGCGGACCTCGCCGCTCGGCCGCCGCGCCACGAGGACCGCGAGCTCGCGGGTGAAGGGAACCTTCTCCTCCGCGATGAGGGCCGCGCCCGAGCCGTCGGCCGCAGCCGCGAGCCAGTCGGCGGCCTCGGCGGCCGACCGGACCACCCGCACGCCCTTGCCGTCGTAGCCGCCGCGCGTGGTCTTCACGACCGCCTGGTCGCCGTTCGCGGCGAGGAAGTCGCGCAGGTCGTCGGCGTCCGCGACCGGTGCCCAGCGCGGGCACGGCACACCGAGCGCGGTGAGGCGGCGCCGCATGACGGCCTTGTCCTGCGCGTGCCGCAGGGCGCCCGCGGCCGGCCGGACCGCGACACCCGCGTCGGCGAGCCGCTCGAGCAGGTCGTTCGGCACGTGCTCGTGCTCGAACGTCAGCGCGGTCGCGCCGTCGACGATGCCCTCGATCGCCGCCGCGTCGGACGCCGCCCCGACGGGCGCGTCGACCACGACCTGCGCGGCGGACGACGACGCGTCCTCCACGAGGACGCGCAGGTGGACGCCGAGCGCCGTCGCCGCCGGCGCCATCATCCGTGCGAGCTGACCGCCGCCGACCACCGCCACCACAGGAGCTGCCACGGGCGTCGAGCCTAACCGAGCGGACGTCGCTCCCTGCGCGGCGTCCACCGCGCACGTCGAATCGCTTCAGCGCGGACCGCCGGCGCCTTCACCCTGCCGGTTCCCAGGTGGCCCCGCTATTCTCGCGGCAGCCCAGGCGAGGAGACCACCACCGTGAGTGCCACCGACGAGCGCCGCCTCGCGGACGTGCCGCGCACGTCCGGCACGCGGCCGCAGCCAGCGCTCCGCCTCGCGGCGCTGCGCGCGCGTGGTCTCGAGGTCGCCCGGTTCCTGTCCGTCGGCGGCGTCGCGTTCGTCGTGGACATCGGCGTCTTCAACCTGCTCCGGTTCGGTCCCGGCGAGCTGCTCGAGGCGAAGCCGATCACCGCGAAGATCGTCTCGATGGCGCTCGCGACCGTCGTCTCCTGGCTCGGCAACCGCTACTGGACCTTCGCGTCGCACCGCACCGAGCGGCACGGTCGCGAGCTCGTCGTGTACGGCGCGATCAACCTGGTCGGGGCGGCCGTGCCGATCCTCACGCTCGCGTTCTCGCACTACGTGCTGCAGCTCGACACCCCGCTGGCCGACAACGTGGCGACCGTGGTCGGCATCGCCGTCGGGACCGTCCTGCGGTACGTCGGGTACAAGCGCTGGGTGTTCACGGGGCACCGCACCGCCGCCTGAGCCCGGGCTGATCGGCCGTCAGGGCACGTCGGCCTGGATGAGGACGCCGTCGCCCCACGCCGTCAGCACGCCGTCGCTCGCGGGCGCGAACGCCGCCTGACCCCGCGTCAGCACCATCGGCTCGCCGTCCTGCGCGCGCACCTCGACCTCGCCCTCGAGGCACAGGAGCACGCGTGGCCCCCGCCCCGGGATCCGCGTCGCGCCCTCGTCGGTCAGCCGGGTGACGGAGAGCTCGAAGTCGTCGACGGGTGCGTAGAAGATCTCCGTCGACGTGAACACGCGCTCCGGGGCGATGCGGATGGGCGGCGCCGCGACCGCGTCGAGGTTGGCGAGCAGCTCGGGGAGGTCGATGTGCTTCGCCGTCAAGCCTGCGCGCAGCACGTTGTCCGAGTTGGCCATGATCTCGACACCGACGCCGTGCAGGTAGGCGTGCACCGACCCCGCAGGCACGAACAGCGCGTCGCCCGGGTGGAGCGTCACCGGGTTGAGCAGCACGGACGTGACCGCGCCCGCGTCGCCGGGGTACGCCGCGGCGAGGCGCATGACCGTGCGGTCCGTGCGCGGGCTCGGGGACCCGTCGGCCAGCCGCTGCGCGCACGCGTCGGCGAACTTGCGCACGTCGTCCTCGGCCGGACGCGTGTCCGGTGACATCAGCCACTGGAACGCCCGGCGCACCGCGCCCGGCGTCGGGTCGGACACGAGCAGCGCGTGCAGGTCCGCCGCGAGCGGCGCGTCGAGCCCCGCGAGCAGCTCGGCGACGCGACGCGACGCGCGGAAGCCGACCATCGCGTCGAAACGCGTGAGCGCGTAGACGAGCTCGGGCTTGTGGTTGCGGTCCCGGTAGTTGCGCTCGGCCGCGTCGAGGGGAACGCCTGCCGCGTCCTCCGCCGCGTACCCGGCACGCGCACGGTCGCGGCTCGGGTGCACCTGCAGCGACAGCGGCGACTCGGCCGCGATGACCTTGAGCAGGTACGGCAGCTCGCCGTTGAACCGCGCCCGCACGTCCTCGCCGAGCGTCGCCGTCGGGTCCGCCGCGACCAGCCGGTCGAGCGGGACGTCATCCTCGTCCTCGTGCACCACGGCCGGGGCGCTCGGGTGGGCGCCGAACCACGCCTCGGCCACCGGGCGGCCGTCCGGCACGACGCACAGCAGGTCCGGGATCGCCGTCGTCGACCCCCAGGCGTAGTGCTGCGTCGCGGGCGAGATGCGGCGCACGGCTCCCCTTCCTCTGCGCGGACGTCGGCGGCGCGTGGCGTCAGGCCCGCACCTTGCACGGCAGGTTACGGGACCACGGCGCCGATCCAGGCGACAAGTGCGGGCGAAACCGACTTTTCGCCCGGTCGGCTCAGGCGGCGTGACGCGGGCGGGTCAGCGCCGGCGACGGTCGGGTCGCGCCGACACCACGGCGCCGAGCGGCAGGACCACGTCCGGGCGCATGGACGCGGGCACCCCGGACAGGAAGAGCGCGAAGACCGCCGGACGGCGCTGCGCGAGCTCGAGGCGGCCGCCGTCGGCGCTGGCGAGGTCGCGTGCGAGCGCGAGGCCGAGCCCTGTTCCCGCACCCGACGTGACCTCACGCTCGAAGATCCGGCCCGCGAGCTCGTCGGGCACGCCCGTGCCCTCGTCGGCGACCTCGACCACGACCGCCCCCGACGGCCCGCCCGTGCGCGACCGCACCGTCGTGGTCCCCGCCCCGTGCTTGAGGGAGTTCTCGATGAGCGTCGCGAGCACCTGCGCGAGCGCGCCGGGCGTCGCGAGCACCTGGGTCTGCGGGTCGACCTCGACGACCAGGCGCCGGCCCGCGGCGGCGAACGTCGGCGCCCACTCCTCCTCCTGCTGGTGCACGACGTCGACGAGCGGCACGGCCTCGGTCGTGCCGCCCTGCGCGCGGCGCGAGCTCGTGAGCAGGTCGTCGACAACCCGCACGAGGCGCTCGACCTGCTCGAGCGAGATGCGGGCCTCCTCGCGCACCTGCGGGTCGTCGGTCGCGAGCGTGATCTCCTCGAGCCGCATGGACAGCGCGGTGAGCGGCGTGCGCAGCTGGTGGGACGCGTCGGACGCGAACTGCCGCTCGGCGGCCAGGCGCCCCGCCATGCGGTCGGCGGACCGGGCGAGCTCGGCCGCGACGAGGTCGATCTCCTCGACGCCCGACGGTTCGAGGCGCGGCCGGACCTGCCCCGACCCGAGCTGCTCGGCCGACGCCGCGAGGTAGACGAGGGGTGCGGCGAGCCTGTTCGCCTGCCAGATCGCCATCGCGATGCCCGCCGCGAAGGCCACGACCGCCGCGACGACGACGAGCGCGATGACGCGGGCGCTCACCCAGAAGACGTCCCAGAACGAGACCGACAGCACGACCACGGCGTGCGAGTCCGTCGTGGTCTCGAGCGTGAGCGCGCGGCCCTCGACCGGGGTGCCCGCCTCGTAGATCTCGCCGTCGGTCGTGCGGACGACGACGTTCGCGGGGATCTCGTCGACCCGGCCCGCCGCGGGCTCGAGCATGCGGTCGGTGTAGGCGATGCCGGAGTCGGCGCGGAAGTCGACGGTCTCGGCCGCCGAGTCCAGCCGTGCCTCGAGCCGGCGCAGCTCGTTCTCACGGACGAGCTGCGCGCCGAGGAACGCGAGCGGGAAGCCCAGCAGGACGACCGCGACGGTGACCGCCGCGATCGTCGCCTGGAGGACGCGACGGCGCACGCGTCAGACCCGCTCGCCCGCGCCCGTCTCGAACCGGAAGCCCATGCCGCGCACCGTCGTGACGTAGCGCGGGGCGCCCGCGTCGTCGCCGAGCTTGCGACGCAGCCACGAGACGTGCATGTCGAGCGTCTTGGTCGAGCCCGTCGGGTCGGAGCCCCACACCTCCCGCATGAGGGTCTCACGCGCGACGACGGTCCCCGCGGCGGCGACGAGCACGCGCAGCAGGTCGAACTCCTTGGCCGTCAGGTGCAGCTCGCGCTCGCCCTGGAACGCGCGGTGCGCCGCGACGTCGACGCGCACGTTCTGCGCGTGCAGCTCGTCCTCGTCCGCGGGGTCGCCCACGCTGCGACGCAGGAGTGCCCGCACGCGGGCGAGCAGCTCCGCGAGCCGGAAAGGCTTGGTGACGTAGTCGTCGGCACCCGCGTCGAGCCCGACGACGAGGTCGACCTCGTCGGCGCGCGCGGTGAGCACGAGGACGGGGGTCGTGAGGCCCTGGTTGCGGATCGCGCGTGCGACGTCGAGCCCGTCCATGTCGGGCAGCCCGAGGTCGAGCACGACGAGGTCGGCCGACGAGGCACCGTCGATCGCACCTTGACCCGTGCCTTGCACGCGCACGTCGTAACCTTCACGCCCGAGGGCGCGGGCCAAAGGCTCGGCAATCGCGGGATCGTCCTCCGCCAGCAGCACCTGGGTCATCGCCCCATGCTAGGTCACGGGACGGTCTGGTCCGCCAGTGCCCACGCGATGTCGGTCGAGGTCGGCGCGGCGCGCACCTCCGGACGCACGTCGGCGGCGGCCGGGTCCTCCCGCAGTCGTGCGGTGGGCCGACCGGGGTCCGACCGCGGGTGCACGACGCACGGCGGCGGCCCGCCTAGGCTCGTCGCGTGAGCTGGTGGGACCGGGTGCTGCGCTGGGAGGACTCCCA
Organism: Cellulomonas algicola; assembly: GCF_003851725.1. Taxonomy (GTDB): domain Bacteria; phylum Actinomycetota; class Actinomycetes; order Actinomycetales; family Cellulomonadaceae; genus Cellulomonas; species Cellulomonas algicola. Next base: position 6,318 of record NZ_BHYL01000016.1, on the reverse strand, counting down.
CCGGTTCGTCGTCGACCTGCTCGGCACGCTCGTCGTGCTGCTGTTCGGCCTCACGCTCAACGTCAACTTCCTCGACGGCTCGTCGGCGCGCGCGGTGCCCGACCTGCTGGTGGCGTTCCTCCTCATCGCGCCGCTGGCCTGGCGACGCGTCCGGCCCGCGGCGTCCGCCGCGACCGTCTACTCGGTCGCGCTGCTGCAGATGCTGTTCGTCACGCCGCTCATGATCCCCGCCGACTTCGCGGTGCTCGTGGCGCTCTACTCGGTGACCGTGCACGGCCCGCGCTGGGCGCACCGCGTCGCGATGGTGGGCGCGATCGTGGGCGGCGTGCTGCTGCCGATCACGCTCGTGACCTGGTGGAACCCGCCGTCGGCGGTCGCGACGACGATCTTCGTGTGGTCCGTCGCCGCGGCCGTGTGGGCGTTCGGCCTCGCACGCCGCTCGCGGCGCGAGACGCTCGAGGCGCTCGTGGACCGTGCGACCCGGCTCGAGCGCGAGCGCGACCAGCAGGCCCAGATCGCGACCGCCGCCGAGCGTGCGCGCATCGCGCGCGAGATGCACGACATCGTCGCCCACTCGCTCACCGTCATGATCGCGCAGGCCGACGGGGGCCGGTACGCCGCGAGCGCCGACCCGGCCGCCGCGACGCGCGCACTCGGCACGATCGGCGAGACCGGACGTGCGGCGCTCACCGACATGCGGCGCCTCCTGGGCGTGCTGCGCGAGGGACCACCCACGCCCACCGGGAGCATCCCGGTCGTCGCCCCGCCCGCCGGGACCGCAGCCGCGCTCGGCACGGCGCCCCCCGCGGGCGGCGGACCCGCCGGTCCCACGCCTCCTGGTCCCGCCGTCACGCCGCAGCCGTCCGTCGAGGACGTCCCGCACCTGGTCGAGCAGGTGCGCGCGAGCGGCCTGCGCGTGTCGCTCGTGCGCACCGGGACCCCGCGCCACCTCCCTCCCGGCGTCGGGCTCACGGCGTTCCGCATCACCCAGGAGGCGCTCACGAACGTGCTCAAGCACGCAGGCCCCGACCCGTCCGTCACGGTCGTGATGTCGTGGCGCCCCGACGCGCTCGCGCTCGAGGTCTCCGACGACGGGCGGGGCGCGTCCGCGGGGTCGGACGGGCTCGGCCACGGCCTGCTCGGCATGCGCGAGCGTGCCGCGCTGTTCGGCGGCACCGTGACCGCCGGGCCGCGGCCCGGCGGCGGTTACCGTGTGCGCGCGGAGCTGCCCACCGGCCCGGCCGTCGCGGCGCCGCCCTCCACGACGAGCACGCTCGACGCTCCCCCGCCCGCCGCCTCCTCCCGACAGGACGACCGATGACCGAGACCCCGACGCCCCCGGTGCGCGTCGCGCTCGTCGACGACCAGCAGCTCGTGCGCGCGGGCTTCCGCATGGTGATCGACTCCCAGCCCGACCTCGAGGTCGTCCTCGAGGCCGGTGACGGCGCACAGGCCGTGCAGGCGCTCACGCGCGCGACGGGTCAGGTCGACGTCGTGCTGATGGACGTCCGGATGCCCACCATGGACGGGCTCACCGCGACCGCGCACCTCACGGCGGGTGCGTCCGAGACGGTGCCCGCGCCGCGCGTCATCGTGCTCACGACGTTCGACCTCGACGAGTACGTGCTCGCCGCGATCCGCGCGGGCGCCAGCGGCTTCCTGCTCAAGGACGCGCCGCCCGAGGAGATGCTCGCCGCGATCCGGACCGTGCACCGCGGTGACGCGGTCATCGCGCCGTCGAGCACGCGCCGCCTGCTCGAGCACCTCGTCACCGTCCTGCCGCCGGACCGGCCGGGCGCGCCGAGCGACCCCGCCCGCGCGGCCGTGGCCGAGCTCACCGACCGCGAGCGCGAGGTCCTCGTCCTCATGGCCAAGGGCCGCTCCAACACCGAGATCGGGCAGGACCTGTTCGTCGCCGAGGCGACCGTCAAGACGCACGTGGGGCGGATCCTCGCGAAGCTCGGCGCGCGCGACCGCGTGCAGGCCGTCGTCATCGCCTACGAGACGGAGCTCGTCCGCCCCGGCGAGTGACGTCCGCCCCGGCGGGCGTCGGGGCTGCTCCGGCGGTCGCACCGCACCGTCCCGGGCGTCAGCCCCAGGGCGTACGACGCCGGCCCGCGGTCGCGACCCGGGCCCGACGCGGGTGCCGCACCGGCCGACCTACCGTCGAGGTGTCGTCGACCGACGTCGCCCGCCACAGCCCCGAGGAGCCCTTGTCGTGGACACGACCGTGTACGTACCGTCCGGACCCGCCTCCGGTCCCGACCCCCGGCGCGAGGACGCGGTCGCGTCCCGGGCGCGCGGTCTGACGAAGGTGTACGGCCAGGGCGCCGCCGCGGTGCGCGCGCTCGACGGCGTCGACGTCGACTTCGCCGCGGGGGCCTTCACCGCGATCATGGGCCCGTCCGGGTCGGGCAAGTCGACGCTCATGCACCTGCTGGCGGGGCTCGACCAGGCCACGTCGGGCGAGGCGATGCTCGGCACGACCCGCCTGTCGGGGCTCGACGACGGTGCGCTCACGCGGCTGCGCCGCGACCGCGTCGGGTTCGTGTTCCAGTCGTTCAACCTGCTGCCGATGTTCACGGCGGAGCAGAACGTCCTGCTGCCGCTCGAGCTCGCGGGGCAGAAGCCCGACCCGGCGTGGCTCGACACCCTCGTCGACACCCTCGGCCTGCGGCAGCGGCTCACGCACCGCCCGAGCGAGCTGTCCGGCGGGCAGCAGCAGCGCGTCGCGATCGCCCGCGCGCTCATCGCCAAGCCCGAGGTCGTGTTCGCCGACGAGCCCACCGGCAACCTCGACTCGCGCTCCGGGGCCGAGGTGCTGAGCTTCCTGCGTCGCTCGGTCCGCGAGCTCGGCCGCACCGTCATCATGGTCACGCACGACCCGACCGCCGCCGCGTACGCCGACCGCGTGGTCCTGCTGGCCGACGGGCGCATCGCGGGCGACATCGTCGACCCGACGCCCGACGCCGTCCTCGCCGGGCTCGACGCGCTGCGCACCCTCGAGACGTCGACCGGCTCGGCGGTGAGCGCCTGATGCTGCGCCTCACCCTCGCGCAGATGCGGCGCAGCGTCGGCCGGCTCACGGCCGCCGCCGTCGCGATCGCGATCGGCACCGCGTTCCTCGCCGCGACGCTCGTCGCCGGGAACGTCCTGCAGCGCACCGGGTACGACTCGGTGACCGCGCAGTTCGGCGACGCGGACCTCGTCGTGACGTCCGGGGCCGCGGTCCAGGACCTCGACACCGTCCGCGACGTGCCCGGCGTCGTCGCGGCCGACCCGCTCCTGCTCGGCGGTGCCGAGCTGTCGAACGGCGCGCGCACCACCTACCAGATGCTGCTCGCGCAGCCCGGCGACGAGCGGCTCGCGTCGGTCGTCGCCCAGACCGGCCGCGTCCCCGCGGCCGCGGGCGAGGTCGCGCTGCCCGCGACGACGCTCGACCGGCTCGACGCGGCCGTCGGCGACACCCTCGAGGTCCGGTGGTCGTCGCCGTCCGACGACGGCGAGTGGACCGAGCACGAGGGCGACGTGACCGTCGTCGGCCTCGCCGACGACCCCGCGGGTGCCTGGTCGGCCTACGGCGGCGCGGGCCTCGCGACGACGCCCGACGTGCTCGAGTGGTCGGGCGAGGCCGCGCAGGACAGCGTGCCCGCGCAGCTCCTCGTCGTGACCGACGGCTCGTCCCAGGTCCAGGCCGACGTCACGACGGCGCTCGACGACGCCGACGTCCTCACCAAGCGCGAGGCCGCCGAGGCCGCGGTCGAGCAGATCACCGGCTCCGGCAACGCGCTCGTCATGGTCGTGCTCGGCTTCGCGGCGGTCGCGCTGCTCGTCGCCGCGCTCGTCATCGCGAACACCTTCCAGGTCCTCGTCGCGCAGCGTGCCCGCACGCTCGCGCTGCTGCGGTGCGTGGGCGCCGTCAAGCGTCAGCTGCGCCTGTCGGTGCTGTTCGAGGCGACGGTCCTCGGGGTCGCCGCGTCGATCGGTGGCGTCGTCCTGGGCCTCGGGCTCGCGCAGGTCGCGCTCGCGGTCCTGGCCCGGGCGGACACCGGCACGCCGCTGCCGTCGACGATCGCGGTGACGCCGACGGTCGTGCTCGTGCCGCTCCTCGTCGGCACGCTGGTCACCGCCGTCGCGTCGCTCGTCCCGGCCCGTGAGGCGACGCGCGTGTCCCCGGTCGCGGCCCTGCGCCCGGTCGACGCACCGTCGGTGTCGGCGCGCGGGGGGCGCGTCCGGCTCGCGCTGTCCCTGCTGCTCGTGCTCGGCGGCGCCGCAGGTCTGCTGGTCGCGGTCGCCGCGAGCGCCGCGCAGGTCGGCGAGCCCGTCCTGCTGCTCGGGCTCGGCGTCCTCGGCGGGGCGCTGTCCTTCGTCGGCGTACTGCTGGGTGCCGTCTTCTGGATCCCGCGGGTCGTCTCTCTCGCGGGCCGCGCGCTCGCGACGACCGGCACGAGCGCGCGGCTCGCCGCCGCGAACACGCTGCGCAACCCGCGACGCACCGCGACGACCAGCACCGCGCTGCTCATCGGCGTCACGCTCGTCGTGCTCATGAGCACGGGCGCGGCGAGCGCACGCCGCTCGATCACCGCCGGGCTCGAGGACCACTACCCCGTCGACGTCGCGGTCAGCGCGGTCGGCGGCGCGGGTGACGAGTCCGTCCCGGCGTCCGTCGCCGCGGAGGTCGCCGACGTCCCCGGTGTCGAGCAGGTCGTCGAGGTGCCCACCGCGTCCGTCGTCCTGGGTGACGGGACCTTCGTCGTGCTGCGGGCCCCCGACCCGGCCGAGGCCGCCGCGGTGCTGCGCGACGCCGACGCGCTCGACCGGCTCGAGGACGGGACGGTCGTCCTGCCGGCCGCGCGCGAGGACACGGTGACCGAGGGTGACACGACGGTCGAGGCCGTCGGCACCGACGGCGAGCCGACGGGCGAGTCGGCCACGCTGCGCGCCGTGCACTCGTCGCTCGGCGGCGTCGACGCCGTCGTCACGCCCGCGACGCTGCGCGGGCTGGTCGGCGAGGCGCCCGTGCAGACGCTGTGGGTGCGGCTCGATCCCGACGTCGACGCCGCGACGACCGCGCTCGCGATCAACGACGCGGTGTCGTCCGACGCGGTGCTCGTCGAGAGCGCCGGTGCCGAGCGCCAGCAGTACGAGAACCTCATCGACGACCTGCTCGCGGTCGTCGTCGGGCTGCTGGGCGTCGCGGTCGTCATCGCGGTCGTCGGGGTCGCGAACACGCTGTCCCTGTCCGTGATCGAGCGGCGGCGCGAGTCGGCGACGCTGCGCGCGATCGGCATGTCGCGGCGCCAGCTGCGGTGGATGCTCGCCTACGAGGGGATGCTCATCGCCGGCATGGGCGCGGTGCTCGGCACGCTGCTGGGGCTGCTGTACGGCTGGGCCGGGGCCGCGATCATCCTGGCCGGGATGGGCGAGATGCAGCTCGCGCTGCCGTGGGACGACCTGCTCATGGTCCTGGCCGTGGCGCTCGCCGCCGGGCTGCTCGCGTCCGTGCTCCCCGGCCGGTCCGCGGCCCGGACGTCACCCGTGGCGGCGCTGGCCGTCGACTGACGATCGGCGAGCCGACCGGCGGGCCTGTGGGTGGTGGCGACGTCCACACCTCCCACGGGTCCGCCGGTCTCGGCACGCCCGCCCACGGCAGCCTCCCCGGGTGCGCCTCCTCACCGTCCACCCCGACCCGGCGCGCGGCCCTGCGCCGTGCACCACGGAGGTCGACGTCGACCCCGGCACCACGATCGGCGCGCTCCGGCCGCACCTCGCCCGGCTCACCGGCTGGTCCGGCTGGGCCGGCAGCGCCGTCCGGCTGGCCGTCGACGACGCGGTGCTCGACGAGACGCACCCCGTCGGCCAGCACCCGCTCCTCCCGGGTGCCGTGCTGCGCGCCGGTCCCGGGCAGCCGCCGCCCGAGCGCCTCGCCGTCCAGGCGCGGCGGCATGTGGCCGTCGTCGCCGGACCCGCCGGCGGTGCGCTCGTCGCCGTCCCCGACGACGGTGTCGTGACGCTCGGCGCCGACGGCGGGCCCGCACCCGGCGACCTCCGCGGCCGGGGTGGCCTCGGGACGGGTCACCCCGGCGGGGGCGACGCCGGCGTCGGTGTTCCCGCGGCGGCTGTCGCTCGGGCGGGTGCGATCGAGGTCCGCGGGCACGGACGTCGCGTCCACGTCCGGGTGACTGCGTCGTCGACCTCTCGCCGCGCGCCGGTCACCGGGCCGCGGCGGACCTCCGACGAGCAGCGCACGGCTGTCACGGGCCGGCCCACGCCGCCCGGCCAGGGGCGCGCGGAAGCGGCCGGCGCACGGCCGGGCGG
>NZ_BHYL01000015.1 GCF_003851725.1 Cellulomonas algicola | reverse complement strand
GGCCCCCCCACCCGGGGCGACGGGCGTGCGCGTCAGGGCTGGTCAGGGTCGCCGGTGATCCGGTCGTGGGCGACGAGCGCACGGGCACCGGCCGCCGCTGCCGCGAGGAACGACGCGGCGAGTGCGACGTACGCCCACCGGACGCCCCACGTGTCGGTCACGGCCCCGAGCGCGAGCGCCGTGACGAGACCGCTCCCCGGCAGCGCGGCGGTCCAGACCCCCATGACGCGGCCGCGCAGGTGCGGAGCGGCGACGAGCTGCACGAGCGTGTTCGCCGCGGCGACCCACCAGATCGAGACGAACCCGAGCACCGCGGCCGCGACCACCGCGACCGCGAACCCGGGAGCGAGACCGACGGGCAGGATCGCGACGCCGGTCGCGAACGCCAGGACGGCGACGCGTCGGCCGGACGGCGCCCCGCCGCCCGCGGCCGCGATCGCCCCTGGCAGCGCCCCCAGGCCGAACGCGGCCATGAGCGCGCCGAACCCCTGCGGCGGCAGCCCGAGCGCGTCGGTCGCCAGGACGGGGACCATGACGCCCTGGTTGAAGATCATGGTGCTCGCCGCCGCGAGGAGCACGCACGCCCGGATGACGGGCTGCCCCCACGCGTACGCGACACCCGCGCGGAAGCCTGCGGCGGGCCGCTCGCCGACGTGGACCGGCGTGCGGGCGCGCAGCCCGCGCAGCGCGAGCAGCACGCCGAGCGGCAGCAGGTACGTCGTCGCGTTGAACGCGAAGCACGCAGCAGGCCCGACGAGCGCCAGCAGCACGCCGCCGACCGACGGCCCGATGACGCGTGCCGCGTTCATCACGACCTCGTACAGGCTGACCGCGCTGGCCAGGCGCTCAGGGCCCACCAGGTCGAGCACGAACACCTGCCGCGCGGGGCCGTCGACCGCGGCGACGACGCCCGACGCGAACGCGAACGCGAGGACGAGGGGCACGGTGACCGCGCCGGTCGCGGTGAGGACGGCCAGCACGGCCCCGAGCGAGAGCAGCAGGACCTGCGTGACGAGCAGCAGCCGGCGGCGGTCGAACCGGTCGACGAGCGTGCCCGCGGGGGCCGCGCCGACGAGGATCGGCAGCATCGCGGCGGTCGTCACGAGCCCGAGGTCGACGGCGCGTCCGGACAGGTCGAGCACGAGCCACGCGAGTCCAGCAGCCTGCGTGACGTGCCCCGACGACGACAGCACCTGACCGGAGAACCACCACCGGTAGCGCCGGTCCGCGAGCGAGGAGAAGGCGGCGCGCGTCCGGTCGAGGCCCGCCCGCACGGATGACACCGCGACGGGGGCCGGTGCGGGCGCGGTGTCCGGGGTGCTGTCCGTGTCGGTCACCCCGCGGATCCTTCCACCGCGGTGCGACGCGGTCCCCTCCAATACCTGGCGGCAGCGGTAAAGGAGTGCCGGTCGCGCGGCTCCGGGTGCGAGGTTGGTCGTCATGGAGCGCTCGATCTTCGACCTGACGCAGGACGAGCTGTGGGACGCCGACGTCGCCGCCCGGTACGACACCCCGGGCGAGGGGATGTTCGCGCCCGAGGTGCTCGGGCCGACCGTCGACCGCCTCGCCGCGCTGGCCGGCGACGGGCGTGCCCTGGAGCTCGCCGTCGGCACGGGCCGCGTCGCGATCCCGCTGGCCGGGCGCGGGGTGCCGGTCACGGGCCTCGAGCTGTCCCGGGCCATGATCGCTCGGCTTCGCGAGAAGGTCGACGAGCGGACGCTGCCCGTGGTGCACGGCGACATGGCGACGACGCGCGTCGACGGCACGTTCCGGCTCGTCTACCTCGTCTTCAACACGATCTCGAACCTGCTCGGCCAGGACGCGCAGGTCGAGTGCGTCCGCAACGCGGCCGCGCACCTCGAGCCGGGCGGCCGGTTCGTCGTCGAGCTGTGGGTCCCGCAGCTGCGGATCCTCCCGCCCGGGCAGCACGCGACGGTGTTCGCCGTCGAGCCCGGGTACGTCGGCGTCGACACCGTGGACGTCGTGCGGCAGCTCGTCGTCTCGCACCACGTGCGGTTCGGCGGCGAGGAGGGCGTCCGTCTGGGCCGCAGCCCGCACCGGTACGTCTGGCCCGCGGAGCTCGACCTCATGGCACGGCTCGCCGGGCTCGAGCTCGAGTCGCGGTGGGCGGACTGGGAGGGTGCGCCGTTCGACGAGTCGTCGACGTCGCACGTCTCCGTCTACCGCCGTCCCTGACACCGTCCGTCGCCGCGCGGGCGACCGTGCACGTCACCCGGCACGGGCCTCGTCCGGCCCGCTGCGGGTCCGGCAGGCGTCGCGGATGATGGGACGGTGACGGACGACCCGGCGCTCAGCGGCCGGCTGCTGGTGGCGAAGAACCGGCTGCTCGACCCCCACTTCCACCGCGCCGTCGTGCTGGTCCTGGACCACGGCGACGAGGGGGCCTTCGGTGTCGTCCTCAACCGGCCGGTGCCCGTCGACGTCGACGTCGTGCTCCCCGCGTGGCAGGACCACGTGAGCATGCCCGCGACCCTCTTCCAGGGCGGACCGGTGGGGCTCGACGGCGCGATCGGCGTGGTCACCGCGCCCCCGGGCGCGCGCCTGCCGACGACCGTCGACCGGCTCGTCGGGCCGTTCAGCCTGGTCGACCTCGACTCCGACCCCGAGGCGCTCGCCGGCCTCGTGACGGGCGTGCGCGTGTTCGCGGGCCACTCCGGCTGGGGAGCGGGGCAGCTCGAGGGGGAGCTCGAGGAGGGGTCCTGGTACGTGCTGCCCGCGGAGCCCGACGACGCCGTCACCGCCGACCCGTCGACGCTGTGGCGGCGGGTGCTGCGGCGGCAGGGCGGCGACCTGGCGATCGTCTCGACGTTCGCGGAGGACGCGTCGCTCAACTGACCGGCCTCGTCGTCGACGAGACCAGGTGGGGGCTGAGCGTGCGGCGGGCGGGCTCGCCGACCGAGCGACGAGCCGAGCGGTCGGGGCTGTGGATAACCCGGTGCGTCGTTCGGCTGCCCGCGCCTACGCTCGCCCACGCTCCGGAAGCAGCCGGGCGGTGTCGCCGCCGCGGGTCCTGCGCGTCGTCCGGAGCACCTGCGTCAGGTGCAGGCGCCCTCGGAGGCGTTGTGGGTTCGACTCCCAGTCTGCCGACCGGCGCGTGGTCGAGCGGGCCTGACGCGGTCTGCGACGCCCGTCGACGACGGGACGTCCCCCGTGTCCGGCCCGACCAGGCGCGGCTGCTCGACGGGCAGCCGGGACTGCTCCAGCTGCGGACGCTGCAGGCCGTCGAGGCGGGTGGCGCGACGGTGGTCCTGTCGGCCGATCCCGCCACGACGGCGGCGGCGCGCGCGACGTCCTGATGTCGGCGCGCAGCGCGCACGGGCCCGGCCCCTCGTCGAGGAGCCGGGCCCGTGGTGGGCGTCCGGCCGGCCGACGTGTCAGCCGGCCGCGCGGAGGTCGTCGTCGGGGTCGCCCTCGGCGGCGGCCTCCCAGCGCAGGAGGTCGCCGGGCTGGCAGTCGAGCACCTGGCACAGCGACTCGAGCGTCGTGAACCGGACGGCCTTGGCGCGCCCGTTCTTGAGGACCGCGAGGTTGGCGGGCGTGATGCCGACGCGGTCCGCGAGCTCGCCGACGGACATCTTGCGGCGGGCGAGCATGACGTCGATGTCGACGACGATGGGCATCAGATCACCTCGTCGAGCTCGGCGCGCAGGGTCGTCGCGGTGGTGTCGAGCGCGACGGCCTTGGCGAGCAGCATGCGCAGCACGAACACGACGAGCGCGATGAGCGCGGTGCCGACGCCGCCGATCACGACGAGCATGACCATGCCGGGCGGCACCTCCTCGCCGGGGGCGAGCAGGAACGACAGCACGACCGCGACGAGGGTCGCGGCGATGGCGGAGCCGATGACGACGTCGACCCAGCGGAACGCCCGCGTCGAGAAGACGGTGTCGCGCTTGACCATCGTCACCAGCCGCCAGATGGCGACCAGCGCGACCTCGGCGGCGAGCGCGAACAGGAAGCCGATGACCGGCAGACCCCAGCGCAGGTGCGCGACGTCGGGGCCGGCGTCCTGGAGATCCAGGTAGACGACCGGCATGAGGAAGAACTGCACGAACAGCAGCCCGGCGAACGCGAGCACGATCACCACGCGCAGGGCGAGGATGGCCAACCGGCCCATGGGCACCTCACTGAGAGTCGATCTATCGAGAAACGATAGAAGGCTATCGTTTCACGTGAGGTGCGGCAAGATCGAAGCCTCTGTTCGGGACCGACGGCCCCGGGCGGGACGTGCCGCTGGTGGGCAGGGCCCGGACGCGACCGAGGCCGCCCGCGGTGACGTGCGCGGACGGCCTCGGTCCGGGAGGGGCCGGTCATTCCTCCCGTTCAGGTGACGTCTACCCGGTCGCGCACGTCGCACCCGGAGTCGTGCTGCTCCCGTTCTTGTAGAACGTCACGCCGAAGGAGTTGCCCGACCCGTTGGGACGGGCCTGGCGCGTGCTGCCGCTGCCGCTCAGCGTCGCGTTCCAGCTGCTCTGCACCGACTGGCCGCCGTTGAGCGTCAGCGTGACGACCCAGCTGCTGGTGCCGCTCACCGTGTAGGTGACGTTGAAGCGGTCCGACCACTCGTCGCCGCGCGTCGCGGTCACGGTGCACGAGCCGGTGCCGCCACCGCCACCGCCACCACCGCCGCCGCCCCCGCCGGCGGTGGACGGTGCGACCGCCCGGCCGGTCGAGGACGAGATGTGCCCGGCGCACAGGTTGCGCGAGCGCAGGTCCTGCAGGATCCCCGGCAGGGCCTGGACGGTCGCCGCCGGCCAGTCGTGCATGAGGATGATCTGGCCGTTCGTCAGGCGCGACGCCGCCTGCCGGATCTGGTCGGCGCTCGCGTTGTTCCAGTCGTTCGAGTCGACGTCCCAGATGATCTCCCGCAGGCCGAGCGACTGCTCGACCGACTTGAGCGTCGCGTTCGTCTCGCCGTACGGCGGCCGGAACAGCGTCGGGGTGACGCCGGCGGTCTGCTGGATCGCCTGCTGGGTCCGCGAGAGCTGCGACTGGATGTCGCTCTGGCTCATGTTCACCAGGTGCGGGTGGTCCCAGCTGTGGTTGCCGATCTGCAGGCCGGCGTTCTTGTAGGCCTGCATGAGCGACGCGTTGTTCTGCGCGTTCTGCCCGGTCGGGAAGACGGTCGCGGTCGCGCCGTACTGGTTGAGCGTCGAGATGATCTGGTTCGACGTCCCGCTGTTCGGTCCGTCGTCGAACGTCAGACCGACGTACCCCGCGGAGCACGACTGCGGTGGCGTCGTCGGGGTGGGCGTCGGTGTCGCCGTCCCGCCTCCGCCGCCTCCGCCGCCACCGGTGCTGCCGCCGCTGCACGTCGCCGACGGCGTCGTGCTGTTGCCGTTCTTCATCACGGTGACGCCGAACGAGTTCCCGTTGCCGTTGGGTGTGACCGTGCGGGTCGAGCCGCTGCCGGAGACGTTCGCGTTCCACGAGTTCTGGATCGACTGGCTGCCGTTGAGCCCCAGGTTCACGGTCCACGAGCTCGAGCCGCTGACCGAGTAGGTGACGTTGAAGCGGTCGGACCACTCGTCGCCGCGCGTCGCGGTCACGGTGCAGCCCGAGCTGCCCCCGCCACCGGCCCCGCCGCCACCGCCGGTCCCGCCGCCACCGCCGCCCGAGCCCTCGGAGACGGTGATGTTCGACGACCCGCTGCTCTGGTAGCCCTCGGTCGCCATGATCATGTAGTTGTGGTTGCCGAGGTTCATGCCCTTGGAGGCCCACGCGTCGAAGTGGTTGCCGGACGTGATGGTGCCGCCGACCCGCTTCTGCTGACGCACGCTCCAGTACTGGTAGAACGTCGAGCTGTTGCCCTCGATCGACGGCTTGTTGACGCGCTGCGTGCGGTAGATGTCGTACGTGCCGCCGTCGCTCGTGACGGTGCCCATGAACGTGCCGGTGGGCCGGTACGTGCCCCAGCTGTCGACGATGTAGTACTCGATCAGCGGGTTCTGGGTCCAGCCGTACAGCGTGAGGTACGCGTTGCCCGAGGGGTTGAACTGGCCTGAGTAGCTGACGGTCTTGCGGCCGCCGGTCTGCCAGCCCTTGCCGGCCACGAAGTTGCCGGTGTTGCTCCACTGCGTCGAGTACTGCCCGCCCGACCCCATGTCCATCGACACGGTGCCGGGGCTGTCGGTCCAGAACGAGTACCACCAGCCGTTGTTGGTGCCGGTGGAGTTCGACGTCACCGCGGCGGACGCCGGGCTGGCGATCGCGAGGCCGGCGGCCACGAGCGCGCCGGCGGCCAGCAGGGCCGTCAGCGCCGCGAGCGGGCGGCGCCGCCGGTGGCGGGGGCCGCCGCGGCTTCGAACGAGAGTATCGGTCATCGTGCACTCCTTCGTGCCGATCGTCGGGACGGGCGGAGGTCGTCCGGACGTGTCCCGCGAGGCGGTGCGACGCGGTCGGCGACCGGACGTGCCGCGGGCGTGAGGAGAGCCCAGCGGCGTCGATATCGTTATCGACGCCGAGTGTGGACCAACTCGGACGCAATGCCGAGGGGTTGCCAGGATCCCGAACCGATTAAGTGCGGACGGCCCGGTCCGGCGTCGACGCGACGTCGCGCGCGCAGCTCAGGGCCGTGAGTTTCGATAGTCGAGCGGCCCGGTGTCGGCGCTCGAGGCGCCGCGCGGCGGTGCCGCGCCCCGTCGCACCGTCGCCGCGGCGCTCATGACCGTCCGCGGGGCTGGGCAACGCCGACGAACCGGCGCAGAGTGAGCACGACGGGCCCGACCCGCGGGCGCCGGCAAGGAGGCCGACCATGTGCCGCTGGCTCGCCTACACAGGCTCCCCGGTCACGCTCGACGAGCTGCTCGACAAGCCCGCGAACTCGCTCGTGGTGCAGAGCCTGCACAGCCGGCTCGGCGCCGAGCCGACCAACGGCGACGGGTTCGGCGTCGGCTGGTACGACGAGCACTCCGCGACACCCGGGCTGTTCCGCAGCATCGAGCCCGCGTGGAGCGATCGGAACCTCCGCGAGCTCGCGGCGCACGTGCGGTCCGGCACGGTCTTCGCGCACGTCCGTGCGACCAGCGGCTCGGCCGTCCAGCAGACCAACTGCCACCCCTTCCGGCACGACGGCTGGCTCTTCATGCACAACGGCTTCGTCGACGGCTTCGCGAGCATCAAGCGTGACCTGCAGCTCGCCGTCGACCCGTCGCTCTTCCCGCACATCGAGGGCACGACCGACTCCGAGACGCTGTTCCACCTCGCGCTGACCCTCGGGCTCCAGGACGACCCGCCGTCCGCCGTCGCCGCCGCGATCGGCCTCGTCGAGGACACCGGGCAGCGCCACGGCGTCACCTACCCCGTGCAGGGCACCGTCGCGGTGACCGACGGCCGCCGGCTGTGGGCGTTCCGGTACTCGTCGGAGGGGCGCTCGCGCTCGCTGTTCCGCAACCGGGACGTCGCCGTGCTGCGCCACCAGTACCCGGACAACCCCGTGCTGCACGACCTGTCCGACGACACGCGGATCGTCGTCTCCGAGCCGCTCGGCGACCTGCGCGGTGCGTGGCTCGAGGTGCCGGAGAGCAGCTGCCTCGTCGTCGACGGGGGCGAGGAGGAGATCCTGCCGTTCGCGCCGACCGTGCCGGTGGCGGCCTGACGACGGCGGTCCCCGTCGGCCGCCGGGTCAGGCGCGCCCGAGCTGCTCCATGAGGTCGTCGGCGACCTGCTGCGCGGTGTACGCCTCGAACGCGTCCTCGTCGAGCGACGAGACCTCGAGCTGGACGAGCGCGTCCGCGTCCTCGTCGTGGAACAGCGCGGTCGCCTCGCCGTACCCCGGCCCGGGGTACCAGCGGTGGTTGACGTGCACGTCGACACCCGCGACCTGCACGGTCGACGCCTCGTTCTCCTGGTCCGACGTCGTGCGCTGGTCGAGGAAGAGGTCGACGGTGGCCCCGGCGTCGGTGGGCGAGCCGGCCTGGATGAGCTGGAGCTGCGCGCTCAGGTCGTCGCCGCGGAACTCGCACACGTAGCGGTAGGCGTCGTCGGCGGACGCGTCGTCGCCGTACGGCCCCCAGCCGCTGAGGTCGGTGCGCGCCGTCGCACCGCGGGCGACGACCTCGTCGGTGAGGACGCAGTCGTCGCCCGACAGCACCGGCGCGGAGCTGCCGTGGCCGGCCGATCCGGGCCAGCCCTCGGCAGCGTCGTCGAGCCACGCGGCCGGGACGGTCGTCGCGGGCTCCGCCTCCTCCGGTGCGCCCGAGCACCCCGCGACCAGCAGGGCAGGCAGGCAGAGGGCGGCGGCGTGCAGCGGCAGTCGGGTCACGCCGGACACCGTAGGCGGTGGGGCGCGCGCGAGGACGGGCTGTCCGCGCAGGTCGCGACGGCGTCGACGCGAGTCGTCGCGCGCGTGCGTGCCCGCGACGTCGGCTCGACGTGGCGCCGCGGACCGGCGAGCGTGCCCGTGGCGTGCGTCAGGGGCGCAGCAGCACCTTGGTCGCGCGCCGCTCGTCCATCGCGGCGTACGCCTCGGCGACCTCGTCGAGCGGGAGCTCGAGGTCGAACACGACGCCCGGCTGCAGGCGGCCGTCGAGCACCTCGGGCAGCAGCTCCTCGATGTAGCCGCGCACGGGTGCGACGCCGCCGCGCACGCCGACGTTGGTGTCGAACATCGTCCGCACCGGCAGCTCGGGACCGCCCGCCGGGACCCCGACGAAGCCGACCTGGCCGCCGGGCCGCGCCGACCGCAGCGCCTGGTCCATCGACTCGGCCGTCCCGACGCACTCGAGCACGACGTCGGGGCCGACGCCGTCGAAGAGCTCCTTGAGCCGCGCGACGCCCTCGTCCCCACGCTCGGGCACCACGTCGGTCGCACCGAGCTCGCGCGCGAGCTCCTGCCGCTGCGGGTGCCGGGACATCGCGACGATCCGCGACGCCCCGAGCCGGCGGGCGGCCGCGACGGCGCACAGGCCGACTGCGCCGTCACCGACCACCGCGACCGTCGAGCCCGGGCCGACACCGCCCGAGACGGCCGCGTGGTGACCGGTACCCATGACGTCGGACAAGGTGAGCAGGTGCGGGACGAGCGCGCGGCCCGACTCGCTCTCCAGGTCCACGTCCGGCACGACGACGAGCGTCCCGTCGGCCAGCGGCACCCGGACACGCTCGCCCTGGCCGCCGTCGGCGAAGCCGCCCTCGCGGTCTCTCGAGCCCCACCAGCCGCCGTGCAGGCACGACGTGCTCACGCCGTTGCGGCAGTTCACGCACGTGCCGTCGCACACGTAGAAGGGGGCGATGACGGCGTCGCCGACCGCGACGTGCTCGACCGCGTCGCCGACCTGCTCGACGACCCCGATGAACTCGTGCCCGATGCGCTTGGGGGACCGCACGGGCTGCACGCCGCGGTACGTCCACAGGTCCGACCCGCACACGCACGCCGCGACGACCCGCACGACCGCGTCGCGCCCGCTGCCGCCCTCGCGCAGGACCGGGTCCGGGACGTCCTCGACGCGGACGTCCCGCTCGCCGTGGATGACGGTCGCGCGCATGGCTGCTCCTCGGGGCTCAGGGGGAGTCCGCGGCCACCGCCGACGGCGCGGTCAGTGTAGGCACCGCTCCCCGCCGGGCGCGTGCGGGCGGGCAGGGGAGGGCGGGGCAGGGCGGGCGCGGGTGGCACGTGCCCCGGGACTGCGCGATCAGCCGGGCGGCAGCAGGTCGGCGCCCGACCACGGCTCGCGCACGATCACGTCGCCGTTGCGGACCTTCCGCAGGTACTCGCGACGCGTGACCACCGCCCAGCCGAGCCCGAGCAGTGCGATCACGAGGACCAGGAAGCCGACCCAGAAGACGGCCCACCCGGCCGACGCCGCGAGCGCGACGACCAGCCCGACGACGGTCCACACGGCGGCGATCCCCGTCATCACGGCCATCACGACGAGGGTGAGGCGGTCCTCGCCGGGGATCGGTGAGGTGCCGCGGTCGTGGTCGGTCATGAGCGGAGCGTAGGCCCGAGCTCGCCCGGCCGACCCCCGAACGGCTCGACGTCACCGGCGTGCGGCGTCCTCAGACGGGTGCGGGCACCGGGCGCCGGGTCCACAGCAGCACGGGCAGGAGCAGGAGCGACAGCACGCCCCCGATCAGCGAGAGCGTCGCGTAGCTCGTGGCGGCCATGACGACGCCGGACATCGCGCCGCCGCCCGCGCCGCCCAGGGCGACGAGGACGTCGAGCGAGCCCTGCGTGCGGGCGCGGTTGGCGGGAACGGTGGCGTCGACGACCAGGGCCGTGCCGGCGATGAGCCCGAAGTTCCAGCCCAGGCCGAGCAGCGCGAGGGCGACGATCAGCAGCGGCATGGAGTCGGCCGGCGCGAGGGCCGCGGTCACGCCCGCGAGCAGCAGCGTCACGGCGGACGCGATCGCCATCGGGATGCGGCCGACGCGGTCGACGAGCGGGCCGGTCACGAGCGACGGCAGGAACATCGCGCCGACGTGGATGCCGATGACCAGCCCGACGGCCGTCAGGTCGTGGTGGTGCGCGCGCATGTGCACGGGCGTCATCGTCATGATCGCGACCATGGCGACCTGGGTGAGCACCATGACGGTCGCCCCGACCGCCACGCCGCGGCCGGGGGCGACGACGGGTCCCGGGACGTGGTCGGTCGACGGCGCGGTCGCCGCGTCGAGGCGCTGCGCGACCAGGTACGGGTCGGGGCGCAGCAGCACGAGCAGCACGGCGCCCGCCGCGAGGAACGCCGCTCCGGCGAGGAGGAACGGGCCGGCGAGCGCGGGCAGGCCCAGGCGGGTCGCGAGTTCGCCGAGCGGAGCCACGAGGTTCGGACCCGCGACCGCGCCGAGCGTGGTCGAGACCATCGCGACCGAGACGGCCGTCCCGCGGCGGTCGGGGAGCGCGAGGTCGGTCCCCGCGTACCGGGCCTGGAGGTTGGTCGCCGTCCCGGCGCCGTAGAGCAGGAACGCGCCGAGCAGCAGCGGCACGCTGCCGAGGGCCGCCGCGGTGACGACCCCGAGCCCGCCGAGCCCGCCCGCGGCGAACCCGGAGACGAGGCCGACCCGTCGTCCGCGGCGCTGCGTGAGCCGCCCGACGAGGAACGCGCTGACCGCCGCGCCCGTCGTCATGAGCGCGGCCGGGACGCCCGCGAGCTGCTGAGAGCCGAGCATCTGCTCCGCGAGCAGCGCCCCCACGGTGATGCCCGCTGCGAGCCCTGCCCCGCCGAGCACCTGGCTCGCGACGACGACCCGCAGCGTCCGTCGCTGGATCGCCGCGACTGCCTCAGGCTTCGAGATGTCGGTCTCAGGCGCCATCGGGACCCCCGGGCGTGTACGTCACGCGCCGCAGTCAAGCACGCACGGGCGCGTCGGGGCGTCGGTCACGACGAGCGGAGCGCCTGCCCGTCGTCGAGGACGGCAGTCGACCGTCGACCGCGCGGCACGGTGGGTGCCGGCGCCGGCCTGCGTCGCGGAGGGTCGACGGTCAGGCCGGCGCCGGTGTCGTGAGGCCGTCCGTCAGGTGGCGGACGAGCAGCCAGCCGGTGCGCTCGGACGGCGCGGTGACGGCGGCGGGGGAGTGCGCGACGCGGCGGATGACCCGGCGTCCCATCTCCTGGCGGCGCGTGAGCCAGCGCACGACGAGCAGGTGCCCGACGCGTGCGACGGCGCCGTCGGGCAGGGGCGCGCTCACCACGGCGCGCGAGCGCCCGGCGGCGCGGGCTCGTCGCGCGTGCTCGTCGACCAGGTGCTCCAGCAGCGCGGCGACGTTGCGCGGGGTCGTGGGAACCTCGTCGAGCAGCGCGTCGACCTGGCCGGGCGAGGGTGCGCCCGACGCGGCGACGGCGAGGCGGCGGTGGAAGACGCTCAGCCGGTCCGCGGACCAGTCGTCTCCGTGCGCCGGGAGCGGCTGGTCGTCGTGGGTCCTGCGGATGCCGAGCACGGGTCCTCCTGGCGTCGATGACCGACGCCGTCCTGCGTCGCTCCCACGAGTGTGCACGCGCTCCCACGGTACGCGATGTCCGTTTCGCACTTTTCCCCTGATCGGTCGACCGTCGCGGCCGGTCCCGTGCGTCGTGCGGGTGAACGGGCTGCAGGGCGTCCTCCGACCGGTCGACCGAAAGGGCCGCAGGGCGTCCTCCGACCGGTCGACCCAAAGGGCCGCAGGGCGTCGTCCGACCGGTCGACGCACCGGCGGTCGCAGGACGGTCGGACGGTCAGCCCGTGTGCAGCGCGCCGTGCAGGTCGCGGAGCAGGGCGATCTCGGCGCCGTGGTGCAGGACCTCCTGGTTGACCCACCACACGATCTCGAGGAACGGCTGCTCGGCGTCGTCGCCGTCGGGGTAGGTGCAGCGGCCTACCTGGTCGAGGGCGGCGTCGTCGGCGGTGACCAGCGCCTCGCGCCACGCGCGCACCCCGCGGGCGAGGAGGTCGACGGCGGCGTCGGCCGTGCCGGGGTACACGAGGTCCGCCTCGGAGCCCTGCCGGCTGCCGACGGTGTACTCGGCGCGGAGCAGGAGCATCTCGGCGACGTGCGCCATGCGCCAGGCGATCGTCGTCA
Source organism: Cellulomonas algicola (assembly GCF_003851725.1). Lineage (GTDB taxonomy): Bacteria > Actinomycetota > Actinomycetes > Actinomycetales > Cellulomonadaceae > Cellulomonas > Cellulomonas algicola. The sequence continues at coordinate 10,599 of NZ_BHYL01000015.1, read as the reverse complement.
GGGGCGGCGGCCACGGGTGCGGCCTGCCACCGTCGCGACCCCACTCGCCCGCGCCGACCAGCACGGTCGCGCCGCGTCCGGGCCCGTCGACCTTCCGCCGGACCGACCAGGCTCCCGGTGCCGGCTCCCACAGGTACTCGACGTCCGTGAGCGGCGGGACCGCGACGCGTTCGCCGTCGCCGCTGTCCGCGTCGGGTCCGGTGAGGCGCGCGAGGAGCCGCTCGCACGCCCAGTCGTACTGCGACAGGAGCGGTGCGAGGCGGCCGGGGACGCCGGTGTCGGCCATGTCCCGAGGCTAGGCCCCGAGACGGCGGCTGTCGTCGGCCCGAGACGGTCGTCCGACGCTCGGCGGACCGGACCGGACCGGTCCGGACCGGACCGGGCCTGGCCGGGCTGGACGGACCGGCCCCGGCCGGACCGGACCGGAGCGGCGCGTCAGCAGCAGCGCGCGCCGGGGTGCGTGTCGGCCTCCGCGTGGCGGATGCGCCAGTACTGCGCGGCCGACGGCGGCACGACGTCGGGGTGCACGCGCGCGAGGTGCGCGACGTAGCGGTCGTAGTCGCGGTCCCCGAGGAGCGACGTCGTGTACCAGTGCACCCCCCGGGCGACGCGCGTGACGGCGCGCGCGACCGCGCGGACCCCGACGGTGGCGCCCCGCCCGGTCACGACCGCGTCCCCGTCCCGGACGCCGCGCGGGCGTGCGCGTCCCACAGCTCCTCGACCTCGCGCTCGGCTGCGGTCGGCACCATCCCGCGGGGCGCGAAGATGCGGGACGGCTCGTCGGGCTCCTCGGTCGTGGGCATGCCTCCGGCGCGCACGGACCGGACGACGACCACGGCACCCACCAGCACGACGACGATCACGAGCACCGCGAAGATGATCGACAGGGTGCCCTGGACGGCGGTGTTGCGGATGACGGCGTCGATCTCGGCGGGGGACGTAGCGACGCCGAACGACGTGTCGCCCGCGGCACGCGCGTCCTGGAAGGCCCGGTGCTGGGCCCAGTAGCCGATCCGGGGCTCGGCGGAGAACACCTTCTGGTACGACGCGGTCATCGTCACGGCGAGGTCCCACACCAGCGGGACGGCCGGGATCCACACCCACCGGTACAGCCGCTTCTTGACGACCACGACGGTCACCACCGTGAGCGCGATCGCGGCGAGCAGCTGGTTCGCGATGCCGAACAGCGGGAAGAGCGTGTTGATCCCCCCGAGGGGGTCGGTGACGCCCATCAGCAGGATCGCCCCCCACGCGCCGACGACGACGACCGAGCAGACCCACGCGCCGACGCGCCACGACGGGTCGCGGAAGCGCCGCAGCGGCCCGCCGACGTTGCCCAGGCTGTCGGACAGCATGAAGCGCGCGACGCGCGTGCCCGCGTCGACCGTCGTGAGGATGAACAGCGCCTCGAACATGATCGCGAAGTGGTACCAGAAGGCCGCGAGGCCGGACCCGCCGAGGACGGTGCTGAGCACCTGCGACATGCCGAACGCGAGCGTCGGCGCGCCGCCCGTGCGCGAGACGATCGACTCCTCCCCGACGGACTGCGCGGCGCTCTCGATCTCCCCGGCCGTGATGGGCGTGCCCCCCAGGCCCAGCCCGTTGACGTACGCCGCTGCCGTCTCGGGCGTCCCGCCGGTCGCGCCCGCCGGCGCGTTCATCACGAAGTAGAGGTGCTGGTCGATGACCACGGCGGTGACCAGGGCCATGATCGCCACGAACGACTCGGTGAGCATGCCGCCGTAGCCGATCGGCTTCGCCTGGCTCTCCTTCTCGAGCAGCTTCGGCGTCGTGCCCGACGCGATGAGCGAGTGGAACCCGGACAGCGCGCCGCACGCGATCGTGATGAACAGGAACGGGAACAGCGCACCCGCGAAGACGGGCCCGTCGCCGCGCAGGGCGAACGAGGACACCGCCGGCGCCTGGACCTCGGGCCGCGCGACCAGGATGCCCACCGCGAGCAGGACGATCGTGCCGACCTTCATGAACGTCGAGAGGTAGTCGCGCGGGGCGAGCAGCAGCCACACGGGCAGGACGGACGCGGCGAACCCGTAGGCGGCGAGCCACCACGCGAGCGCGACGGGGCTCAGGGAGAACCAGTCCTGACCCCAGTCCGTCTCGGCCACCCAGCCGCCCGCGACGATCGCGAGGAGCAGCAGCGCGACGCCGATGATCGTCACCTCGGACACCCGGCCCGGCCGCAGGAACCGCAGGTACGCGCCCATGAACAGCGCGATCGGGATCGTCATCGCGATCGAGAACACGCCCCACGGGCTCGCGGCCAGCGCGTTCACGACGACCAGGGCGAGGACCGCGATTAGGATGATCATGATGACGAACACCGCGACGAGCGCCGCGACGCCGCCGAACCGACCGAGCTCGTCGCGCGCCATCTGGCCGAGGCTGCGGCCGCGGCGCCGGACGGACAGCGTGAGCACCAGGTAGTCCTGGACCGCACCGCCCAGCACGCAGCCCACGATGATCCACACGGTGCCCGGCAGGTAGCCCATCTGCGCGGCCAGCACGGGCCCGACCAGCGGCCCGGCTCCGGCGATCGCCGCGAAGTGGTGCCCGAACAGGACGCGCCGGTCCGTCGGCATGAAGTCCTTGGCGTTGTCGTACCGCTCGGCGGGCGTGGCGCGGTCGTCGCGCGGGCGCACGATCTTCGACTCCACGAGCCGCGCGTAGAACCGGTACGCGATGACGTAGGTGCAGACCGCCGCGAACACGAACCACACGGCGTTGACCTGCTCGCCGCGGACAAGCGCGAGGATCGACCAGGCGACGGCGCCGACGACGGCGACCACCGTGAGGACGGCGCGACGCGAGGCGGGGAGCGGGCCGCGCTCGACCACCGCGACCGGCGGGAGACCAGGGTCCGTCCGGACGTGCTCGACCTCGGTGCGCGCGACCATGCTGGCCCCCTCAGGCGTCGTCGTCGTCGACCAGCACGCACGCTACGCGCGGCGCCGCGGGTCGCAACCGGGCGGGCCGGCTCCCTGTGCTTCCGGCGCACGGGCGCGTCGTGAGACCGTCACGGACGTGGACGTGCTCGCGAGGTTCGCCGGGACGTGGTCGGTCGACCGCGGCGTCGCCGACGCGCGCGCCGGCCTCGACGGGACGTTCCGCGGCACGGCGACGTTCGCGCCGAGGGAGGAGGGCGGGCTCGCGTGCGTCGAGGAGGGCGTCCTGACGTTCGGCGGCGACGAGCGGCCCGCGGCGCGACGGCTGCTGCTGCAGGCCGGGGACGGCGGGTCGGTCGACGTGCTGTTCGGCGACGGGCGGCCGTTCTACGGCTTCGACCTGCTCGACGACCGGTGGTCCGGCGTGCACGGGTGCGGCGACGACACGTACACGGTGACCGGCCGGTTCGTCGGCGACGACGCCTACGAGGAGGTCTGGCACGCCGTCGGGCCGCGCAAGGACTACCGGCTGACGACGACGTACCGGCGGCTGCGCGACGACGCCCGACGGCGGCCGCGACGGCGTCAGGGGCGGCCCGTCCGGGATGCGCTGCGCCGCTCGTCGCCGAGCGCGGCGGGCGGCCCGTCCGGCTCTGACCTGGACGCCTGCCGCGCACCCTTGACGCCCTCTCGATCGGGTGACCTACTGGACGCGGCCGTGCAGCAGCCGGGGGCAGAGAAGCCCGCCTTCACCGCCGCGGCCGTCAGTGCAGGGGAGCCCCACGATGTCAGCACCCTTCCTTCGGCGCGCCCGCACGCGCCTGGCCGTCGCCCTGTCGGCGACCGCCCTGATCGCGGCGACGGTGCCCGCCGCCGCCGCCGAACCGGACCTCGACCGCGAGGCCCAGATCGCCGCCGAGCTCCGGCCCCAGTCCTTCCCGCCCGTGTGGTGGTGGGACGAGTCGGAGGACGACACCGAGCGCGCCCGGGACCTGCTGCGTCGGATGACCCTCGACGAGAAGGTCGACATGATGCACGGCGAGCTCAACAACTACTACGGGTTCTACAACGGCCCGATCCCACGCCTCGGCATCCCGGCGCTGACCATGGCCGACGGGCCCGCGGGCGTGCGCATCGCGAACCCGGACGTGAACGGGCAGCGCGCCACGCAGCTGCCGGCGCCGATCGCCCTGGCGGCGACCTGGGACCGTTCGCTCGCGCAGCAGTACGGCGACGTCGCGGGCGACGAGGCGTTCCGGACCGGCCACAACGTGCTGCTCGCCCCCGCCGTCGACATCGCCCGGGTCGCGCAGGCCGGGCGCGCGTTCGAGGCGCTGGGCGAGGACCCGCTGCTGTCCGGGACGATGGGCGCGGGCGTCATCCGCGGCATCCAGCAGCACCCCCGTCGTCGCGGACATCAAGCACTACAACGTGTACACGCAGGAGGCGAACCGGCTCTCCGGCGGCAACGCGGTCGTCGACGAGCGCACGCTGCAGGAGGTCTACACGCGGCCCTTCGCGATCGGCGTCGAGGAGGGTCGTCCGGGGTCGGCGATGTGCGCGTTCAACAAGGTGAACGGCGTCTTCGCGTGCGAGAGCGACGAGCTGCTCAACCAGATCCTCAAGACGCAGCTCGACTTCGAGGGCTGGGTCATGAGCGACTACGGCGCGACGCACAGCACCGTCCCGGCGGTCCTCGGCGGCCTGGACCAGGAGATGCCCGGCAACACGACCCCCGAGGTCGGGCCCGGGACCTGCTACTTCTGCGGTCCGCTGCTCGACGCGGTCCGCGCCGGCCAGGTGCCGGTGTCGCGGATCGACGACGCGGTGCTGCGCATCCTGCGCCCGATGTTCGGCCTCGGCCTGTTCGACCACCCGCCGGTGATCCAGGCGCTGCCCGAGCAGCAGCACGGCGCGTTCGCGCGGTCGGTCGCCGAGCGGGCGATGGTCCTGCTCAAGAACGACGACGCCGCGCTGCCGCTGACGAGCGCGGTCGGCTCGATCGCGGTCATCGGCGCGGACGCTGACACGACCGTCGCCGGCGGTGGCAGCTCGCTCGTCAAGCCCACGTCCACGGTCAGCCCGCTGCAGGGCATCCAGGACCGCGTCGGCGCGGGCGTGCGGGTGACGCACGTGGCCGGGTCCGACCCCGTGACGTCGGCGGCGCTGATCCCGGGCCCCGACCCGATCCCGTCGGACTTCCTCACGTCGGCGCTCGGCGACGGCGCCGGCCTGCGCGCCGAGTACTTCGCGAACGACGACTTCACCGACACCATCGCGGACCGCACCGACCCGTACGCGGCGATCAACGCGGGGTTCTTCCTGTTCGAGGGCTTCAACGCGCAGTCCCCGCACTTCCCGCTGCAGACGCGTGACATGGGCGCGTCGATCCGCTGGACCGGGCAGCTCACGGCCCCGGCGACCGGCACGTACGAGCTCGCCGTCACGACCACGGGGACCGCGGTCGTGCACCTCGACGACGAGCCGGTCCTCACGACCCCGCTGGGCGGCGCCGAGACGCCGACGACGACCACCGCCGACGTGGACCTCGAGGCGGGCGTCGCGCGCGACCTGCGCGTCGAGTTCGTCAACGACGGCCCCGGCGGCACCGACGCCGGGGCGGTCTTCCAGCTCGGGTGGACGCCGCCCGAGGGGGTCGTCGCGCCGCAGGCCGTCGCGGCCGCCGACGCGGCGAGGAACGCGCAGGCGGCGGTCGTCGTCGTCCGCGACTACTCGTCCGAGGGTGGCGACAAGCCCGATCTCGACCTGCCGAACGGCCAGGTCGAGCTCATCCGGCAGGTCGCCGCGGCCAACCCGCGCACGGTCGTCGTGCTGAGCACCGGGGGCGTCGTCCAGACGTCCGACTGGGACCAGGACGTGCCGGCCGTCGTGCAGTCGTGGTTCGGCGGGCAGGAGCAGGGCAACGCGCTCGCGCGGATCCTGTTCGGCGACGTGAACCCGTCCGGGCGGCTGCCCGTGACGTACCCGGTCGACGAGGAGAGCACGCCGACCAGCGCACCTGCGCAGTACCCCGGCGAGGGGCTGGACCAGCAGTTCTCCGAGGGCATCTACGTCGGCTACCGCGGCTACGAGGAGGACGACATCACGCCGCAGTACCCCTTCGGTCACGGTCTGTCGTACACGACGTTCGACTACCGGAACCTGCGCACGACGGTCAGCAACGGCGGCGGCGAGGCCGACGGGCCGCGGTTGCAGGTGAAGGTCGCCGTCCGCAATACCGGTGCCGTGGCCGGCACGGAGACCGTCCAGGTGTACGTCGGCAACCTGCCGACCCGGCGCGTCGAGACCGCACCGAAGGTGCTCGCGGGGTGGGAGACGGTGACGCTGGCGCCCGGTGAGCGCAAGCAGGTCACCGTGACGCTCAGCCCGGAGTCGGTGTCCTACTGGGACGTCGACCGCGACCGCTGGCAGACGCCCACCGGCAGCGTGCCCGTGTACGTGGGCTCGTCGTCGCAGGACATCCGCCTCGAGGGGACGTTGCGGATCAGCAACGGGCTGGTCCGCTGACGTCGCCTGCGAGCGACGCAGCCGCCCGGGCCGGGGAGGGAGCCGGCCCGGGCGGTCAGCGCGTCGGCGTCAGTTGCGGGTGATCGTGAACGTCGACGTCGTGTTCCTGATGTCCTGCGCGTTCCCGCTCATCCGCAGGTTCGTGAACGTCGCCGAGCCGACCGCGGGCCCCTGCCCGGCCTCGGGCATCTCGTTGACCCAGATGCCGAACCCGGACTTCGCGTCCCACGCGTCGCCGCTCTTGCGTGCCCCGGTGATCGACACGTTGGTGAACGTCGTGTCGGTGATCGGGTTCTGCGGCTGGTTCCCGACGTAGTTCGTCTGGAACATGATCCCGGAGTAGGTCGGGTCGACGATGTCGACGTCGCTCACCCGGATCCCCTGGAACTTCTTCGACGCGGAGAACACCCAGATCGCGGGGAACGTCTGGTTGCCCCAGAAGTGCCCGCCGGCACGCACGATCGAGATGTTCTGGAAGCTCGTCGGCGCGGCGGACCCGAACTCGTCCATCGGGTAGCCGAAGTCGAGCGAGCTGATCGTGATGCCGGAGTACACGAGGGTGTCCGCGATGTAGATGTTGCGGAACGTGTTCCCGTACCCGCCGTAGACGGCCAGGCCCGCGGCCCGCCACGTGACCAGCGACGTCAGGTTCTCGTAGACGTTGCCCGTCTGGCCGGTGCCGCCTGCGTCGGTTGCCGCGAACAGCGCGAACGAGTCGTCGCCCGTGCCGCGTGCCTCGATGTTCGCGACCCGGTTGTTCGCCGACCCGTTGGTCATGTTGATGCCGTCGGCGAACGTGTTCCGGATGCGCGAGCTCGTGATCGTCGAGGAGTCCATGTTGGACGCCCAGAACATGCAGATCATGTGCTCGACCCACAGGTCGTCGACCGTCATGTTCGCGACGTTCGTGAAGTCGAGGACCTTGCCCGGCCCGTCGATCCGCGACGTGTAGTTGCCGAAGTACGCGAAGCCGCGCCACTTCGAGCCGTTCGCCGACGCCTCGGCCCGGAAGCCGACGTCGGTGTTCTCCTGCCCGCTCGGCGCGAAGAACCGTGTGAACCAGGGTCCGGCGCCGACGATGTCGACGGGCTTGCCGTACACCTGGAACTTGCTGCTCGTGCTGTAGTCGCCGGTCGGCAGGTAGACGCCCTTGAGCGCGCCCGTCGTGTCCATGCGGACCTTGTCGAGCGCGTCCTGCACGGCCTGGTGCGTGAAGCCCGTGGGCTGCACGTACTGCGCGGGGTTCGGGTTCGGGTTCGCCGTCGCGACCTCGGTGTTGACGAAGTCGACCGTGACCGGGAGCGGGTTGCTCGCGGTGCGCTGGAGGCGGATGGTCGCGCCGGCCGGCACGGTCGTGCCGAGCAGGGTGTTCGCCTCGTCGTAGATGTGCCGCGGCCCGCCGGACCCCGGCTGGTTGTTCGGGTTCGTCTCGTTGCCGTACAGCCACGCGAACCGCGAGGTCAGGTCGAGACGCTTGAGGAACGTCCCGTTGACGAGGACGTCGATGCTGCCGCTCTGGCCCGTCCCGGCGGCGTTGTCCGGGATCGAGAAGCGGGTGACCAGCGTGTTCGTCGGGTTCTTGAGCGTCCACTCGACGTACGCGCCGGTGGCCGACAGCGTCGCGGCACGTCGTCCCGACGCCTCGCCCGCGAGGTCACCGACCGTGCGGTTCGGGCCGACGAGCACCGCGCCGCCGCCCGTCCGGCCGTCCTCCGCCTCGTACATGTCGAACGGCAGGTGCGCGCCGCGGCCGACGTAGATGCCGCCGGTGACGACGTTGTTCGTCTGCTTGCCGGGCACCTCGGTGCTGTCGGCGGCCACCGCGCTCGACACCGTGTACGTGCCGTTGGCGGCGGTCCACGTGCCGAGGTTGACGGTCCCGCTCGTGGCGCCGGCCGCGATCGCACCGCTGACCGAGCCGGTGAGGGTCTTCACCACGGCGCCCGTGGTCGAGTCCTTGATCGTCACCGTGAGCGCGTGCGCGCCCGACGACGTCGCGACGTTGCCGTTGTTCGCGACCGCGCCCGTGAACGTCACGACCGCGCCGGCCGCCGGGTTGCCCGGGCTCCAGCTCACGACGGGCACGAGGTCCGACGTCGGGACGGGCGCGACGACGAGCTTCGTCGGACTGCTGGAGGCGTTGTTCGACTCGTCCTGCTCGACGACCGTGTTCGCCGGGTCGGCGGTCGCGCCCACCGTGTACGAGCCCGCGGCGCGTGCGCCGATCGACGCCGTGACGGTGGCCGTCGCGCCTGCGGCGATCGCGCCGACGGACGCGGTCGCGGCCGTCTGCCCGTCGACCTGGAACGCGACGGACGTCGCGGCCGACGCGGCCGTGCCGGCGTTGCGCACCGTCGCGCTCAGCGTGACGGCCGTCGACTCGGTGGGGCTCGCGGGGGACGACGTGACGCCCGTGACCGTGAGGTCGGGGTTGGGCGCGGGCGTGCCGAGCACCTGCAGCTCGGCGACCTGGCCGTTGCCCGCACCCGTGTTGCCGGTGAACACGAGCCGCACGTCGGACGCGGTTCCGCTCACGGGGACGGTGACGGTGTTGCCCGTCGACGGGCTGAACGCCCGGGCGGCCGAGGGGGCGAGCGTCGTGAACGCCCCCGTGCCGATGCGGCCCTGCACCTCGAACGTCTGGGTCCGGTTGCCCCACACGGCGTCCGGGTTGAGCTTCACGACGACGCCGGAGACCTGGCTCGCCGACGCGAGGCTCACGGTGAGGTTCGACGGGTACTGGCCGCCCGCCCCCTCCCAGTACGTGGTGAGCGACCCGTCGACCGCGTTGCCGGCGACGTACGTCCACTCGGCCGACGACGCGACGATCGGCCGGTTGGCCGCCAGGTTCTGCCCGGTCGGGGGAGTGGTGGGCGTGGTCGGCGTGGGCGTCGGGCCCGCGGTGCCGTACACCTCGAGCTCGGAGAGCTGGCCGGCGGGCCAGCCGGTGTTCGCGCTGATGCTCAGCCGCACGAACCGCACCGACGTGTCAGTGACGTCCACCGCGACGGTGTTCCCGGACGCCGGGGCGAACGTGTACGCGGCCTGCGCCTTGAGCGTCGTGAAGGTCGAGCCGGTGGTCGAACCCTGCACGGTGATCGTCTGGGTCCTCGCCCCCCACCCGGCGGTCGGCAGCTTCAGCGCGAGGTCCGTGACCGTGGCGGCGGCGCCCAGGTCGACCTGCACCCACTGCGGGAGCTGGTTGTTGGTCGACTCCCAGTACGTGGCCTGGTTGCCGTCGGTGACGTTGCCGGCGCCGTAGACGTCGGTCGAGCTGCTGGCCGTCGCGGGCCTGCCCGCGGCGAGGTTGACGGGCGCCGCGGCGGCACCCTGCGCGACGAGCGCGAGGCCGAGCGGTGCGACGAGCGCGGCCGTGGCGACCGCCACGACCGCGCGCCTGACGTTCCTTCTCATGGGTCGTCCTCGTTCTCCCGCCTTCTGCGGCGGGTCCGGGCCGAGCGCGTGGGTGCGGCCGGGCACGTCGCGGCCGTCGTCGGCCGCGTGCTCCCGGACGCGTCGCGGGGTCGCTGACCCCGCCGGCACGTGCACGGCGTTCAGTGGTGGGACCAGGAGCGACCGCTGAGTGCGCAGGCAGCGGCCCGACACCGTCATGCAAGGGTTCCGCGCTACACACAACTTTGTGCGTAGTGTCTGTCGAGTTCTTGCGGTGTCGTGGGGAGGACGATACGAACGGGCGGCGGCCCCAGTCAAGGGTCTGCCGTCGAACGCGACAGCGGCCGTTGACTCGGCGTGGTGCGGCGCCGCAGCCCGGCGGGATCGGACGGGCACCTCGGCCGGCGAGGTGACGATGGCGCTGCCACGGACGCCGTCGCTCATGAGGGCGTTCGCCCGCCCGGCCCCGCGGTCGCCGGGAGCCGGGCCTCGTCGGACCGGGGGAGGACGAGGGCCGAGGCGGCCAGGAGCGGTGCGACGACGGCGACGGCAGCGGTCAGGCCGGCGCCCGACGCGAGCAGCCCGATCGCCGCCGGGCCGGCCAGCACGCCCGCGTAGACGAAGACGGAGAGGCGCGCGGCCGAGCGCCCGCTCGGGTCGAGGCGGCCCGTCTCGGCGTACGCGACGGGCACGAGCGTCGCGCCGCCGAGCCCCAGCAGCGCGAACCCGGCGACGGCCGCCACGGGGTCCGGTGCGAGCGCGCCCAGCGCGAGCC
>NZ_BHYL01000014.1 GCF_003851725.1 Cellulomonas algicola | reverse complement strand
CCCGAACGCCGACGGCGACTTCGGCGACCGGCTCGACGTCGTGAACCTGTCCCTCGGCGCCGACGGCGCCCCCGCCGACGACCCCGACACGATGCTCGTCGACGCGCTCGTCGCGCTCGGCACGGTCGTCGTCAACTCCGCGGGCAACTCGGGCGACATCACCGACATCGGCGGCTCGCCCGGCAACGCCGCGGGCGCGCTGACCGTCGCCAACTCCGTCGGCGCCCCGCAGACGTACGACGGCATCGACGTCACGGCCGCCGCGAACCCCGCGCTCGTGGGCCTGCACTCCGGCCAGAACTCGATCGCGTACGCCGGCCCCGACGTGACGGCCCCGGTCGCCTACGTCGGCGCGACGTTCGACGGCTGCACCGCGTTCACCGCCGCCCAGGCCGCGACCGTCTCGGGCAAGATCGCGTACCTCTGGTGGGACGACGACGACGCGACCCGCCGCTGCGGCTCCGTCGCCCGGTTCACCAACGCGGCCGCCGCCGGCGCCGTCGGCATCCTGCTGCCCACCGAGCAGACCGTCTTCTCCGCCGGGATCTCCGGCACCGCCACGATCCCCGGCGCGCAGATGACGGCCTCCACGACCGACGCGCTGCTGCCGGAGATCCAGGCAGGCACGCTCACGGTCCACATCGGCCCGTCGCTCGCGGGCGCGGTCGTCGCGGACCTCGCGGGCGACGCGCTCAACCCGGGCTCGTCGCGCGGCGAGCACGGCTCGCTCGGGCACGCCAAGCCCGACGTCGCCGCACCCGGCACGCTGATCTTCTCGGCGGCGTCCGGCACGGGCAACGAGCCGCAGTCGCTGTCCGGCACGTCGATGGCGTCGCCGCACGTCGCCGGCATCGCCGCCCTGGTCCGCAGCGCGCACCCGGGCTGGGACGCGACGCAGGTCAAGGCCGCCGTCGTCAACACCGCGACCCACGACGTGTGGACCGGCCAGAACCGCACCGGCGACGCCTACGGGCCGCGCCGCGTCGGCTCGGGCCGCGTCGACGCGCTCCAGGCCGTCAACACGAACGTCGTCGCGTACAACACGCAGGACCCGAAGCAGACCTCGGTGTCCTTCGGCGTCGTCGAGGTCGGCGCGCAGCCCGTCGTGCAGAAGAAGACGGTCACCGTGAAGAACCTCGGCACGGCGAGCGCCCGCTACAGCACGTCCGTCACCACGTCGACGACCACCGGGGACGCGTCCATCACCGCGTCGCCCGCGTCGTTCACGCTGCCGGCCGGCGGTTCCGCGGTCGTCACGCTGACGTTCACGGCCGACCCGTCGACCCTGAGCCGTGACCTCGACCCGACGTCCGACGCGGTCACCGCCGGCGTCCCGCGCGAGTACGTCTCCGAGGTCTCGGGCCGGCTCGTGCTCACGTCGGGTGCGCAGGAGCTGCGCGTGCCCGTCCAGGCCGCGCCGCGCCTCGTCAGCGAGCTGACCGCGGCCCCGGTCGCGTTCGCGGACGCCGCCGCCACCACCGCACCGCTCACGCTCGCGGGTCGCGGCGTCGCGGAGGGCGGCTGGTACTCGCTGACGACGCCGCTCGTGCTCGGTGCCACCGACGCACGCCGCGACGCCACGCCCGCCGGCTTCGTCACCTCGGAGTCGACGCTCGCGGCCGGTGACATCCGGTACGTCGGCTGGGCGTCGAACGCGCCGCAGGTGGCCGCGGCCGGCGGCGACCCCGCCGCGGAGGGCGTGATCGGCCTCGGCCTCGCGACCGACGCGGAGTGGGCCTCTCTCGGGCTCAACTGGCTGCCGGTCTTCGACATCGACGTGGACGGCGACGGCGAGCCCGACTTCCAGACGGTCGTCGAGAAGCTGCCGGACACCGACATCACGCTCGCCGACACCTACGACCTCGCGACCGGCGACACCGTCAGCCAGTGGCCGGTCAACGGGTTCTTCGGCGACGTCGAGGCCGGTGTCTTCGACAGCAACGTCCTCGTCGCCCCGGTGGACATCGCCGCGCTCGGCCTCGAGCCAGGTACGACGCCGACCGTCCGGGCGTGGACGTACGCGCCGGACTACGCGGTGACACCGCCGGCCCTCGACGAGGCCGACCCGTTCACGATCGACCCGTTCGACCCGCCGTTCTGGTTCGAGCCGGACATCGCGGGCTCGTTCTCGTCGCTCGGTGACGACGGCACGCAGATCCCGGTGCACCGGTCCGCCGACGCCACGTCGGGACAGCTGCTCGTCCTGCACCACCTCAACGCCGACCCGGCCGCGCGCGCGCAGGTCGTCGACGTCACGGTGCCGGAGCCGACGGCCACGACCACGACGCTCAAGGCGAGCGGCGCGTCGAAGGCCGGCCAGGAGCTCACGCTCACGGCGACCGTCGCCCCGGCCGAGGCCACCGGCACGGTCCGGTTCCTCGACGGCGAGACGGAGGTCGCCTCGGCGGCCGTGAGCGGCGGCACGGCCACCGCGAAGGTCCGTCTCGGTGCCGGCTCGCACGCGCTCACGGCGGTGTTCACGCCCGACAGCGCGCTGTACGCGTCGTCGACGTCCGCGGTCGTCACGGTCGACCTCAAGAAGTCCGGGTCGTCCACCGCGGTCACGCTGTCGCGCAACTCCGGCCCGTACGGCGCCGCGGTCACCGCGACGGTCACCGTGACGGGTCAGACGGCGGCGCCCGCGGGCACCGTCGAGATCCGCGAGGGCACCAAGGTCCTGGGCACGGGCACGCTGGCCGTCACGAACCTCGTCGGGACGGCGACGATCGCCCTGCCGCAGGACCTGACCGTGGGCACGCACCAGCTGACGGCGGTCTACACCGGCAGCGCGGACGTCTCGTCGTCGAAGTCGCAGCGGTCCTACCGCGTGACGCCGGCGCTCGCGAAGGCGACGCTCTCGACCGGCTCGTGGACCGTGCCGGCGGGTGCGAAGCCGGCCGTCACCGTGACGGTCTCGGGCGCTGCGGGCGCCCCGGCCCCGACCGGCAAGGTCACCGTGCTGTACAACCTGCGCACGGTGGCCGTCGCCCAGCTGAAGGACGGCGCCGCGACGGTCACGCTGCCCGCCGTGAAGGTGGGCGGCTACGTCACCGCCCTGTACGCGGGCGACAAGGGGTACCTCCCGACCGTCACCACGCACGCCATCACGGTGACGCGGTCCTGACCCGGTCGGGACCGCCCGCGCGGTCCCGACCGAGGCCCTGACCTGGGCTTCTCCTCACGAGGGCGGGTCCTCCGACCGGCACGACGCACGTCGTCCGGACGGGGGACCCGCCCTCGTCGTCCGTCAAGTCCCGTCCCGGACGCGTCGATCAGGACCGTATGCCGCTGTTCCGTCGCACGCCCAGGCCCACGGACGGCTCCGTGGTGCCCACGCCGCACGGACCCGCCGGGGCCGAGCACGTGGACGCCGAGCCCGTCCTCGCGTCCCTCAACGCCGCCGAGCTCGTGTGGACCGCGCAGCAGCGCGCCCTCGTCGAGGAGCTGTGCGACGGCTCGCTCGATGCGCAGGCCGTGGGCGACCTGTTCGACCGCGTCCAGGCGACGTGGCGCGCGACGGACGACCGCCCCGACCCGGAGCCGCTCGTCAACGCGTTCGGCGTCGCGCTCGGCGACCTGCTCGTCCAGCGCGTCCCGGGCCTCGCCTGGGCGTCCCGCACCGACGGGTCGGGCACGCAGCTCGTGCTCACGCACCCGACGGGCGGGCTGCTGCTGTTCCCGATCACCGCCGTCGGCGACGAGTGGGGCGCGGCGCCCGAGCGCTGGTTCGTCGCGACCGTGCACCGCTCCGCCGGCACCGCGCTGGCCACGCTGGCCGCCGGTCAGCCGGAGGCGGGGACCCCCGCCGGGACGGAAGCCCCGCCGGCCTGACGGTCGCCGCCCGGCGCCCGCCCGGCGTCTGCCCCTCGCTCGCCGCGAGTCGCCGCGCCCGGCGTCCGCGGACGTCAGGCGTCACGCGTCAGGCGTCACGCGTCAGGCGTCACGCGTCACGCGTCACGCGTCAGGCGTCACGCGTCACGCGTCAGAACAGCGTGTCGACCACGACCGCAGGCTCCGACCGCTCGGGGGCGGGCGTCGCGCGCACGGCTCGCGCGGCGGTGCCCGCCGTCGTCCGAGCAGGCTCCGGCCGAGCCGCCGACGCGACCGTCGGCTCCTGCGCGCGGCCCGCACCCCCGACCGCGTTCGCCGGGACCGACGACTGGGCGGACGAGGCGCGCCCCTCGCGGGCCTCCCGCGCCGCGATCCCGGCGAGCTCGTCGGCCCGCTCGTTGAACCGGTCGCCGCGGTGCCCGCGGACCCATGCGAACGCGACGGGGCCGGGGCGCTCGGCGATGGCGCGGTCGATGGCCTGGATCAGCGCGAGGTTCTGCACGGGGCCGCCGCTGGCCGTCCGCCAGCCCTTGCGCTTCCAGCCGTGCACCCACTCCGACGAGCACTTGATCGCGTACTGCGAGTCCGCCTCGATGCGCAGCGGCTCGTCGCCGGGGTGCGCGTGGATGGCCTCGAGGACCGCGGTGAGCTCGGCGATCTGGTTGGTGCCGGACGCGGCGCCACCGCTCGCGTGCGTGCCGTCGTGGTTCGCCCACGCCCAGCCGATCGCGCCGCCGGGGTTGCGCAGGCAGGAGCCGTCCGTGCTGACCGTGATCACGAGCGTCGATTCTGCCGTGCCCGCAGGGCCGAACGGTGCACGTCGCTCAGGTCGGGCGCGCGGCGCGCCGATGAAGGAGCATGACGACGATCGACGACGTCGACCTCTTCGGTGAGGCGTTCGGTGGTTTTCGGTCGGTGGGCGTCGCGCGGCGACGTCGCCCGGCGGTCCTGACCGTGCTGGCGCTGCTCGCGGCTGCGGGCGTCGTCGGTGCGGGCTTCGTGTGGGCGCGGGACAACGCCCGCGGCCCGGTGGTCGAGCACGTCGACGCCCGCACGCTGCTCCCGGTCCTCGCGACCGTGCAGGGGGCCGACGACGTCGTCGACCGCGCCGAGATCGGCTCGCTGGCCGTCGAGCCCGCGTCGACCCGGTTCCTCGCCGAGACCGGCAGCGGGCGGCACTTCGCGGCGATCAGCGCGTCGGGCGACCTGTGCGTGCTGACCGTGCCGTCGGGCGACCTGGCGACGCTC
The DNA here is from genome assembly GCF_003851725.1 of Cellulomonas algicola. Lineage (GTDB taxonomy): Bacteria > Actinomycetota > Actinomycetes > Actinomycetales > Cellulomonadaceae > Cellulomonas > Cellulomonas algicola. The sequence goes on along the minus strand of NZ_BHYL01000014.1, from coordinate 754 downwards.
GGCTGCGTCCGGTCGGTCGTGGGTGCGCAGCTCGCGTCGGGCGACGTCTGGCTCGCCGCGGAGGGCGGACCCGCCCCGGCGGCCGACGACGGCTGGCACGAGGCGGGTCCGAACCTGTGGGTGCGGGGCTGAGGGTCGCGCTCCGCTGATCCTGCGGCGTCTGGGGGTCGCCCCGCGCCGGAGGGTGTGGCGGCGCCGAGGGTCGCTCGGCGCCGCGCCCGTCACTCGCCGGGCAGGCGCAGCCGCGCACCGAGCGCGACCGCGGCGATCACGGCGCCTGCGGCGGCGAGCACGACGTCCTTGAGGACGTACTGCGCGACGATCGTCGGGCCGCCGGCGGGGAACAGCTCGTCGAAGAACAGGACGAGCGGCGACATGATGCCGACGAGCGCGCCTGCGAGCAGGACGAGCCCGGTCCGCAGGAAGCGCCCGGTGACGAGTGTGAGGCCGATGACGGTCTCGAGGACGGCGGTCAGCAGCAGGGCCGCGGTCGGCCCGACGAGCCCGAGCGTGAGCTCGCCGATCGTGCGCTGCGCGAGGTCGGCGGCCGGGCTGACGCCGGGGAAGAACTTGAGCGCGCCGAAGCCGAGGAAGACGAGGCCGAGCGCGATCCGCAGCGCGGTGACCGAGTGCCGCGCGAGCCCCCGGGCCAGGGCGGCGACCGCGTCGTCGACGAGCGCACGCGTGCGTGCGGGGCGGCCGGCGGCGCGCGGGCGGGTCGTGGTCGTCAGCGGCGTGCCGGGCGTGCCGGGCG
>NZ_BHYL01000013.1 GCF_003851725.1 Cellulomonas algicola | reverse complement strand
GCCGCCGCGGCCGCCGGTGCGAGCGAGGTGGTCGTCGTGTCGCCCGACGGGCGCCCGGCCGCGTACGTGGACCGCGAGGCGGCCCGTGCGGTCCCGGCGGACGTCGCGGGCACCACGCCCGTGACGTCGGTCGCCGTCGCGCTGCCGGTGGGGTCCGTGGTGGACGGCAACCTCGTCGGCCAGGACCTGCTGGACGCGCTCGGGCGCGCCGCCCGCCACACCGCGGTCGTCGTCGCGGTCGCCGACGGGCGCGTCGTGGGCCTGGTGCGCGTGCCGGACGTCGTCGCCGCGCTGCGCACCTGACCGCCGCGCCGGTCGACGGCCGCGTCCTCGTAGACTCGTCGCCCGTGACCGACCAGACGCCCACCGGGGCCGCGCAGCGCCGCGGCCCGTTCCGCGCGGGCGACCGCGTCCAGCTGACCGACCCGCGCGGCCGGCTGCACACCATCACGCTCGCCCCCGGTGGCACGTTCCACACGCACCGCGGCTACTTCACGCACGACGAGCTCATCGGCGCGCCCGAGGGCACGGTCGTGCGGAACACGTCCGGCATCGAGTACCTCGCGCTGCGGCCCCTGCTCGCGGACCACGTGCTGTCCATGCCGCGCGGCGCGGCCGTCGTGTACCCGAAGGACGCGGGCCAGATCGTCACGATGGGCGACATCTTCCCCGGAGCACGCGTCATCGAGGCGGGCGTCGGCTCGGGCGCGCTCACGATGTCGCTGCTGCGGGCCGTGGGCGACGGCGGCGCGCTGCACTCGATCGAGCGGCGCGAGGACTTCGCCGACATCGCCCGCGCCAACGTCGAGGGCTTCTTCGGCGGTCCGCACCCGGCGTGGCGCCTGTCGATCGGCGACCTCGCGGACGTCCTGCCGCGCGTCGCCGAGCCGGGCACGGTCGACCGCGTGGTGCTCGACATGCTCGCGCCGTGGGAGAACCTCGACGCGACCGCCGTCGCGCTGGCCCCCGGCGGGCTCCTGATCGCGTACGTCGCGACGACGACGCAGCTGTCGCGGCTCGCGGAGGACGTGCGCGAGGACGGCCGGTACACGGAGCCGCAGGCGTGGGAGTCGATGGTCCGCGGCTGGCACCTCGAGGGCCTCGCCGTCCGCCCGCAGCACCGCATGATCGGGCACACGGGTTTCCTCCTGACGACGCGCCGGCTCGCGGACGGCGTCGAGGCGCCGCAGCGCAAGCGCCGCCCGGCGAAGGGCTCGTACCCGGTCGCCGAGGACGGCGCGCCCCTGGAGGACCCGACCCTGTGGTCGCCCGAGGCGATGGGGGAGCGCGCGGTCTCGGACAAGAAGCTGCGCCGTGCCCGCCGGGACGCGCAGGGCCTGGCCGACGCCGCGCGCGAGGTCGACGCGACGTCCGACGACGACCCCGCCTGACCGTCCGGCGGTCCACCGTCCCGCTGCGCGAGACGGCGGGAACACCTGCGGTGCGGCGGGCGTCTCTGGTTGACAGGGATGGTTAGGGTCGTCGGACCAGCAGGCACAGCGTCGTGCACGGTGGTGATCGTGACGACCATGCACGACGCGGAACGGAGGCCGAGACGATGACCGACCCGAACGCCCCTGGCAGGGACCTGTCCCGTGAGCTCGCGATCCTGGCGGCCAAGAACGAGCGGCTCAGCGAGGCCCTCGTCGCCGCGCGCGAGCAGATCGTCGAGCTGAAGCGCCAGGTGGACGACCTCGCGAAGCCCCCCGGCACGTACGCCACGTTCCTCGCGGCGCGCGACGACGGCACGGTCGACATCGTGTCGTCGGGCCGCAAGATGCACGTGGGCGCGAGCCCGTCGATCGACGTGCACCGCCTGCGCCCGGGCCAGGAGGTCATGCTCAACGAGGCGCTCACGGTGGTCGAGGCCGGCGGCTACGAGAAGGTCGGCGAGATCGTGACGGTCAAGGAGATGCTCGGCGAGGGGCGCGCGCTGGTCGTGGGCCGCGGCGACGAGGAGCGGGTGGTCCGGTTCGCCGGGCAGGTCATCGACCAGGCCCGCGTCCGGGTCGGCGACGCGCTGACGATCGACTCGCGCAGTGGCTTCGTGTTCGAGGTCATCCCGCGCGCCGAGGTCGAGGAGCTCGTCCTCGAAGAGGTGCCGGACATCCAGTACGAGGACATCGGCGGCCTGGGCCCCCAGATCGAGGCGATCCGCGACGCCGTCGAGCTGCCGTTCCTGCACCCCGAGCTGTTCCGCGAGCACGGCCTGAAGCCGCCGAAGGGCGTGCTGCTGTACGGCCCGCCCGGGTGCGGCAAGACGCTCATCGCGAAGGCCGTCGCGCACTCGCTCGCGGCGACCGCGGCTGCGGCGCGGGGCGAGGAGGGCGCGGAGACGCGGTCGTTCTTCCTCAACGTCAAGGGCCCCGAGCTGCTCAACAAGTACGTCGGCGAGACCGAGCGGCACATCCGCCTGATCTTCGCCCGCGCCCGGGAGAAGGCGTCGCAGGGGCACCCGGTCGTCGTGTTCTTCGACGAGATGGAGTCGCTGTTCCGCACGCGCGGCACGGGCGTGTCGAGCGACGTCGAGACGACGATCGTGCCGCAGCTGCTCTCCGAGATCGACGGTGTCGAGCGGCTCGAGAACGTCATCGTCATCGGCGCCTCGAACCGCGAGGACATGATCGACCCCGCGATCCTGCGTCCCGGCCGCCTGGACGTGAAGATCAAGATCGAGCGGCCCGACGCCGAGGGTGCGCGCGAGATCTTCGGCAAGTACCTCACGGCCGACCTGCCGATCCACGAGGACGACCTGCGCGAGCACGGCGACTCCGCGTCGACGGCGGTCGAGGCGATGATCACGCGCGTCGTCGAGCGCATGTACACCGAGAGCGAGGAGAACCGCTTCCTCGAGGTGACGTACGCGAGCGGCGACAAGGAGGTCCTCTACTTCAAGGACTTCAACTCGGGCGCGATGATCCAGAACGTCGTCGACCGCGCGAAGAAGTCCGCGATCAAGGACCTCCTCGCGACCGGCCAGCGCGGCATCCGCGTCGACCACCTGCTCACGGCGTGCGTCGACGAGTTCCGCGAGAACGAGGACCTGCCGAACACGACGAACCCCGACGACTGGGCGCGCATCTCCGGCAAGAAGGGGGAGCGCATCGTGTTCATCCGCACGATCGTCCAGGGCAAGAAGGGCACGGACACGTCGCGCACGATCGAGACGGTCACGAGCACCGGCCAGTACCTCTGACGACTCACCCCACCTCCGACGCCGACCCGCGCCGGGCCCGCCGTCCCGGTGGTGCCCGGCGCGCGGACGTCCGCGGTGACGTGCTGCGACGGACGCCTAGGGTGGAGCCGTGACCGTGCGCCGCGTGATGGGGATCGAGACCGAGTACGGCATCCTCCAGCCGGGTCGCCCCCTCGCGAACCCGATGCTCCTGTCGAGCCACGTCGTCGCGGTGCACGCGGCGGCGCGCGAGGGCGGCCGGGCCCGCGCCCGGTGGGACTACGACGACGAGGACCCGCTGCACGACGCCCGCGGGTTCCACCTGCAGCGCGCGTCGGCGCACCCGTCGCTCCTCACCGACGACCCTGACCGCGTCGCGCCGGCGGGCCCGGCGGACACGGGCGACGGCCCGCAGGAGCTCCCGCGCGGCACGACCGAGGAGTACGAGGACCCGGGCGCCGCGAACGTCATCCTCACCAACGGCGCACGGCTCTACGTCGACCACGCGCACCCCGAGTACTCCTCGCCCGAGGTCACCTCGCCGCTCGACGCCGTGCGCTGGGACCGGGCGGGCGAGCTCGTCATGCTCGCGTCGGTGCGCGCGCTCGCGTCGACGCCCGCGCTGCCCGACGTCGCGCTCTACAAGAACAACGTCGACGGCAAGGGCGCGACCTACGGCACGCACGAGAACTACCTCGTCGACCGCGCCGTGCCGTTCACGGACCTCGCGAGCCGGCTCATCCCGTTCCTCGTGACGCGCCAGGTGTTCACCGGCGCGGGTCGCGTCGGCGTCGGCCAGCGCGGCGAGACCCCGGGCTTCCAGCTCTCGCAGCGGGCCGACTACATCGAGGCCGAGATCGGCCTGGAGACGACGCTGCGCCGGCCCATCGTCAACACGCGCGACGAGCCGCACGCCGACCCCGACCGCTGGCGACGCCTGCACGTCATCATCGGCGACGCCACGATGCTCGAGGTCGCGACCTACCTGCGGCTCGGCACGACGTCGCTCGTCCTGTGGCTGATCGAGCGGGCCGTCGCCGAGGGCGGTGCGGGCGGCGCGCTCGCCGCGATCGACCGGCTGGCCCTGCGCGACCCCGTGCACGCCGTCCACCTCGTGAGCCACGACGTCACGCTCACCACCCGGGTCGAGCTCGCGGACGGCCGCCGCCTCACCGCGATCGAGGTGCAGCGCGAGTACCTCGACGCCGTGCGCACCGCGCTCGCGCACGTCGGCGACCCGCTCGACGGGCAGACGACCGACGTGCTCGACCGCTGGCAGGCCGTGCTCGACGGCCTCGCGACCGACCCCGCGAGCTGCGCGCGCACGGTCGAGTGGCTCGCCAAGCTCCGGCTGCTCGAGGGCATGCGCCGCCGCGACCACCTCGCGTGGGACCACCCCCGCCTCGCCGCGGTCGACCTGCAGTGGTCGGACCTGCGACCCGAGCGCGGCCTCTACCACCGGCTCGTCGCGGCCGGGGCCGTCGACCTGCTCGTCACGCCCGCGCAGGTCGAGGACGCCGTGTGGCACCCGCCGCACGACACGCGCGCCTACTTCCGCGGCGAGGCCGTCGCCCGCTACGGCGCCGAGATCTCCGCCGCGAGCTGGGACTCGGTCGTGTTCGACGTGCCCGGCGCCGCGACGCTCCAGCGCGTGCCCATGCGCGACCCGCTGCGCGGCACACGCGCGCACGTGGGCGACCTGCTGGACCGCTGCGAGGACGCCCGCGCGCTCCTGGCCGAGCTCGGCGCCTGACGCGACCGCTGCGCCGTGGGCGAAAGGCGTGTCCGCCTCGCGGGCGCTCGCCCCGGATGCGTCGGAGGATGGGCCTAGGGTGGGATCGAGCAGGTCAGCGCGACGCCTACGGAGGTCACCATGGCTGGTCAGGAACAGGTGCGGCCCCGCCGCGACGACGAGGACCCGGTCGACGGCGCCGACGCGCCGGTGCCGGCCGCGCCGTCCGCGCAGTCGCGCGACGCCGAGGTGGACGCGCTGCTCGACGAGATCGACGACGTCCTGGAGTCCAACGCGGAGCAGTTCGTCCGCGGGTTCGTCCAGAAGGGCGGTCAGTGAGCGTCGATGGCCCCACTGACACCGCAGCCCGACCGCGCCGCCTCGGGGCGGCTCCCGCACACCTTCACCACCCCCGGCTCGTCGTCGTTCGTCGACTTCCTCGCCGGGCACGCACCCGAGCTGCTGCCCGGTAACCGGCCGCTGCCCACGTCCGAGGTCCACGCGCCGCACGGCACGACGATCGTCGCGCTCGCGGTCGACGGCGGGGTCGTGATGGCGGGGGACCGCCGCGCCACGATGGGCTCGATGATCGCGAGCCGCGAGATCGAGAAGGTCTTCCCGGCGGACGAGTACTCCGCGGTGGGCATCGCCGGCACGGCGGGCCTCGCCACGGAGCTCGTGCGGCTGTTCCAGCTCGAGCTCGAGCACTACGAGAAGATCGAGGGCAGCCTGCTGTCGCTCGACGGCAAGGCGAACCGGCTGTCGACGATGATCCGCGGCAACCTCGGGCTCGCGATGCAGGGCCTCGCGGTCGTCCCGCTGTTCGCGGGCTTCGACCTCGACCGGCGCGTCGGCCGGATCTTCTCCTACGACGTCACGGGCGGCCGCTACGAGGAGCACGACCACCACGCGGTCGGCTCGGGCTCGGTGTTCGCGCGCGGGTCCCTCAAGAAGCTGTGGCGGCCCGGGCTGGACCCGGCGGGCGGCGTGCGCGTCGCGGTCGAGGCGCTCGTGGACGCCGCGGACGACGACTCGGCGACGGGCGGCCCCGACTCGACGCGGCGGATCTGGCCCGTCGTGGCGACCGTGACGGAGGCGGGCTACCTGCGCGTGCCGGACGCCGAGCTCGGCGAGCTCGTGGCCCTCGTCGAGGACGAGCGGCGTGCGTCGCACGCGGACCGCGGAGGTGCGCGATGAGCATGCCGTTCTACGTCTCGCCCGAGCAGCTCATGAAGGACCGGGCGGACTACGCGCGCAAGGGCATCGCCCGCGGCCGGTCCGTCGTGGTGCTGCAGTACGACGACGGGATCGCGTTCGCGACGGAGAACGCCTCGCGCGCGCTGCACAAGATCTCGGAGATCTACGACCGCATCGCGTTCGCGGCGGTCGGCAAGTACAACGAGTTCGAGAACCTGCGCGTCGCGGGCGTGCGCTACGCCGACCTGCGGGGCTACTCCTACGACCGCGAGGACGTCACGGCGCGCGGCCTGGCGAACGCGTACGCGCAGACGCTCGGCACGGTGTTCACGACCGAGTCGAAGCCGCTCGAGGTCGAGCTCGTCGTCGCGGAGGTCGGCCGTGAGCCGGCGGGCGACCAGGTGTACCGGCTCTCGTACGACGGCTCCGTCGCGGACGAGCACGGCTACGTCGTCATGGGCGGGCAGGCCGACCGGCTCGGCGGGCTGCTCGCGTCGGGCTGGCGCCCGGGCATGACGCTGCGCGAGGTGCTGCGACTCGCGGTCGACGTGCTCGGCGCGTCGGGCGACGACGGGGGCGAGTCGCGCGCGATCCCGGCGCAGCAGCTCGAGGTCGCCGTCCTCGACCGCACGCGGCCCCGTCGCACGTTCCGGCGGCTCACGGGCGCGTTGCTCGAGGACCTGCTCACGCCCGACGGAGCCGGCGACCCGCCGGCTCCGGCACCGCACGACGACTGACGACCACGAGGCCCGGAGGAGGGGAGCAGCCATGGACCGACGGATCTTCGGGCTCGAGACCGAGTACGGCGTCACGTGCGCCGCGCAGGACGGCCGCGGGCTGTCCGCGGACGAGGTGGCGCGCTACCTGTTCCGCAAGGTCGTCGCGTGGGGACGCTCGTCGAACGTCTTCCTCCGCAACGGCTCCCGGCTCTACCTGGACGTCGGCTCGCACCCCGAGTACGCGACCGCGGAGTGCGACGACGTGCGCCAGCTCGTCGCGCACGACCGCGCGGGCGAGCGGATCCTCGAGGGTCTCGTGGCGGACGCGCAGCAGCGCCTCGAGCACGAAGGGCTGCCGGGCCGCATCCACCTGTTCAAGAACAACACGGACTCCGCGGGCAACTCGTACGGCTGCCACGAGAACTACCTCGTGCGACGGCAGGGCGACTTCGCGCGCCTGTCGGACGTGCTCGTGCCGTTCCTCATCACGCGCCAGGTGCTCACGGGCGCGGGCAAGGTGCTGAGCACGCCGCGCGGCGCGCTGTTCTGCCTGTCGCAGCGGGCCGACCACATCTGGGAGGCCGTGTCGAGCGCGACCACGCGGTCGCGTCCGATCATCAACACGCGCGACGAGCCGCACGCCGACGCGGAGCACTTCCGCCGGCTGCACGTCATCGTGGGCGACTCGTCGATGTCCGAGACGACGACCATGCTCAAGGTCGGGGCGACGGACCTCATCCTGCGCATGGTCGAGGCCGGCATCCCGATGCGCGACATGACGCTCGAGAACCCGATCCGCGCGATCCGCGAGATCAGCCACGACCTCACCGGCAAGCACCCGGTGGTCCTCGCGAACGGCCGGACCGTCACGGCGCTCGACCTGCAGGAGGAGTACCTCACGCGCGTCGTGGACTTCGTGTCGACCGAGGGCGGCCCGACGCCCGAGACGAAGCAGGTCCTCGACCTCTGGGAGCGCGGGCTGCGCGCGCTGCGCACGGGTGACCTGTCGCTCGTGGAGCGCGAGCTCGACTGGGTCATCAAGTACCAGCTCATCGAGCGGTACCGCGCCAAGCACGACCTCGAGCTGTCCGACGTGCGCGTGCAGCGGCTCGACCTCGCGTACCACGACATCTCCCGCACCGAGGGGCTGTACAACCTGCTGGCCGCGAAGGGCCTGGTCGAGCGCGTGACGAGCGACCTGGAGATCTTCGAGGCCACCGCGGTGCCCCCGCAGACGACCCGCGCCAAGCTCCGCGGCGACTTCGTGCGCGCCGCGCAGGAGGCCCGCCGCGACTACACGGTCGACTGGGTGCACCTCAAGCTCAACGACCAGGCGCAGCGCACGGTGCTGTGCAAGGACCCGTTCCGCAGCGTCGACGAGCGTGTGGACCGCCTCATCGAGTCGATGTAGCGCCCAGGCGGGCGCCGTACAGTGTGCGTGCCCGCGGACCCGGCGACCGGCCGCGACCCGTCGCGGCCGCCCCTGGTCGCCCGCAGCCCCGCCCCGGACCGACCCGGTACGGTGGCGCCTCGCGGGCGTAACAGGACGCCGAGGCGGGGGGCGCCCACCACCAGGAAGGACCGACGTGCGACGACTGCGGGAGACGGCGGCCGCCGCGCTCGTGGCGCTCGCGCTGCTCGCGGGGTGCACGACGCCGCAGGCCGCGGATCCCGAGATCACCGTCACGGGGGAGCCGGGCGAGGCGCCGACGCTCACGTACCTCACGCCGCTCGAGGTGACGTCGACGTACCGCGAGGAGATCTGGCCGGGGACCGGCGCGGAGCTCGTCGAGGGCGGGCCCGTGCTCATCGACTTCTGGCTCGAGAACGGCAGCGACGCGTCGCTCGTCGACGAGAGCTACTCCACGACGCCCACGCCGCGGCTCCTCACGGAGGAGGACCTCGGCACCGACCTGTACGAGACCCTGCGCGGCCAGAAGGTCGGGGCACGCCTGCTCCAGGTGAGCCCGCCCCGTGGCTCCGGCGCGGTCGACTACCCGACGGTGACCGTCCTCGACGTGCTGCCGACGCGTGCCGACGGCGAGCCCATGCCGCCGAGACCGGACCTCCCGGCGGTCACGCTCGACGCGTCGGGGGCGCCGTCCATCACCCCGACCGGCACGGAGCCGCCCGACCAGCTCGTCGTCCAGCAGGTGCTGCGCGGTGCGGGTGCGCAGGTCACCCCGACCGACGTCATCACCGTGCAGTACACGGGCTTCGCGTGGACGACGGGCGAGTCGTTCGACTCGACGTGGACGCACGGACTGCCCGTGTCGTTCGGCCTGCAGGACGTGCAGGCCTGGGCGGAAGGGCTCGTCGACCAGCCCGTCGGCAGCCAGGTCATGCTCGTCGTCCCCCCGACGTACGCGCTCGGCGTCACGGAGAGCCAGGAGCTCGCCGGGCAGACCGTCGTGTTCGTCGTCGACATCCTCGCGACCGGCTCACCCGACGGAGGCTCCTGATGACCGTGGCGCTGCGCGTCATCCCGTGCCTCGACGTCGACGCGGGTCGCGTCGTCAAGGGCGTGAACTTCGAGAACCTCCGCGACGCCGGTGACCCGGTCGAGCTCGCGCGCCGCTACGACGCCGAGGGCGCCGACGAGGTGACGTTCCTCGACGTGTCCGCGTCGTCGGGGGGCCGCGACACCACGATCGAGGTCGTCCGCCGCACGGCCGAGGAGATCTTCGTCCCGCTGACCGTGGGCGGGGGCGTGCGGTCGACGGACGACGTCGACCGCCTGCTGCGTGCGGGCGCGGACAAGGTCGGCGTGAACACCGCCGCGATCGCGCGGCCCGAGCTGATCTCCGAGATCGCGCACCGCTTCGGCAGCCAGGTCCTCACGATCTCGATCGACGCGCGCCGCGTGACGGGTGACGTGCGCACCGACTCCGGCTACGAGGTCACGACGCACGGCGGCAAGCGCGGCACGGGTCTCGACGCCGTCGCGTGGGCAGCGCGGGCCGCCGAGCTCGGCGCGGGCGAGGTGCTGCTGAACTCGATGGACGCCGACGGCACGGAGGCCGGTTTCGACCTCGAGATGATCGGCGACGTGCGCCGCGAGGTGCGCATCCCGCTCGTCGCGAGCGGCGGTGCGGGGACCGTGCAGCACTTCGTCGACGCGGCGAGGGCCGGCGCCGACGCGGTGCTCGCCGCGAGCGTCTTCCACTTCGGCCAGCTGACCGTGCGCGACGTCAAGGACGCGCTGCGCGCGGCGGGCGTCGTCGTCCGCTGATGCCCGGCCCACGGGCCGCGCGCGGGAGGCAGCGAGTCAGACCGGCAGGCGGTCGACGAGGACGGCTCGGACCGGCAGGCGGTCGGTGAGGACGGCTCAGACCGGCAGGCGGTCCGTGAGGATCTCCACGTCCTGCGGGTCGCCCTGCACCGTCACGTCGGCGGCCGCGCCGCGCCCGAACGCGAACAGCACGAGCTCGCCGACCGCACCCCGCACGACGACCGTCCCGTAGCCGTCCTTCGGGCGCCGCACCTGCCGGCGCGGGCCGTCCTCGCGCACCAGCACGACACCGATCGGGAGCCGGTGCAGCCGGGCACCCCCCGCGCCACCCAGGTGCTTCCACAGCACCTCGACGAGCGTTGGGTCGAGGTCCCGCGGCGGCGTCGGACCGGAGCCGCGCCGGACGTCCTCGGTGTGGACGAAGAACTCGACGACGTTCGCGAGCTCACCCGCCCACGACATCGGGTGCCAGCGCGGCGGCTCCGCCGCGACGCGCGCGACGAGGTCCCGGTACGCGCCCTCGGTCGCGGCGTCGTCGGCGAGCCGCTCGATCGCGGCCTCTGCTCGGCCTGCGAGCGCGGGCACCGCGATCCCGGCACCGACGACGGGGGAGTGCTCGCGCAGGACCACGTGCGCCGCGAGGTGACGGGCCTGCCAGCCCTCGCACAGCGTGGGCGCGTCGGGCGGGACGGCTCGCAGAGCCTCGGCCAGCTGCGCGCGCTCCACCTCGTGCCACGTCATCCCCGCATCGTCGCACGTGGGAGCGCTGGTCCGCGTCACGAGACGGGCCTCGACGGCGGCGACGACCAGCCCGCGGCGCGGGGGCGCGCGGGCGGTCCGGGCGGCCGTGTCCGCCGGGCGACGCGTCGCGACCGCGTGAGAGGATGACGGTTTCCCGCCCCCTCCCGAAAGGCCTGCGCGTGCGCTCGCGAGCTCCCTCGTCGCGACCGATGACGCTCACCGGCTCGGCACCCCGCCGGGCCGCGACGATCGTGGTCCGCGGCATCGCGGCGCACCCGTGGACCTACGCGGTCGCGATCGGCACGTCGGCGGTCTTCGGCGTCTCCGTCGTGGCCGTGAGCCGCGTGCTCGGGTGGGCGACCGACGAGGTCGTCGTGCCCGCGCTCGCCGGCTCCGCGCAGGCCCGCGACCGGATCTGGCTCGCCGGCCTGGCGCTGCTGGCCGTCGCCGTGACGCTCGCGGTCTCGGTCGCGGGACGACGGATCTTCGCCGGCATGGGGTTCGCCCAGATCCAGGCGGACCACCGCACGCGGGTCACCCGGCAGTACCTGCGCCTGCCGATGTCGTGGCACAAGCAGCACCCCACGGGTCAGCTGCTGTCGAACGCGAGCGCCGACGTCGAGGCGTCGACCGGGGTGTTCAACCCCCTGCCGTTCGCGCTCGGCGTCGTCGTCATGCTCGCGGTGGCGGCCGTCGGGCTGCTGGGCACCGACGTGTGGCTCGCACTCGCCGCGCTCGTCGTCGTGCCGCTCGCCCTCGTCGCCAACTTCGTGTTCCAGCGGCGGATGGCACCCGCGGTCGGCCACGCCCAGGAGCTGCGCGCCGGGGTCGCCGACGTCGCCCACGAGAGCTTCGAGGGCGCGCTGCTCGTGAAGGCCCTCGGCACGGAGGAGCGCGAGGCCGCGCGGTTCGCGGCCCGTGCACGCGAGCTGCGCGACGCGAACGTCCGGGTCGGCGTCGTCCGCGCGTTCTTCGACCCCGTCATCGACGTGCTGCCGAGCCTCGGCACGCTGCTGGTGCTCGTCGTCGGCGCCGTGCAGGTCGCGGCCGGACGGATCGGCACGGGCGACGTCGTCGCGGCGGCCTACCTGCTCACGCTGCTGGCGGTGCCCGTGCGGGCGTTCGGCTGGGTGCTCGGCGAGCTGCCGCGCGCGCTGGTCGGCTACGACCGCATCGCGCGCGTCGTCGACGCCCGCGGTGCGCTGCCCGCCGGGACCACGCGATGGACCCCGCCGCCCGGCGGTGCGCGCGTCGAGCTCCGTGACGTCAGCCTCGCGGTCCCCGGTCCGCGTGGTCCCGTCGAGCTGCTGCACGGCGTCGACCTCGACGTCGCCCCCGGTCGTGTCGTCGCGGTCGTCGGGCCGACGGGCTCGGGGAAGTCGACCCTCGTGTCCCTCGTCGGCCGCCTGAGCGACCCGACGACCGGCAGCGTCCACGTCGACGGCACGGACCTGCGCGACGTCGTCCCTGCCGACCTGTCGCGGCACGTCGCGTTCGTGTCGCAGTCGACCTTCGTCTTCGAGGACACCGTCCGCGGCAACGTCACCCTCGCCGACGCCGACGACCCGCAGGCGCCCTCCGACGACGCGGTCTGGGAGGCGCTGCGTGCCGCGCACGTCGACGACGTCGTGCGCGCGCTGCCCGGCGGGCTCGACGCGCCGCTCGGCGAGCGCGGCGCGAACCTCTCGGGCGGGCAGCGGCAGCGCCTCGCGCTGGCCCGGGCGCTGGTCCGCGATCCACGCGTGCTCGTGCTCGACGACGCGACGTCCGCGGTGGACCCCCGCGTCGAGCAGGCGATCCTGCGCGGCCTGCGCGACGACCGCGCGGGGTCGCCCACGGTGCTCCTGGTCGCCTACCGGATGTCGTCCGTGCTGCTGGCCGACGAGGTCGTGCACGTCGAGTCCGGCCGGGTGGTCGACCGCGGCTCGCACGTCGAGCTCCTGGCGCGCGACGACGGCTACCGGGCGCTCGCCACCGCGTACGAGGAGGAGTCGGCGCGCCGGGCCGCCGACGGCGTCGAGGAGCTCGACGACGACCCGCAGCCGGTGCCGGCCGGGGAGGACGCCCGATGAGCGCGACGACGTCGGGCACGCCCGACCACCGGATGGCGTCCGCGAGCACGCTGGGCATCCTCGCGACCCTGCGCCGCGGCCTCGAGGTGTCGCCGCAGATGCTGCGTGGGTGGCGCGTGACGCTCCTGCTCGCGGTGCTGGCCGCGCTCGGCAAGGTGCTCGTGCCGCTCGTGGTCCAGCAGACCGTCGACACGGGCATCCTCGCGCCCGGCGGACCGGACGTCCCGCGCGTGCTCACGCTCACGGGCGCGGCGGCCGTCGGGCTCCTCGCTGCCGCGGTGTGCTCGGCGTACGTCAACGTCCGCCTGTTCCGGTCGAGCGAGGACGGGCTGCTCGCGCTGCGCACGCGCGCGTTCCGGCACGTGCACGACCTGTCCGTCCTCACGCAGCACACCGAGCGGCGCGGGTCGCTCGTCAGCCGCGTCACGTCCGACGTCGACACCATCTCGCTGTTCGTGCAGTGGGGCGGGATCATGCTGCTCGTCTCGGTGCTGCAGATCGTCGCCGCCTCGGCCCTCATGGCGCTGTACTCGTGGCAGCTCACGCTCGTCGTGTGGCTCGGCTTCATCCCCCTGCTGCTCGTCCTGCCGCCGCTGCAGCGTCGGGTCAACGCGCGGTACTCCGCGGTCCGCGAGCGGTACGGCGCGATGCTCGGCACGGTGTCGGAGTCGGTCGTGGGCGCCGAGACGATCCGCGCGTACGGCGCCGCCGACCGCACCCAGCGCCGCCTCGACGCCGCGATCACCGCGACGCGCAGCGCGATGGTGCGCGCGCAGAACCTCGTGTCCGTCGTCTTCTCGAGCGGCGTGCTCGTGTCGAACGTGGTCCTCGCGCTCGTCGTCGTCATCGGCACGTTCCTCGGCGTCCGCGGCGACGTCTCGGTGGGTCGCCTGCTCGCCTTCCTGTTCCTCGTCCAGCTGTTCACGGGTCCCGTCCAGATGGCGACCGAGATCCTCAACGAGCTCCAGAACGCGGTGGCCGGGTGGCGGCGCGTGCTCGGCGTGCTCGAGACGCCGGTCGCGGTGCAGGACCCGGGCCCCGACGGCGTGCCCAGCGCGCGCGGTCCCGCGACGGTCGAGCTGCGCGACGTGGCCTTCGCGTACCCCGAGGGTCGCCGCGTCCTGCACGACGTCGACCTGGAGGTGCCCGCGGGCGCGTCCGTGGCCGTCGTCGGGGCGACCGGCTCCGGCAAGACGACGATCGCCCGGCTCGTCGCGCGCCTCGTCGACCCCGAGCACGGGCGCGTGCTGCTCGACGGCACCGACCTGCGGGACATCCCCGCGACGGACCTGCGCGCCCGCGTCGTGCTCGTCCCGCAGGAGGGCTTCCTGTTCGAGGGCACGGTCGCCGAGAACGTCGCGTACGGCCTGCGGACGCCCGACGGCACCGCTCCCGACCCCGCCGACGCACGCGTGCGCGACGCCGTCGAGGCGCTCGGGCTCGGTCCCTGGGTCGACGAGCTCGCCGCCGGGCTCGACACCGACGTGGGCCAGCGCGGCGAGTCCCTGTCCGCGGGGGAGCGCCAGCTCGTCGCGCTCGCACGCGCCTACCTCGCCGACCCCGACGTGCTGCTGCTCGACGAGGCGACGAGCGCGGTCGACCCCGCCACCGAGGTCCGCCTCGTGCGCGCGCTCGAGGAGCTGAGCACGGGCCGCACGACGCTGACCATCGCGCACCGGCTGTCCACCGCCGAGGCCGCCGACCTCGTCGTCGTCGTCGACGCCGGGCGCGTCGTCGAGACGGGGCACCACGCCGAGCTCGTCGCGACCGGCGGCACCTACGCGGCGATGCACGCCGCCTGGGTCGCGCAGACCCGCTGACACCCGCGGCCCGCGGCGTCCGGACCCGTCGACGCGCGGGCGCGGGAGACCGGGACGCGCTGCCGCGCCGAGGCGCGCGCACGCCCCCGCCGACGTCGGTCCCGGACACCGGCCCTGGCGGGACGCGCCACCGTGGCAGGATCGGTCCGTGCCTCGCGAGAACCCGTCCGCCACCCTCCTCGACCCGCAGGTCGCGCAGCGGCTGCGCCACGACGAGCACGGCCTCGTCGCGGCCGTCGTGCAGCAGCACGACACGCGCGAGGTCCTCATGGTCGGCTGGATGGACGACGAGGCGCTGCACCGCACCCTGACGACCGGCCGCGTGACGTTCTGGAGCCGCTCGCGCCAGGAGTACTGGCGCAAGGGCGACACGTCCGGGCACGCGCAGTACGTCAAGGCCGTCTCGCTCGACTGCGACGGCGACGCGCTCCTCGTCGAGGTCGACCAGGTCGGCGCCGCCTGCCACACCGGCACCCGCACGTGCTTCGAGGCCGGGGGACCGCTCGCGGTGGTCGCCGGCCACCGACCCGTCCCGGCACCCGCCGCCGCACCCGCACCGGCCGACGCACCCGCGGCCGCCGACGCACCCGCACCTGAAGGAGACGCATGACCGCGCCCGCCGCCCACGTCCCCGTCGACGTCGTCACCGCGGACGTCCCCTGGGGCGGCACGTGGCCGTCGGTCGACACGTTCCGGGCGCTCGCGGCGGACCGGCGCGTCATCCCCGTCGTGCGCCGGCTGCTCGCGGACGACGTCACGCCCGTCGGCCTGTACCGCACGCTCGCGGCGGGCCGCCCCGGCACGTTCGTGCTCGAGTCCGCGGAGTCCGACGGCACGTGGAGCCGCTGGTCGTTCGTCGGCGTCCGCTCGCGCGCGACGCTCACGGTCCGCGACGGCGCGCCCGTGTGGGTCGGCGACGTGCCCGTGGGCGTCCCGACGGAGGGCGACGCGCTCGACGTGCTCGGCCGCACGCTCGACGTCCTGCGCACGCCCGCGATCCACGGCCTGCCGCCGCTGACCGGTGGGCTGGTCGGGGCGCTCGGGTGGGACGTCGTGCGGCACTGGGAGCCGACGCTGCCCGCGAAGGCGCCCGAGGAGCTCGGCGTCCCCGAGCTCACGCTGCTGCTCGCGACCGACCTCGCGGTCGTCGACCACCACGACGGCTCGGTGTGGCTGGTCGCCAACGCGATCAACTTCGACGACACCGACGAGCGCGTCGACGAGGCGCACGCCGACGCCGTCGCGCGGCTCGACGCGATGCAGCGCGCGCTGCTGGACCCGGCGGAGCCGGGCGTCGCGGCGCTCGCCGACGTCCCCGAGCCCGAGCTGGAGTTCCGCTCGACGCGCGCGGAGTTCGAGCAGGCGGTCGGCATCGGCAAGGAGGCCATCCGCGACGGCGAGGTGTTCCAGGTCGTGCTCTCGCAGCGCCTCGACCTCGACTGCCCGGCCGACCCGATCGACGTCTACCGCGTGCTGCGGACGATCAACCCGAGCCCGTACATGTACTACCTGCAGCTCCAGGACGCGGACGGGCACGACTTCGCGGTCGTCGGCTCGAGCCCGGAGACGCTCGTCAAGGTGACCGACGGGCACGTCGTGACGTTCCCGATCGCCGGGTCCCGCCCACGCGGCGCGACGCCCGAGGAGGACCGCGCGCTCCAGGACGAGGTGCTCGCCGACCCCAAGGAGCGCGCCGAGCACATCATGCTCGTCGACCTGTCCCGCAACGACCTCGTCAAGGTCTGCGAGCCCTCGAGCGTCGAGGTCGTCGAGTTCATGGCGGTCAAGCGGTACTCGCACATCATGCACATCTGCTCGACGGTCGTCGGGCGGCTGCGCGCGGGCGCGACGGCCCTCCAGACGCTCACCGCGACGTTCCCCGCGGGCACGCTGTCGGGCGCGCCCAAGCCCCGTGCGATCGCGCTCATCGACGAGATCGAGCCGGCCCGCCGCGGCATCTACGGCGGCACCGTCGGCTACTTCGACTTCGCGGGCGACATGGACATGGCGATCGCGATCCGCACGGCGCTCATCCGGGACGGTCGCGCGAGCGTGCAGGCGGGCGGCGGCATCGTCGCCGACTCGGTCCCCGCGCTCGAGTACGCCGAGTCGCGCAACAAGGCGGCCGCCGCGGTCCGCGCGGTCCAGGTCGCGTCCCGGCTCCGCCGGGTCGCCGAGTGACGACCGCGCCGGCCCCTGCGGCCGCGCGCTCGCGGGGTCGCGGCCGGGCGGCGGGCGTGCTCGTCC
>NZ_BHYL01000012.1 GCF_003851725.1 Cellulomonas algicola | reverse complement strand
GCACCGCGCCGCGACGCGCTGACCCGAGCACCGCGCACGCCGGCCGCGAGGACCGCGCCCGGCGTGCTGCGGCGCGCCGTCGGACGCCCGCGGCGGCTGTCCGGGCGCACAGCCCGCGCGGTTACCATCGAGCGCGCCGGCGGGCGGTCGTCCGCACGGCAGGAGCGTGACCCGAGCCGAGCGGAAGGACCTGCGTGACACATCCGGACTGGGGCGACGCCTGGTCCACGCAGGTCGTGCCGGAGCAGGAGACGCCCGCCGAGCCGCGGTGGCGTCGACGGCTCGTGCTGGACCGGCGCGCCGTGCTCGGTGCCGTCGGCGCGCTCGTGCTCCTCGGGCTGGTCGCCGTCGGGTGGCTCGTCGCCGACGTCCTCGCGGCCCGCGCCGCGCTCCTCGACGCGCGCGGCGAGGTCGTGACGCTGCAGGAGCAGGCCACCGGCGGCGACGTCGAGGCTGCCCGCGCGACCGTCACCCGGCTCCAGGAGGACGCCGCGACCGCGCACGCCCGCACGCGCGGACCCGTGTGGTCCCTCGCCGGTGCGCTGCCGTGGGTGGGTGACCAGACGGGCGCCGTGCAGGTCGTCGCCGACGTCGTCGACAACCTCGCGCAGCACGGCCTGCCGCCGCTCGTCGACGCCGTCGCGCTCGTCGACCCCGCGGCCCTCGCGCCCGTCGACGGTCAGGTGGACCTCGACCCGCTGCGCCGGGCCGCGCCGCAGGTCGTCGGGGCCGACACCGCCGTGCAGGCCGCCGTGCAGCAGCTCGACGCGATCGACACCTCGCGCCTCGTCGGCCAGCTCGCCGGGCCCGTCGACGAGCTGCGCGCCCAGGTCGACGACGTCGCCGCGACCACCGCCACCGCGGCGCGAGCCGCGACTCTGCTGCCCGCGATGCTCGGGTCCGCCGAGCCGCGCACCTACCTCGTGCTCGTGCAGAACAACGCCGAGCCCCGGGCGACCGGCGGCATCCCCGGCACGGTCCTCGTGCTGCGCGCGCAGGACGGCCGCATCGACGTGGTCGACCAGCGCAGCGGCGGCGAGCTGTCCGGCCTCGCCGAGCCGGCGCTGCCGTTGAGCGACACCGAGCAGGCGCTGTTCAGCCCGCTCGTCGGCACCGACATGCGCGACGTCACGTTCACGCCGGACTTCCCCCGGTCGGCTGCGCTCGCGCGGGCGATCTGGCAGCAGGAGGTCGGCGGGGAGGTCGACGGCGTGCTGTCGGTCGACCCCGGTGCGCTCGCGCTCGTCCTCGGGGCGACCGGTCCCGTCGGGCTGTCCGACGGCACCACGCTGTCGCGCGACAACGCCGTCACGGAGCTGCTCAACGGCGTCTACCTGCGGCTCGAGGAGCCCGCCGACCAGGACGCCTACTTCGCGTCGACCGCGGCCACCGTCTTCGGCGCCGTCGCGGGGGGCCAGGGCGACGCGGGGGCGGTCGTCGACGCGCTCGCGCAGGCCGCGCGCGAGGGCCGGCTCATGCTGTGGTCCGCGCACGCCGAGGAGCAGGAGCTGCTCGCGCCGACCGTCCTCGCGGGTGCGCTGCGCGGGCGCGACGGCCAGGACTCGCCCGTCGTCGGCGTCTACCTCAACGACGGCACGCAGGCGAAGATGGGCTACTACCTGGACCTCGACGTCACGGGTGAGGTCGCGCAGTGCCGACCCGACGGGTCCCAGGTCGTCGACCTCACCGTGACGCTCACGTCGACCGCGCCGGACGACGCCGCGACGCTCCCCGAGTACGTCGTCGGGCCTGACCGCGTCGTCCCGCCCGGTGAGGTGGCGACCAACGTCCTCGTGTATGCGCCGTCCGGGGGATTCGTCGAGACGGTGCGGGTGAATTCCGAGGAATCAGGGGTGCTCGCGCAGGTGCACGACCAGCTCGGGGTGGTCGCGCGGACATTCACGCTCGCACCCGGACAATCTGGGACGCTCGATCTCGAGATCGTCACCGGAAAGTCCTCCACCGGCGACGTCGTGGTGCGTTCCACGCCGTTGGCCAGCGGCTCGGGGCCGACGATCCTTGCTTCCGGTTGCTCCAGCGAATCGGTACGGTGACGCCGACCCATTTCCAGGGTCACAGGCGGGGAAACGCCCGAAAAGGTCATTCCGTGCCGTTGTCGTCCGTCCCATCCTGGGGGAGCACCATGAAGACCCGTCGCGCGCTCGTCACCGCTGCCGCCGCCGCAGCCCTCGTCCTCGCGCCGTCCGCCGCCTTCGGCTACGGCGCCGAGAACTACCAGGACAAGGGCACGGTCTCCGACTCGACGCCCGCCGCCGGCGAGGCCTTCAAGGTCACCGTCAAGGGCCCGGCGAAGACCAACGTCACGCTGACCGTCACGACACCCGAGTCGGTCCCGGCCGACTCCGTGAAGATCGCCGGCACCAAGTCGTTCAGCAAGCTGACCGACGCCGCCGGCAACGCCGTCTTCTCCGTCACGCTCGCGCAGCCCGGCACGTTCTCGCTCGTCGTCACCGACGCCGCCTCCGGCGCCGTCCTGTCGACGCAGGCCGTCACCGTCGCCGGTGCCGCCGCCGGGACGCCCGCGGCCCTCAGCTCGACCGGCTCGAACGCGCTGCCGATCGCCGCGGGTGCGGGCGCGCTGCTCGCCGTCGGCGCCGGTGCGATCGTCCTCGCCCGTCGTCGCTCCGAGGTCCGCGCCTGACGCGCACTGCTCCTGCACGACGAAGGCCCCCGCCGGATCCCGGCGGGGGCCTTCGCGTCGTGCGAGCCGCTACGACGACGGCTCGCTCCGCCGAGTCGGTCGCGCCGGGTTGCCCGCCCAGATCTCGCCCGGGGGGACGGAGCGGAGGACGACGGCGTTCGCGCCGACGACCGCGCCGCGGCCGATGGTCGTCGTCGAGCCTGAGCGGAAGAGCACCACGGCCCCCGCACCGATGACGACGTCGTCCTCGACGACCACCCGGCCGCCGTCCGCTCGGGCGCCCGTCAGGTGCGTGTCCGACCGCCCGATGGTGACGCCCTGGTAGATCTTCACGTTCGCGCCGATGACGGTGTCCTCGTGCACGACCAGTCCGACGGCGCCGTGCGGCAGAGCCAGACCCGGACCGACGCGGACGCTCGCCGGGAAGTCCACGCCCAGCACGTGGAGCGCGGCGTTGGCGACGCGTCCGATGCCCGGCCTCAGCCGGAGGCGGACCAGCATCTCGACGGCTTCCACGCGCTCGATCCTAGGGAGACGCCGGTCGCGCCGCGACGGTCGGCGCACTCAGGCGCGCGGACCGCCGCGCTGGTGCTGCGGCTGCGGCTGGGTCGGCGCGGCGCCGCGCAGGCGGGACTCGCTGAGCGCGTCGCCCGGCCAGATCGACCCGGTGTTCGTCGACACCGGGACCGCGCCCGTGGTCGTCGCGGGCGTCGGGGTCGTCGCCGGGGCCGACGGGCCGGAGCGCGCCTTGCGGCGGCGCCCGTTGCGCGCGCGCCCGTCGACCGCGGGCGTCGGCGAGTAGTCGTAGTACGTGTACTGCTCGCCGGCCTTGCGGCGCTGGCGGTTGAGCACGATGCCGAGCACGCGGGCGCCGACCGTCTCGAGCGACGACAGCGACTCGGCCAGCTGGTTGCGGTGCAGCTTGTCCGAGCCCGCGACGAGCAGCGCGCCGCCGGTGAGCTTCGCCAGGATCGCGGCGTCCGTCACCGGCAGCAGCGGCGCGGTGTCGAGCAGCACGACGTCGTAGCGCGACGTCAGCGTGGCGAGCAGCTGCGCCATCGCCTGCGACCCGAGCAGCTCGCTCGGGTTCGGCGGGACCTGGCCCGCGGGCAGGACGTGCAGGTTGCCGTTGCCCCACGGCTGGATGACGTCCGTGACGTCCGCACGGCCGATGAGCGCCGTCGTGAGGCCCACGCCGCCCTCGAGGCCCATGTAGCGGGCCACCGCCGGGCGGCGCAGGTCCGCGTCGACCAGGACCACGCGGGTGCCCGCGTCCGCGAGCGTGATCGCCACGTTGATCGACGTCGTCGACTTGCCCTCGCCGGGCAGCGACGACGTGATGACGATCGACCGCGGCCGGTCCGCCACGTCGAGGAACTGCAGGTTCGTGCGGACCCGGCGGAAGGCCTCGGCCCGGTGGCTGTGCGGGCTCGACTGCACGATCAGGGGGTGCTTCGGCGCGTCCTCGTCGTAGGGGATCGTGCCGATGACCGACGTCTCCGTGACGCGCGCGATGTCGTCCTCGGTGCGCACGCGCGTGTCCAGGACCTCGCGCAGCACCGCGATGCCGACGCCGAGCGCCAGGCCGACGAGCAGGCCGAGCGCCAGGTTGAGCTTGAGGTTCGGCGACGACGGGTCCGTCGGTGCCGTCGCCTCGCGCACGACCGAGACCTTGACCGCCGACGGGCCGCCGTCGGCGGGCGTCTCGAGCTCGCCGATGACGTCCTTGAACTGGCCGGCGATCGCGTCCGCCGTCGCCGCCGCCACCGCCGGGTTCTCGTCCGTCACCGTCACGTTGATGAGGGAGGTGTTGAGCGGCGAGTCCGCCTGCACCCGGCCCGCGAGGGACTCCGCGCGCACGTCGAGGCCCATGTCGTCGATGACCGGGCCCAGCACGCTCGGGCTGTTCACGAGCTGCGCGTACGACGTCACCTGCTGCCGCGTGAAGTTCGCCCCCTGGAGGAGGTCCGACGTGGACGCGCCGCCCTGCACGGAGACGTAGAGCTGCGTCGTCGCCTGGTAGACCGGCGTCATCGCCAGCGACGCCCCGACCGCGCCCAGCGCGCACAGGGCCGTGATCGCGACGATCGAGACCCACCGCTTGCGCAGGACGCGCAGATAGTCCTGGAGCTCCAACGAAATGCCTCCCCTTTGGTGCGCGGGGCGGACCCGCGGCGCGCAATTCTCTCACGGACATGCATTCGCCGACCGCACACCGGGTCCCAGCCCACCCCCTGCCGTCGGCCGCGTGGTCCGCGCCTGCGCGCGGGTGGAATCCCCGGGAAAATGCCGCCGTCGTGCCCTCGGATGTCCGGCTCGTCATTCTTCGTCCGGATCCGGAACGCCGTGCCACAGGTAGCATGCTGCGGTTAGTGAAGTCCACCGCAGACGGGGGGAACGGTGGTCGAGATGCGCGCCGTCGGACCCGACCGGGCCGACGACCGTCCGGGTGTCGTCGAGGTCGACGCGCCCGCGGGCGCGACCACCCCCTGGTGGCCCTGGTACGTCGCCCGCCTCACGATCACGGACGCGTTCGCGGTCGTCTTCGCCGTCGGCGTCGCGTACGTCGTCCGGTTCGACATCGGCGGCACCACGCTCGTCTCCGGCGAGTACTCGCCGTCCTACCTCACCGTCTCCGGCGTCCTCACCGCCGCCTGGCTCGCCGCGCTCGCCGTGGTGCGGTCCCGCGACCGTCGCATCATCGGCACCGGCCCCGTCGAGTACGCCCGCGTGTTCGGTGCCACCTGGCGCCTGTTCGCCGTCGTCGCGATCGTCGCCTACCTGCTGAAGATGGACATCGGCCGCGGCTACCTGGCGATCGCCGCACCGCTCGGGCTCGTCCTCATCCTCGTCGGCCGCTACGGGTGGCGGCAGTGGCTGCACCGCCGCCGCGACGCGGGCCGCATGCAGTCGGGCGTCGTGGTCATCGGCCACCGCGAGAAGGTCGCGCGGCTCATCGAGGAGCTCCACCGCAGCCCGCGTGCCGGGTACACCGTCCTCGGCGTGTGCGTCCCGTCCGGTGAGGTCGCCTCCGACGAGACCGTCGCCGGCGTCCCGGTCCTCGGCTCGTTGGGCGACGCCGCCCGCGTGGCCGTCGCCACGCACGCGTCCGCCGTCGCCGTGACCGGCTCCGACGCGATCACCTCGGAAGCGGTGCGGCAGCTCGGCTGGGACCTCGAGGGGTCGCACGTCGACCTCGCGCTCACCCTGTCCCTGGTCGACGTCGCCGGGCCTCGGGTGATCATGCAGCCGGTGTCCGGTCTTCCGTTGATGTACGTCGACGAGCCGCGGTTCACCGGTGCCAAGTACATCGCCAAGACCGTCGTCGACTGGGTCGGCGCCGCCGCGCTGGTCGTCGTGCTCTCGCCGCTGCTCCTCGTCCTGGCCGTCCTCGTCGCCACCACGAGCCGCGGCCCCGTGCTGTACGCGCAGGAACGCATCGGCAAGGACGGCCGGCGGTTCCGCATGTACAAGTTCCGCTCGATGGTCGCCGACGCGCACGAGCGTCTGTCCGACGTCCTCGCCGCCGAGGGCGTCACCGGCATCGCCTTGTTCTACAAGCCGAAGAACGACCCGCGCGTCACCCGCGTCGGTCGCGTCCTGCGCCGCTTCTCCCTCGACGAGCTGCCCCAGCTGTTCAACGTCCTGCGTGGCGACATGAGCCTCGTCGGCCCGCGCCCGCAGATCGCCGAGGAGGTCGCCCAGTACGACCGCACGGCGCACCGCCGGCTCCTCGTGAAGCCCGGGCTCACCGGCCTGTGGCAGGTGTCCGGGCGCTCCGACCTCAGCCCCGAGGCCGGGCTGCGCGCCGACGTCTCCTACGTCGAGAACTGGACGCTCTTCACCGACCTGCTGATCCTCGCCCGCACCGTCAAGGTCGTCGTCGCGCGGAGCGGGGCGTACTGATGGGCGGGGTGCTCGTCCACGAGTGGCTCGCGCGCACCGGCGGGTCCGAGAACGTCTTCGACGCGCTGGTCGAGGCGTTCCCCGCCGCCGACCTGCTGTGCCTCTGGAACGACGTCCCGGGCCGCTACCCCGGCCGACAGCTCGACGAGACGTGGCTCGCCCGCACGCCGCTGCGGCGCCGCAAGGCGCTCGCGCTCGCGGCGATGCCGGCCGCCTGGCGCGGCCGCCGAGGCGAGTACGACTGGGCGCTCGTGAGCTCGCACGCGTTCGCCCACCACGTGTCGTTCCGCGGCCAGCCGCAGGACTTCGCGAAGCTCGTCTACGTCCACAGTCCCGCCCGCTACCTGTGGGAGCCGGACCTCGACGCCCGGGGCGCCGGGGCCGCCGCCCGGGTGGCCGGCACCCCGCTGCGCGCGCTCGACCGTGCCCGCGCCAGGGAGATCACCGCCGTCGCCGCGAACAGCCGGTTCGTCGCCGAGCGTGTGCGCCGGGCGTGGGAGACGGACGCGACCGTGGTGCACCCGCCGGTCGACGTCGCGCGGATCCGCTCCGTGCCCGTGTGGGCCGACCGCGTCACGGGTGCCGAGCGGCAGGTCCTGGACGGCCTGCCCGACGGGTTCGTGCTGGGCGCCTCGCGGCTCGTCCCCTACAAGCGGCTCGACCTGGTCGTGCGGGCCGGCGAGGCGTCCGGACGACCCGTGGTGATCGCGGGGAGCGGGCCCGAGCGTGCCCGGCTCGGCGCGCTCGCGGCGACCGCGCGCGTCCCCGTCACGTTCGTCGACGCGCCGTCCGACGAGCTCCTGTTCGCGCTCTACCAGGCGTGCGCCGTCTACGTGTTCCCGGCCGTCGAGGACTTCGGGATCATGCCCGTCGAGGCGATGGCGGCGGGTGCGGCGGTCGTCGGCGGCCACGTCGGCGGGGTCACGGAGACGGTCGTGGACGGTGTGACCGGCCGGACCGTCGACCTCGACGACGCCGTCGCGCTCGCGCAGGCGGTCGAGCAGGCGACGACGATGCGCGGGGACGCACCGGCGGCCCGCGCCGAGGCGTTCGACCGCGCGCGCTTCCTCGACGCCGTGCGTGCGTTCGCGTCGACGGCGGGAGCCGTGGCGTGACGCTCGGGATCCCACCGGTCGTCGTGCTCTCCACGGCCGACTTCGACAGCGCGGTCTGGACCAACAAGCAGCACCTCGCCGTCGGCCTCGCGCGCCACGCGGACGTGACCTACGTCGAGTCGTTCGGGCTGCGCGCGCCGACCGTCAGCGGTGCCGACCTCCGTCGCGTCGCGCGGCGAGCCGCGGGGCGCCGGGGCGGCGGGCAGAGGACGGCGCCGTCCCGGCCCGACCGGCTGCGCGTCGTCAGCCCCCGCGTCGTGCCGTTCCACGGGGCGGCTGCGGCACGCCGACTGAACGCGCAGCTGGTGAGGCGGCTCGACCTGCCGGGGCTCGACGAGGGCGTGCTGTGGACGTTCTCGCCGATGACGTACGGGCTCGAGCGTCGTGCGCGGCACGTGGTCTACCACTCGGTGGACCTCCTGCACACCCAGCCGCGCGTCCCCGCTGCCGCGCTGCTCGACGCGGAGCGCCACCTCCTGCGCGTGGCCGACCGGGTCGTCGCGAGCAGCACGGGCGTCGCGGCACACCTCCGGGCGCAGGGGCGCGACGACGTGCTGCTGTGGGAGAACGTCGCCGACGTCGAGCTGTTCGCCGGTGCCGCCGTGCCGCGGCGGCCCCGAGCCGTCTTCGCCGGGAACCTCACGCCGACGAAGGTGGACGTCGGCCTGCTCCTCGACGTCGTCGACCGCGGGCTCGAGCTCGTGCTCGCCGGGCCGCACGAGATCGACGGTGCGGGCCGCGACGGCCGGGTCGGGGTACTGCTGTCCCACCCCCGTGTCACCACGGTCGGCAACCTGCCACCGGACCGGCTCGCCGAGGTCGTGGCCGGCTGCACGGTCGGTCTCGTGCCCTACGCGCTGAACGACTACACCGCCGGCGTCTTCCCCCTGAAGGTGTACGAGTACCTCGCCGCCGGCCTGGCCGTCGTGTCGACGCCCCTCGCGAGCCTCCGGGAGACGACGGCGCCGGGGCTGAGTCTCGTCGAGGCGTCCCGCTTCGGGGCCGCTGCGGTCGCCGCGAGCGGCGTCCCGGACCCCGTCGTGCTCGCCGACCGGCGGGCGGCAGCGGCAAGCCACTCGTGGACCGCACGCGTCGCGGACGCCGTCGCGCTCGTCGACGGGTTCGGCGCGTGAGCGCGCGCCGCGCGGACGGTCGCGGCGGTCGCGTGCTCTTCGTGTGCCGCAGCACGTCCGGCCACCCCGGGAGCGGCGGGATGGAGCGCGTCCTCGACGAGCTCCTGCGCGCCGCACGCGAGGCGGGGCACGACGTCGCGCTGCTCACCACGCCCGGCGGCGGCACGTCGGAGGCGGCCGTCGTGTGGACCGCCGGTCGGACGGGTGGGCGGTACTCGTGGCGGTGGTGGTGGGAGTCGTCCCGCAGCGGTCCCTGGACGCGGTGGCAGCCGGACGCCGTCGTGAGCGTGGGCGACGCAGGCGGTGCTCTCGTGCTGCGTCGCCGCCGGCCGCCGGTGGCGGTCCAGGTCCACGGCACGACCGGGACCGAGCTCGCGAGCAGCCTGCGCGCGCGCACCCGCCGCGAGCTGCTCAAGGTGCCGCTGCACGTCCTCCGGTTCCCGAGCCGTCGGCTGTTCGTCCGGCGCGCAGACGCCGTGTGGCCCGTGTCCGACGCGTTGCGCGACGCGCTGCTGCGCGCTCCCTACCGGCTCGACCCGCGACGCGTGACCACGCTGCACAACGGCGTCGACCCCCGGGCGCTCGACGCGGCCCCGGACGACGTCGCCGCGGTCGCCGAGCAGGTCGGTGCTCGCGACGGCGGACGGACGGGCCTCTACGTCGGACGTCTCCACGAGCAGAAGGGCGTCGACCTCGCGATCGGCGCGCTCGGCGTGCTGCCGAGCGACCACCGCCTCGTCGTCGCGGGCGACGGCCCCGACGCCGACCGGCTCCGCGCGCTCGCCCGCGCGCGAGGGCTGGACGGCCGTGTCACGTTCGTCGGTGCCGTCCCGCGCGGCACCGTGGCCGCGCTGCTCCGGGTCGCCGACGTCCTGCTCGTCCCGAGCCTCCGCACCGAGGGTGCACCGGTCGTCCTCCTCGAGGCCGCCGCCGTCGGTGTCCCGGTGGTCGCCACACGTCATGCGCAGGTGCCCGCCGAGCTCGCCGCGGGGGCCACCGTCGTCGCGGCCAGCGTCGACGCCCTCGCCGCCGGGTGGCGCGCAGCGACCACGCGTGGCCGGGCCCCGTACCTGCCGGCGGCGCTCACGCGCGACCACGTCGGCGCTGCGTACGCCCGGGCGCTCGACGGTCTCGTCCACGCCGGAGGTGCGCGATGAGCCTGCGCGTCGCGCCCCTGCGTGCCCCCGTGCGCCCTGCCGGCACCCGTCCGACGGCGACGGCGACGCTGGTCACCGTCGCCGCCTGCCTCGTCGCGCTCGTCGTGGGCGCTGTCGCCGTGAGGTCGCCGCTGCTCGGCGGGATACTCGCCGCGCTCGCCCTCACGGTCGCCTTCCCGTGGCCCGTGCTCGTGGCGTCGCTGGGGTGGGTGCTGCTGGTCCGGCCCGGTGCGGAGCTCGTGAACGTCGAGCTCGGCGGCCTCGTCCTGACCGACGTGGACGCCGCGGTGCTGCTCACGGTCGTCGCGGCCCTCGTGGTCGCCGTCTGGCCGGACGGGCGCCCCCGCACGCTCACCGGGACGGTGGACGTCGCGCCCACGGTGCTCACGTCGGCGGACTGGCTGTGGGTGCTCGCCTGGCCCGTGTGGCTCGTCGCCCGAGCGGTGCTGCCCGAGGTCGGCACCGCGGCCGTCGGCTCCGCCGCGCTCGTCGACCTGCGCCTCCTCGAGGCGTTCCTCCTGCTCGTGCCCCTCGCCGTCGTCGTGCGACGCCGCGGCGCCCTCGTGGTCGTCCGCGGGCTGGTCGCGCTCGCCGCGCTCGCGTCCGTCATCGCCGCCGCCGGCGCCGTCGCGCTGCGGTCGGGGCTGGTCGGCCCGGGCGAGCTCCCCGTGGTGAACCTCTCGGGCGCTGCGGCGCGCGACGTGCGTCCGGGTGCGGAGATCGTCGTCGTGATGGCCGCCGTCGTCCTGCTGCTCTCGCGCCGCGTCGCGGGCCGCGCCCGCCCCGCGCTGGTCGCGCTCCTCGGTCTCGAGCTCTTCGTGTCGCAGACCCTGAGCATGATCCTCGCCGTCGCGGCAGGTGTCGGCGCGACGCTCCTCGCCGGCTGGAACAAGGCGAGCCTCGGCGTGCGGCTCGGCGCCGCCGTGCTGCTGCTCGTCGCGCTCGCCCTGGTCAGCGGCGTGCTCGACCCGGGCGGTCGGTACGACCTCGCCCAGCGGAGCGAGCAGGTGTCGGGCCAGTACCGGCTCTCCGAGATCCAGACGATGACGGCGGCCATCACCGAGACGCCCCTCACGACGCTCGTCGGGCCGGGTGTCGGCACGGAGCTCGCGTTCGCCGGCGAGTTCGTCAACTCGGTCAAGCGGGACTCGCACGACGTGTACCTGACGATCGCGCTCAAGACGGGACTCGTCGGCGTCGTCCTGTTCGTCGTCCCGCTCCTGCGTGCAGCGCTGAGGGCGTTCCGCCGTGGGGGGGAGGTCGGCCGTGCGCTCGCGGGGGCGTGCGTCGCCGTCCTCGTCGTCAGCCTGACCGTGCCGTGGTGGTGGACGGTCAACGGGATGGGTGCCGTGCTCGCCCTGTACGTGGCGACCGCGGCGTACGGCAACCGACCGCGGACGACCTCGTGAGCGTGCTCGTCGAGGTCGCACGGCGGCTGACGGCACGCGCGGACGCGCGGCTCGTCGTCGCCAACCTCGTCGGCGTCGGCCTGGGTCTCGTCTCGGCTGCGTTGCAGGCGCGGGCACTGGGACCGACCGGTCGCGGCGAGATCGCGGTGGCGATCGCCCCGGCGACCGTCATCGCGATCCTCATGGGCTTCGGACTGCCGGACTACTTCGGCCGCCGGTCCGCGCAGGGGGCCGACCGGCGGGTGCTCGCGTCGGTCTCCGGAGTTCTCGCCCTCGTGAGCGGTCTCGTCTGCGCGCTGCCCTACCTGTTCTTCGTGGGGTTCCAGACCGACCCCGGCACCGTGTCCCGGGTGCTGCTGATCGTGTACGCCGCGGTCTCGCCGGTGGTCGTCTACGGGTCGTGCACGAGCGCGGTGGCCGCGGGGCACGGGGCCTGGCGCGGTGTGGTCCTCGCGCGGTTCCTGCCGCAGCTGGTCACGGTCGCAGGCCTCGTCGTGCTCATCGCGGTCGGCCCGTCCCCGCTGTCGGTCGGTCTGCTGCTCATCGCGACGACGCTGCTCGGGAGCCTGCTTCCGGGGGTCCTCGGCGGGGCCCTCCCGACGGGGCGGGCCACGATCGCCGAGGCGGTCGCCGCGGTCCGGTTCGGTCTGCGCGGCTGGCCCGCGGGCAGCGTCGCGCTCCTCAACCAGCGGATCGACCTGCTGCTCCTGTCGGTGCTGGCCACGTCCTACGACCTCGGGCTCTACGCCGTCGCGACGACGCTCGCCGCGACGCTCAACGGCGTCTCGGTGTCGATCGCGATCCCGCTGCGGAACCGGATCGTCCGGGGAGAGCGCGACATCGTGCCGGGGGCGTCGACCGCGGTGCTCGGGCTGCTCCTGGTCGCGGGTGGGGTGGTCGCAGCGGCGCTGCCGCTGCTGATCCCGCTCGTGCTCGGTGCCGACTTCCTGCCGGCGCAGGGGGCGATGACGGTCCTGCTGCTCGCGCAGGCGCCGCTCGGCGCCGTGATCGTCCTGACGCAGAGCCTCATCGCGGTGGGACGACCAGGGGCTCCGCTCGTCGGTGAGGCGCTCGCCCTCGTCGTGACCGTGGTGCTGGTCCTCGTGGCGTACCCGGCGTACGGGATCGTGGCGGCGGCCCTCGCGAACCTCGCGGGCAACCTGGTGAGCTGGAGCGTGCTCGTCCATCTCGCGCGGCGGCACGTCACCCGGGCGCCGGTCCTGTCGTTCGTCGTGCCGTCGCGCTGGTCGATCGCCGCCTTGAGGGAGAGCTGACGTGGCCGACGTCGACGTGGTGGTCGTGACCCACGACTCCGCTCCGCACCTGCCGAGCCTCGCCGCGTCCCTGCGGCGCTGCGGCGCTCTGGTGGCGAGCGTGACGGTGGTCGACAACCTCTCGTCGGACGGGAGCGCCGACGTGGCGCGGTCGCTGGCCCTTCCCGGCAGGGTCGCGGTCGTCGACGCCGGCGTGAACCTCGGCTTCGGGCGCGCCGTGAACCTGGCGGCGCGCCACCCCGAGGACCGCGCCGCGTACCTGCTGGTGCTGAACCCCGACGCCGCCGTCCCGCCGGACGGGCTCCACCGGCTCGTCTCGACCCTGGAGGGCCGCCCCGACCTCGCGTGCGTCGGGGCGGACCTGCGCAGGCCCGACGGGTCACCGGTGAGCAGCGCCCGCAGCTTCCCCGGGCTGTGGGACGTCGCGCGCGGGCGGGCGCACGACGTCGACCACGCGGGTGGCCTCGTCGACGCCGACTGGCTGTGCGGCGCGCTCATGCTGTGGCGCCGCTCGGCCTTCGAGGCGCTCGGAGGGTTCGACGAGCGCTACTTCCTCTACTACGAGGACGTCGACCTCTGCCGTCGAGCGCGCGCCGCCGGGTGGGGCGTCGCGATCGACGGCGGAGTCGTGGCCGAGCACGACCAGGGGCACGGTCGACCGACGGCCGCCGTCCTCCGGCAGGCGAACCGCCGGAGCCGACGGCGGTACGCCCGGCGCTGGATGGGTGTGCCTGGTGCGGGCGCAGCGCTGCTGGCCGACGTCCGGGAGCGCCTGGCCGGTGTGGTGCGGGGCGATGCTCGGTGAGCGGTCTGCGCGTGCTGGTCGACGGTCGTCTGCTCGCCCCCGGGCACTCGGGCGTGCGGGACGTCGCCGTGGGCCTCGTCGACGCGCTGCGCGCCACCGCCGGCCCGGGGCAGGAGCTGCTCGTGGCGGGTCGCGGACCGGCTTACGACGTCGACGTCGCCGGTCCTGGCTTCATGCACCTCCAGCTGCCGCGTGCGGCGCTCGCGACGCGCAGCGACGTCGTGCTCGTGCCGCGGCAGGCGCGGCCGCTGCTCAGTCCGGTGCCCGTCGTCCCGGTGTTCCACGACGTGGGCTTCCTGCGGGCGCGGGCGATGTACCGGTCGTCGTGGCCGGTGCGGGCCGCGGACAGGTCGGCGCGGTGGTCGCGGCGCGGGCTGGCGGTCTCCGAGTTCACGGTCGACGAGGTCGCGGCCGCCGGGTCGAGGGTCGCGCTGCGCGCCCTGCCCCTCGGTGCGCTCCACCCCGTCCGCTGGCAGCCGCACGAGGACGACCCGTACGTGCTCTGCGTCGCGGTGCAGGAACCGCACAAGAACCTGGAACGCCTGGTTCGTGCCTGGGGCGAGGCTCGCCCCGCCGGCGTGCGTCTCGTGCTGTGCGGCCGCGCGGGGGAGGCGACGGAGGGGATCCGGCGGGCGCTGGCCGGCCTCGGACCGGAGGTCGCCGTGGAGTGCGTCGCGGGACTCGCCGACGACGAGTACGCGCGCTTGCTGGAGGGGTGCACGGCGTACGTGCAGCCGTCGTTCTACGAGGGCCTGTGCATCCCGGCGCTCGACCTCGCGGCAGCGGGGGCACCGACCGTCGTCGGGCGGGCCGGCAACCTGGGCCGCGTCTTCGCGGGCGCACCGGAGCACGCGACGGTCGACCCGTCGTCGACCGGCGACCTCGCGGGGGCGTTGCGGGCGGTCGTCGGGGACGCCGGGGTCCGGCGTGCCCTGAGCGACTGGAACCGGGCGCACGTGACCCTGACGGACTGGGACGAGGTCGGCCGCGCCGCGTGGTCCGTGCTCGCGGCCGCTGCGGGCGGCCGTCGAGGGAGGACTCGTGCGGCCCGCTGAGGTGGTCACCGTGGTGACCGTGGCCCACGAGTCCGCGGCGGTCCTGCCCGCGTTCCTCGCGCGGCTCGCTCCCTCGCTCCCCGTGGTCGTCGTCGACTCGGGCTCGGCCGACTGGGAGGAGTCCGCGCGCGTGGCCGGGACGGCCGGTGCCCGGTTCCTCGCCGTCGTGCAGAACGTCGGTTACGGCACGGCGTCGAACCGTGGCGCGGCCGGGTGCGCGACGCCCTGGGTCGCGTTCGTCAACCCGGACGTGGACGTGGACGCGAACGCACTGGTCGCGCTCTGCGAGACGGCCGGACGGCACGGCTTCGCCTGCGTCGCGCCGCGGCTCGCGGCCTCGCGGTCGGGCGGCCGTCCCGGGCGCGTCTCCGCACCCGTCG
The DNA here is from genome assembly GCF_003851725.1 of Cellulomonas algicola. Classification (GTDB taxonomy): domain Bacteria; phylum Actinomycetota; class Actinomycetes; order Actinomycetales; family Cellulomonadaceae; genus Cellulomonas; species Cellulomonas algicola. The sequence goes on along the minus strand of NZ_BHYL01000012.1, from coordinate 4,829 downwards.
CCGCCGCGACGCTGCCGGGCGCGTGCCTCGTCGTCCGGACGGACGTGTTCCGCTCGGTCGGCGGGTTCGACGAGCGCTTCTTCATGTTCGCCGAGGAGGACGACCTCACCGGACGGATCCGCGCGACGGGTGGACGGACGGGGCGCGTCGACGACCTCGTCGCCGTGACCGCGGGGGGCGGGAGCTCGGCCGGCGTGGGCCGCCGGTGGGCCGTCGCCGAGCGTGAGGTCGGGCGGTGCCAGCTCGTGCTCAAGCGGCACGGGTGGGCCGGGTTCGTGCTGGCGGCGACGCGTTCCGCGGTCCGCGTCGTGCGCGACCCGGAGATGGTGCCGCGGCGCGAGAGCGCCCGCCAGGTCGGCAACGGGCTCCGTCGGGTGGTGCGTCTGCGCGGCGCTGCGACGGTCCGGGAAGATGTCGTCCTGCGCTGAGCTCCGCCGTACGGGATGTCCCGACCTGCCTGTTTCACCCGTTATGGCCGGTGTTCCACCCGTCTGGCGGCGGCAGCGCGCCGACGGCGACGCTAGCGTGGCGTGACACACCGTCGTCTTCCAGGGGGACCCCTATGCGCATCTCCGTCATCGGCTGCGGCTACCTCGGTGCCGTCCACGCTGCCTGCATGGCCAAGCTCGGTCACGAGGTCATCGGCATCGACGTCGACCCGCGGAAGGTCGCGGCGCTCGAGGCGGGCGAGGCGCCGTTCTTCGAGCCGGGCCTGCCGGAGCTGCTGAAGGAGACGAAGGCCACCGGGCGGCTGAGCTTCAGCACCGACATGGCGGACGCGGCGGGTGCGCAGGTGCACTTCCTGTGCGTGGGCACGCCGCAGGTGCACGGCGAGTTCCGGGCGGACCTGTCGTACGTGGAGTCAGCGTTCGAGGCGCTGAAGCCGTACCTGTCGGGCGGCGACGTCGTGGCGGGCAAGTCGACGGTCCCCGTCGGCACGGCGGAGAACCTGGCGGACCGCCTGACGGGCACGGGTGCGACGCTCGTGTGGAACCCGGAGTTCCTGCGCGAGGGCTTCGCGGTCAAGGACACGCTGCACCCGGACCGCCTGGTCTACGGCCTGCCGACGGACGACGAGGGCGTGCCGACCGCGGAGGGCGACGCGGCGAAGGCGCTGCTCGACGAGGTGTACGCGACGCCGCTCGCGGACCGCACGCCGCTGGTGGTGACGGACTACGCGACGGCGCAGCTGGTGAAGGTCGCGGCGAACTCGTTCCTGGCGACGAAGATCTCGTTCATCAACGCGATGGCGGAGCTGTGCGAGGCGACGGGTGCGGACGTGACGCGCCTGGCGGACGCGATCGGGTACGACGCGCGCATCGGCCGACGGTTCCTCAACGCGGGCCTGGGCTTCGGCGGCGGCTGCCTGCCGAAGGACATCCGGGCGTTCATGGCGCGCGCGGGGGAGCTGGGGGTGAGCGACGCGCTGACGTTCCTGCGCGAGGTCGACTCGATCAACATGCGGCGCCGGGTGCGCGTCGTGGACCTGGCGCGCGAGGTGTGCCACGGCTCGATCGTGGGTCGCCGGGTCGCGGTGCTCGGGGCGTCGTTCAAGCCGGACAGCGACGACGTGCGTGACTCGCCGGCCCTGTCGGTCGCGGCGCAGATGCAGCTGCAGGGCGCGCACGTGACGCTGACGGACCCGCAGGCGATCGGCAACGCGCAGGCGAAGTGGCCCGAGATGAAGTTCGCGGCGACGGCGCTCGAGGCGGCGGTCGACGCGGACGTGGTGCTGCTGGCGACGGAGTGGCAGGAGTACCGGGACCTGGACCCGGACGCGCTGGCCACGGTCGTCGCGCACAAGCGCATCCTGGACGGCCGCAACGTGCTCGACCCGGCGCGCTGGCGTGCGGCGGGGTGGACGTACCGGGCGCTCGGCCGCCCCTGACGGTCCGGCGGCCCAGGGGGCCGTTACGGTGACCCGGTGACGGGTGGTCCGACGACGGGTGGGGCGACGGGTCGGTCCGACGACCGGCCCGCGCCCGCGTCGTCGTCGGCGCGGTGGGGCTGGGTGCTCGTCTTCGTCGGCCTGCTGCTGGCGGTCGTGACGGTGGTGTCGTGGTTCGCGACACGCCCCGACGACGACGTCGCGGAGGAGCCGACGACGTCGACGGCCCCGGTCGTGCCTCCGGTCTCGGCCGATCCTCGCGCCCCCTGGGCGGCCGATGAGGAGCCGGGGTCGTACGCGCAGCGGCTCCTGGCGGGCACGAACGTGGCCCGGGTCGACGAGGGCCTGCCGGCGCTCGTGTGGTCGGAGTGTGCCGCCGAGCAGGGCCTCGCGCGGGCGACCGCACTGGTGGGTGCCGACGAGCTGACGCATGCCCCGATGGACGACGTCATGGCGGCGTGCGCGGTGTCGGTCGCCGCCGAGAACCTGAGCCGTGGCGCCGCGCCCGCGCAGGACGTGGTCGACGCGTGGCTGACGTCGCCCGGGCACCGCGCGAACCTGCTGGACCCGGACCTCGTGTCGGTGGGCATCGCCTGCGCGCGTGAGGCCGACGGGTCCCTCACCTGCTCGCAGGTCTTCCTCGGCTGACCGCGACGGCGTCCCGCCGCCCGTGCGGAGCTGCAGGCCCTGCGTCACCGACGCGCCCACTCGGTCGCGGTGCGGACGTCTGCCCGGCTCGTCCGGAGACGTCCCCGTTCGTCCTCCGCGAACGTGCCCGACGCCACCACTCATTACGCAAGGTAATGAGTTAGAGTAATCATCATGCCCACCGCCCCCGCTCTCGCCGGAGAGCTCCGCATCGCCGTCGGTCGGGCGTCGCGGCGCATCCGTGCCGAGCGCGGCGCCCAGGGCCTGACGGACCCCCAGTTCACGGTGCTCGCCTGGCTGGCCAAGGACGGCCCGATGACGCCGGGCCAGCTCGCCGAGGCGGAGCGCATCCAGCCGCCGAGCATGACCCGCACGGTCAACGGCCTCGTCGAGCTCGGGCTCGTGCAGAAGGCCGAGCACCCGACGGACGGCCGCCAGGTCGTCGTCACCCTCACGGAGGCCGGCAAGGCCGAGGTCGTCGAGACGCGACGTCGCCGCGACGCCTGGCTGACCGAACGCCTCAAGGGCATGACCAAGGAGGAGCGTCAGCTCCTCGCCGACGCCGCCGAGCTCCTGCGGAGGATCGCCGCCTCATGAGTCCCACGTTCTCCTCGCTCCAGCACCGCAACTACCGGTTGTGGTTCGCGGGGGCCCTGGTGGCGAACGTGGGCACCTGGATGCAGCGCGTCGCCCAGGACTGGCTGGTCCTGACCCAGCTGTCCGACGAGTCCGGCGTCGCGGTCGGCATCACCACGGCCCTGCAGTTCGCGCCCGTGCTGTTCCTGTCCGCGTGGGCGGGGCTGCTGGCGGACCGGGTCGACCGCCGCAAGCTCCTCATCGCGACGCAGGTCGGCCAGGGTGTCCTCGCGGCCGGGCTCGGCGCGCTCGTGCTGTCCGGGCACGCCGAGCTGTGGCACGTCTACGTCTTCGCGGGTCTGCTGGGGGTCGTCGCCGCGATCGACGGGCCGGTGCGCCAGACGTTCGTCGCCGAGCTCGTCCCGACCAGCCAGCTCTCCAACGCCGTCGGCCTCAACAGCGCGTCCTTCAACGCCGCACGCCTGATCGGGCCCGGCGTGGCCGGTCTGCTCATCGCGTTCGTCGGCACCGGCTGGGTGTTCGTGATCAACGCGGTGACGTTCGCCGCGACGATCTTCTCGCTGACGCGCATGCGCCAGAGCGAGCTGCGCCCCATGCCGACGGTGCCGCGGGCCAAGGGTCAGATCCGCGAGGGCATCCGCTACGTGCGGGGCCGCAGCGACATCCTCGTGATCATGGTCGTCGTCTGCGTGATCTCGACGTTCGGCCTCAACTTCCAGATGACGTCCGCGATGATGGCGCGCACCGAGTTCGGCCGCGGCGCGGGGGAGTACGGCATCCTCGGCTCGGTCCTCGCGATCGGCTCGCTCACCGGCGCGCTGCTCGCGGCGCGACGCGAACGTCCGCGCGTGCGGCTCGTCATCGGCGCCGCGTTCGCGTTCGGGATCGCGACGGGCGTCATGGCGCTCATGCCGACGTACCTGACGTACGCGATCTCGGCGATCCCCGTCGGCCTCGCGTCGCTCACGATGATGACCGCCGCCAACGCGACCATCCAGCTCAGCACCGACCCCGCCGTCCGCGGCCGCGTCATGGCGCTCTACATGATGGTGTTCCTCGGCGCGACGCCCGTCGGGTCGCCCATCGTCGGCTGGATCGGGGAGACGTTCGGCCCGCGCTGGTCGGTCGGCATCGGCTCGATCACCGCGCTGCTCGTCGCGACCGGGGCGGCCCTGTGGGCGCGTCGCGCGTGGCACGTGCAGGTGCGCTACCGCCTCCGCGCCCGCCCGCACCTCCAGGTCCTTCACCCGGTCCCGGACGAGGAGACGCCCGCGCGCCGGTCCGCGACCGCGCTGCGGCTGGGCGCCGACGACGCGACGAACTCGCGGTCGGTCGCCTGACCTCGGACGGCCGCGCGTCGTCGGCAGCCGGGTGACGCGGCCCACCCGGTCGACGGGCGCGCACCGGTCAGCCGGGTGAATACCGCCGGAGCCCGTGTCGGGCGGTTCGTCCGGCATGTCACGATCGCCCGGTGAGCACGCACGTCGGCGCCCCTGGCCCTGGTCCGGAGGGGACCGCGGCCGGGGGGACCGACGCCACCACCCCGCACGCCGACACCACCGCCCCGCAGGCCGACACCACCGCCCCGCACGCCGACGCCACCACCCCGGGCGCCACCGCGTCGCGCACCGACGCCGTCCCGCCGCCCGGCCCGCCCGCACCCGAGGGTGCGTCGACGCTGCCCCCCGGCCCGGAC
>NZ_BHYL01000011.1 GCF_003851725.1 Cellulomonas algicola | reverse complement strand
CTGCGCTCGGGGCGGGCCGCGCGCTCGCGGTCCTGGTGCCGGCCGGGCGGCTCAGCTCAGCCGGTGTCAGGCCTTCGCGGCCCTGGCGGCGGCCTTGGCCGCCTGCTTCGTCGCGCGGACCTCGGCGAGCGACGTCGGGTCCGTCACGTCGGCGATCGAGCGGCGCGCGTCGACCTCGCCGTACGCGCCCGCCGCCTCGCGCCAGCCCTCGGGCTCCACGCCGTACTGCTTCCCGAGCAGCGCGAGGAAGATCCGCGCCTTCTGGTCGCCGAACCCGGGCAGCGCCTTGAGGCGCTTGAGCACCGTCGCGCCGTCCGGGTCGCCCGTCGTCCAGATCCGGGCCACGTCGCCGTGGTACGTCTCGACGACCTCGCGCGCGACCGCCTGGATGCGGCCCGCCATCGAGCCGGGGTAGCGGTGCACCGCGGGAGGGGTCGAGCACAGCGCGACGAACTCGTCGGGGTCGGCGTCCGCGACCTGGTGCACGTCGAGCCCGCCCATGCGCTCGGCGATCTTCGCCGGCCCGGCGAACGCGCTCTCCATCGTCACCTGCTGGTCGAGCAGCATCCCGATCAGCAGCGCGAACGGGTCCTCCGAGAGCAGTCGGTCCGCGGCGTCGTCGCCGGTCAGCCAGAGCGTCATGCGCCCATCCTGGCGTGCGCGCCGGGTGCGTGGGCACCCGGGGCGTCGACCAGCGTGTCGAGGTCGGCGGGCTCGTCGACGTCGTGCCGCAGCGTCGACGCGACGGGAAGGTCGAGCGCGACGTGCCCGGCGGCGGTGTGCCGGGCGGACGAGCCCGCACCGAAGGCCGGTCGCAGGTCGGACCCCGGGGCGGCGGTGAGCAGCGTCGTGCCCGTGCCCTCCGCGTCGGGGACGTGCGCGCGGGCGTGCGCGGCGGCCAGGCGCAGCCCCGCGTCGAGGTCGGCGGGACGCAGCCCGGGCAGGTCGCCGAGCAGGACCGCGACGGGTGCGTCGGGCGTGCGCGCGCGGACAACGGCCTCGCCCGCGAGGACCGCCTCGTCGAGCCCACCGCCGGGCGGCTCGTCGACGACGACCGCGCCGCCGCGCTGCGCCCACGACGCGAGGACGTGGTCGGGCGTCACGAGGACGACGCCCGCGACCGACTCGGCGGCCGACGCCGCAGCGAGGGTGTCGAGGGCCATCGAGCGCACGAACCGGGCGCGCTCGCCCGGTCCCAGGACGTCGGCGAGGCGCGACTTGCCGCGGTCGGCGTCCTTGACCGGGACGACGACCCACCACCCGGTCACGGCGCCCGGTCCACGAGGGCGAGCGCCCGCGCGGCGATCGCCGCGGTCGCCGGGACGTCCGTCATGAGCGTGGGCGCGGACTCGACGCGCCAGCCCTCGGACCGCAGCGGCTCGACGACCGCCGCGTCGGCGTCGTCGACGAGCCACGCGTCGAGCACGCCACCGTCGGCGCGGCGGCCGTAGTGACGCGCGACGGCGTCGGCCGCGGTCTCGACCCCGATCGCGGTGAGGCACGCGTCGGCCATGCCGCGCACGGGTGCGCCGCCGATCACCGGGCTGATGCCGACGACTGGGGCGGGCGTGGCGCGCAGCGCGTCGCGGATGCCGGGCACGCCGAGGATCGTGCCGACGGACACGACGGGGTTCGACGGCGGCACGACCACGACGTCGGCGTCGGCGAGCGCGTCGAGCACGCCCGGTGCGGGCTCGGCGACCGTCACGTCGTTCTGGTGGAACGCGCGCGCGGGGATCGCGGCGCGGTGCAGGACCCACCACTCCTCGAAGTGCATCGTCCGTCCGTCGACGGTCTCGACCGACGTCTCGACCTCGCTGTCCGTCATCGGCAGCAGCGTCACGCCGGGCTTCCACCGCTCCGCGAGCCGGGCGGTGACGCTCGACAGCGGCACGCCCGACAGCAGCAGCTCGGTGCGGGCCAGGTGCGTCGCGAGGTCGAGGTCGCCGAGCGTGAACCACTCCCAGCCGAGCCCGTACGCGGCGAGGTCGTCGGACACGCGGCGGCTCTCGTCGCGGCGACCCCAGCCCTGCTCCTCGTGCACCGCGCCGCCGAGCGTGTACATGAGGGTGTCGAGGTCGGGGCACACGCGCACGCCGTGCAGCCACAGGTCGTCGCCGGTGTTCGCCACGACCGTGACCTGCGCGGTCGTGCCGCCCGCGCCGTCGGACAGCCGGTCGCGCAGCAGCGCGAGCAGCCCGCGCGTGAAGCGCGCGCCACCGACGCCGCCGGACAGGACGGTGATCCTCATGCTTCTCCCGCGGGGACGGGAGCCGGCGCCGTGCGGGGCGCGGGCTCGTGGAACGCGATAACGGGCCGCCCGGTGCGCGGGTGCTCGAGGACGTCGGCGTCGACGCCGTAGACCTCGCGCAGCAGCGCGGGCCGCAGCACCTCGCGGGGGTGACCGGCCGCGGCGAGGCGCCCGCCGGACAGCACGACGACGTGCTCGCAGAACGCGGCCGCGAGGTTGAGGTCGTGCAGCGCGGCGACGGTCGTCGTGCCGAGGTCTCGCACGAACGCGAGGAGGGCGAGCTGGGCGCTCACGTCGAGGTGGTTGGTCGGCTCGTCGAGCAGCAGCAGCTCGGGCTCCTGCGCGAGCGCGCGCGCGACGTGCACGCGCTGACGCTCGCCGCCCGACAGGGACGACCACGCGCGGCCGGCCAGGTGCGCGGCGTCGGCGGCGTGCAGCGCGCGGTCGACGGCCTCGTCGTCGGGGTCGGTGCCCCACAGCGAGCGGTAGGGGATGCGGCCGAGCGCGACGACCTCGCGGACCGTCAGCGGGACGCTGCTCGACGACTCCTGCTCGAGCAGCGCGATCCGGCGGGCACGCTCACGACGGCCCATCGCCGCGACCGGCGCCGCCGACGCCCCCGCGCCCACGAGCACCGCACCGCGCTCGGGCGTGAGCAGCCCGGCGACGAGGCGCAGCAGCGTCGTCTTGCCTGCGCCGTTCGGGCCGAGCAGGCCGGTCAGGCGCCCCGGGGGTGGGGTCGCGTCGACACCGTCGACGACCCACCGGCCCCCGAGGCGCGTGCCGACACCGCTGAGCGTCAGGTCCACGCCGACCCCCGTCCCCGGCGCAGCAGCACCGCGAAGACGGGCACGCCGATGAGCGCCGTGACGATGCCGACGGGCAGCTCGCGCGGGTCGAAGAGCGTGCGGGCGAGCGTGTCGGCCCAGACGAGGAACACCGCGCCGGCGAGCGCCGCGACGGGCAGCAGCCGGCGGTGCGCCGGGCCGGTGAGCGACCCGACGGCGTGCGGCAGGACGAGCCCGACGAACCCGATCGCGCCGCTCACGGCGACCATCGCGCCCGTGAGCAGCGCGACGAGCGTCATGAGCGTCCACCGGGTCCGGTCGACGCCGACGCCGAGCGCCGCCGCGGCCGTGTCGCCGAACGCGAACGCGTCGAGCCGCACACCGGCGAGCACGACGAGCGTCCCGACGACGAGCACCGCGCCTCCGGCGATCGCGACCGACGACCACGTCGCGCCCGCGAGCGAGCCGAGGAGCCACGACAGGATCTCCCGGTACGAGTCGCCGGTCGCGGTCCAGAAGATGACGAACGACGTGCCCGCCGCGCAGAGCTGCGACACCGCGAGCCCGGCGAGCACCGTGCGGCCCGGCGTGAGCATCCCGCCCGAGCGGGCGAGCGCGAGCGTCGCGACCAGCGCGGCCATCGCGCCCACGAACGCGGCGACCGGCAGCAGCACGGCCACGCCGACGACCAGCACGGCGACCGCCCCGAGCGACGCACCCGACGACAACCCGAGCAGGTACGGGTCGGCGAGCGGGTTGCGCGTGAGGCTCTGCATGACGGCGCCGGCGAGCGCCAGCCCGGCGCCGACGGCGGCGGCCGTCAGCACGCGCGGCAGGCGGAGCTCCCAGACGATCGCGTCGTGCAGCGGTGCGACGGGCGCGACGTCCAACCCCACGTGCGCCACGATGCTGCGCGCGACCTCGCCGACGCCCAGGTCCGCCGGTCCGATCGTCACGGTCACGAGGACCGTGCCGACGAGCGCCGCGAGGCCGACGGCCACGAGCAGCGCGAGGTGGGTGCGCGCCGGTGCCGCCGTCGACGGGGCGAGCGGCGGGGTCGTGCGGGGGACGGTGGCGGTCGTCGTCGTCACCCCTCGTCCGGTGCGTCGTCCAGCGCGGCGACCTGCTCGGCGATCGACGCGACGGCCTCGGCGTTGCGCACCCCGGCCTCGGTCGCGGCGAACGGCACGGTCACGTAGCGCTTCTCGCGCACCGCGGTGAGCTGCGACGTCGCCGGGTTCGACTCGAGCAGCGCGATCTTGCTGTCGGCGGTGTTCCACGACGCGTCGACCAGCACGATCACGTCGGGGTCCGCCGCGACGACCTGCTCCCAGCCGACCGACGTCCACGTGTCGTGCACGTCGCCGAAGACGTTCGTCAGCCCGGCGGCGTCGAGGATCATCTGCGGCGCACCGATCCCGGCGCCCACGTAGGGGCTGTCGGTGCCCGACGAGTACCAGAGCGCGGTCGTCGGCTCGGCGGGCTTCTCGACCTCTGCGAGCGTGTCGCGCTGCGCGGCGATGAGCTCCTCGGCACGGTCCTGCACGCCGAACAGCGACGCGACCTCGCGGATCTCGTCCTCGACGACGTCGAACGTCAGCGGGTCGGGCTGGTAGCCCTCCTCCTTGCACGCGGCGGGGGAGACGTACGTGCCGATCCCCAGCGCGGCGAGGGCGGCGCGGTCGCCGGCGCCGTCGGCGGAGAAGTTCGACTCCCAGCCCGCGTAGACGAAGTCCGGCTCGAGCGCGAGCAGCGCCTCCTGGCCCGGGACCTTGTCCGACACGACCGGGATCGCGTCGTAGGCGTCGGCCCACTCGTCGGGCACGGGACCGTCCGCGAACGCCGTGCCGACGACGCGGTCCTCGAGCCCGAGCGCGAGCAGCATCTCGGTCGACGTCGACTTGATCGTCACGACGCGCTCCGGCGGGGCGTCGACCGTGACGGGTGTGCCGCAGTTGTCGAGTTCGACGGGCGTGAAGCCGCCGGGCTGCGACGCGGCAGCGGTCGGCGACGACGTGCCCGACGCGTCGGACGCGCACGCCGACAGCCCGAGGGCGAGCGCGGCCGCGGCGACGAGGGGCACGAGGGGACGGCGGGTGGGGCGGGGCATCGGCACTCCGGGACTGGGCGCAGGGCGACCCCTGCGCGGGCGGGGGTGGG
>NZ_BHYL01000010.1 GCF_003851725.1 Cellulomonas algicola | reverse complement strand
TCGGGCGTGCCGCCGCCGCGACCGCCCGGTCCCCCGAACCCGCCGACGCCCGAGCACGTGCCGTCGTCGGCGGCCGCGCCGATCGAGACGGTCGTGGCGTCCAGCGGCGCGTCCGAGGTGCCGTTCGAGGTGTCGTCCGAGGTCGCGGTGTCGTCGGTCGGGGTCGCGACCGCGACGACGCACGACCCGACGGTCACGTCGGCGAGCGTGCCGGCGACGGTCTGCGTGAAGGTGGTCGTGCCGGACCAGGTGACGGCGGTCTGCTCGTCGGTGGCCCGGACCTGCATGAGCGCGGTGTCGACGGAGACGATCTCGCCGACCACGCGGCCGGGGTCGTCGACGCGCTGGGTCTGCGGTCCACCACCACCGCCACCGGCGGGTGACACGGACGGGTCGGCGCCCGCGTCACCCGCCGCACCGGAGCACGCGGCGAGGAGGAGGACGAGGCCGACGGCGGGCAGCGCGAGCGCGGTCCGGCGACGGGCCGTCGCGGGGCGGTCGAGCGGAGCGGACCGGCCCTGACGGGGTCGGTCGCCGTGGTCGAGCGGGGTGCGGGTCATGGTGAGGGCTCCTTCGGCGGCGCGGACGGTGGGCCGGGCGGCGTGCCGGGTCGGGGGTGTGACGGACGGTCGGCGTGGTCGGCGGGTCCGGCCGGGTCCACGGGGCCGGCCGGGTCCACGGGGTCGGCGGGGCACGCTCACTCCGCACGCAGCGCGTCGATGGGGGCGAGCCGCGCGGCGCGCGTCGCGGGGTAGACGCCGAACACGAGCCCGATGGCGAGCGCGACGACGATCGACCCGGCGACGGCGGCACCGGACACGACGACGGACGTGTCGAGCAGCCCGGGCAGGACCCGCGCGCCGACGATGCCGAGCACGGCACCGAGCACGCCGCCGCCGAGCCCGAGGACCCCGGCCTCGACGAGGAACTGCCGCCGGATCGCCCACGGCGGTGCACCGAGTGCCTTGCGGAGCCCGATCTCGCGGGTCCGTTCGGTGACCGAGACGAGCATGATGTTCATGACCCCGATGCCGCCGACCAGCAGCGACAGCGCGGCGATGCCCGTGAGCAGGACGGTCAGCGTCCGGTAGACGGCGGTCGCGGTGGACACGAGCGCGTCCTGGCTGTTGATCGTGAAGTCGGCGGAGTCGGCGTCGGTGATCCCGTGCAGCGCGAGCAGCGTCTGCTGGGCCTCCTGGTAGGCGGCCCCGAGCGCGTCGGAGGACTCCGCCTGCAGGTAGATCGTCGAGACGGCGTTGCGGTCGGTGCCGCCGAACAGGGTGTCGGCCGCGGTCGACATCGGCACGACGGCGACGTCGTCGAGGTCGCTGTCACCGCTCGCGCCGGCCGCCGCCAGGACCCCGACGACCTGCAGGTCCGTCCCGTCCACGGTCACGGTCTGCCCGACGACGCGCGTCGTGCCGAACAGCTCGGTCGCGGTCTCGGGACCGAGCACGACGACGGCCGCGCCGGACTCCTCGTCCGCGGCGGTGAAGAACTCGCCCGACGCGACCTCACGGCCGCGCACGTCGAGCCACGACGTCGTCGTGCCGACGACCTGCGTGGTCCAGTTGGTGTCACCGGCCTCGACCGACGCGCCCGACGACTTCTCCGCGGCGACACCCGCGACGTCCGGCGCGTTCACGTCGGACGCGAGCGCCTCGGCGTCGGCCCGGGTCAGGGTCGTGCCGGTGCCGAACCCGCCGCGCATGCCCGAGGAGTCGGTCGACGACCCCGGCCGGACGATGAGCAGGTTGCTGCCCAGCGCGCTGATCTGGTCGGACACGTCCTTCTGGGTGCCGAGCCCGAGGCCGACGGTGAGGATCACGGCGGCGATCCCGATGAGGATGCCGAGGACCGTCAGGGTCGACCGCATGACGTGCGTGCGGATCGCGGACCAGCCGGTGCGCAGGGTCTCGGTCCAGGTCACCGCCCACCTCCGGCGTCGGTGCGGACCAGCCCGTCGAGCACGCGCACGACCCGTCCGGCGCGCTGCGCGACCTCCTCCTCGTGCGTGATGAGGACGATCGTGCGGCCCTGCGCGTGCAGCTCGTCGAGCAGCGCGAGCACGTCGCGCGTCGAGGCGGAGTCGAGGTTCCCCGTGGGCTCGTCGGCGAGCAGCAGGTCGGGCTCGCCGACGAGCGCACGCGCGACGGCGACGCGCTGCTGCTGGCCGCCGGACAGCTCACCCGGGCGGTTGTCGAGCCGGTCGCCGAGGCCGACGCGCTGCATCGCCGCGACGGCACGGTCGCGCCGGACGGCCGCTGCGACCTGCCCGTAGACGAGCGGCAGCTCGACGTTGCGCCACGCGGACAGCGACGGCAGCAGGTGGAACTGCTGGAAGACGAACCCGATGCGCCGGTTGCGGATGTCCGCGAGGTCGACCTCGTCGAGGTCGCCGACGTCCTCCCCCGCGAGCCGGTAGGTGCCCGCGGTGGCGATGTCGAGGCAGCCGAGGATGTGCATGAGCGTCGACTTGCCGGACCCGGACGGCCCCATGATCGCGACGTACTCGCCCGCGTCGATGCGCAGGTCGACGCCGCGCAGCGCCTCGAACTCGACCGTGCCGGTGCGGTAGGTCTTGCGGACGCCCGTGAGCTCGATGACCGGGGCCGGCGTGTCCGCGTCCGCGGGCCGGGATGCGGTCAGCGTCGTGGGCTCAGCCATTGCCGCCGCCCTGCATCGGGCCGCCCTGGAACGTGCCGCCGCCGGGAGCCACGCCGCCCGGGCCGCCCTGGAAGACCATGTCGCCGTCGCCGGGCACGGGGAACGACTGCTGACCGCCGCCGTCCTGCGTCGCGCGCGGCGTGAACACCGCGAGCACCACGGAGTCGCCCTCGGTCAGGCCGTCGGTGATCTCGGTGAGGGTGTCGGACGTCTCCCCGGTCGTCACCGGAGTCTCGACCTGCGTCCCGTCGGCCTCGACCTTCGTCACGACGGTCTGCCCGTCGACGGTCGACACCGCCATGCTCGGCACGGTCAGCACGTCGGTCCGACGCTCGTAGACGACGCTCACGTCCGCGGAGACCCCGTCGTGAAGCCCCTCCTGGTCGCCGGTGACGGCGATCGTCACCGGGTAGGACGGGACGCCGTCCTCGCTGGTGGACAGCAGCCCGACGGACGCGACCGTGCCGAAGACGGTGCCGTCGGCGCCGTCCACCGTGAGCTCGGCCTGGTCGCCGACCTCGACGAGCGCGACGTCCGCGTCGGAGACCCCGACCTCGACCTGCCAGGCGTCCGTCCCGACGATCGTGAACTGCGCGGTGGCCGTGGTGTCGCCGCCCTGCGGGCTCGTCGCGCCGGAGTCGCCGCTGCCGGTGACCGCCTCCCCGACCTCGAGGTCCACCACGGTCAGCAGCCCGGCGACCGGTGCGACGAGCGTCGCGTCCGCGAGCGCCGCCTGCGCGTCGTCGACCTGCGCCTGCGCGACCTCGACCTGCGCCTGCGCGGACGCGATCTGGGCGTCGGCCGTCGACGTGCCGTCGTCGGCGTCCTGCGCGTCGTCGAGGCGGGCCTGCGCGGTGGCGAGCGCGGCCTTCGCGGCGAGCAGGTCGGCGTCGAGGCGCAGCGTGTCGACGGTCGCGAGGGTCTGCCCGGCGGTGACGGTCTGCCCCTGCGTGACGGCGACCGACGTGACGGTCCCGCTGACCGCGAAGGACACGTCCTCCTGCACGGCCGGCGTCAGCGTGCCGGTGCCGTCGACGGTCTTCTCCATCGTCGTGAGGCTCGCGGTGACGGTGCGGGTCACGGGTTCCTCGGCGGCGGCGCTGCTCGGGTCGCGGAGCGTGAACCACCAGGTGCCGGTGGCGACCGCTCCGACGGCGAGCGCGACGACGAGGGCCCGGACCCAGCGACGGGTCCTCCTCCAGGCGCGCAGCATGCGGGTGTCCTTCGTGTGTCGGGGTGGGCGCTGGCGACGCTAGGGACGCGTCCTGGCGCGGACCTGTCGCGAGGCTGTGCACGACCTGTGCACCCGACGGCGTCGGCATCCCGTCCGGCGCCGGCGCCGGCGGGCGAGGGCCGCAGCCGGCGCGGCCAGCGGCATGGGCGGGCGCGAATCGCTTAGGCGGCCCGGCTGCCGCGCCGCCGGCCTAGGCCGCTCCGACTAAGTTTGGTAACTTGACGAAGTCTGTCCGCGCCCGTCCGGTTCGCGACGGCCGTGGTCCCTGGAGGGTCGAGCACCGGTGCTCGGCCCGACCGTCACCTGGAGGTTCAATGACGAACCGCAGCCTGCCGCGCCGCGCGCGCGGACGGTCGGCGGCCCGCACCCTGGCCGCCACGGCCGCGGCGCTCGCCGTGACCGGGCTGTCCGCGCTCCCCGCCCAGTCAGCCCCGCCCGTACCGGCGGCCCACGCCGACGACACCGTGAACATCGTCGACACGGGCGCGACCGCCGAGACCCGGTCCCTCTTCTCCTACCTCGACGACGTCCGCGGCGACGGCATCCTGTTCGGCCACCAGCACACGACGTCCTTCGGCCTCACGACCGGCCCGACCGACGGCACGACCTCGGACGTCAAGAACGTCACCGGCGACTTCCCCGCCGTCTTCGGCTGGGACACCCTCATCATCGAGGGCAAGGAGCGGCCCGGCGTCGCGGAGAACACGCGCGACCAGAACATCGCGGTCATGGCCGACTACATCGCCAAGGCCGACGCGCTCGGCGGCATCAACACCGTGAGCGCGCACGTCGAGAACTTCGTGACCGGTGGGTCGTTCTACGACACCTCGGGCGACACGCTGCGGGCCGTCCTGCCCGGTGGCTCGCACCACGCCGACCTCGTCGCCTACCTCGACGACATCGCCGAGCTCGCGGACCAGTCGCGCGACGCGGACGGGAACCTCATCCCGATCATCTTCCGGCCATGGCACGAGAACGCGGGCTCGTGGTTCTGGTGGGGCGCCGCGTTCGGGTCGCCCGGCGAGTACCAGGAGCTCTACCGGTTCACCGTCGAGTACCTGCGCGACGTCAAGGGCGTGAGCAACTTCCTCTACGCGTGGGGGCCCGGCGGCGGGTTCGGCGGCAACCGCGACGTGTACCTGCGGACCTACCCCGGCGACCAGTTCGTCGACGTCCTCGGGCTCGACACGTACGACAACACCGCGTCCGACGCGTTCCTCACGGGCCTCGTCGCGGACCTCCGGATGATCGCCGAGATCGCCGACGAGAAGGGCAAGATCTCCGCGTTCACCGAGTTCGGCGTGACCGGCGGCGTCGGCACGAGCGGCTCGTCGCCCGCGCAGTGGTTCACGAAGGTGCTCGCGGCGATCAAGGCCGACCCCGTCGCGAGCCGCAACGCGTACATGGAGACGTGGGCCAACTTCGACGCGGGCCAGCACTTCGTGCCCGTGCCCGGCGACGCGCTGCTCGAGGACTTCCAGGCGTACGCGGCCGACCCGTTCACGCTGTTCGCGTCCGAGGTGAGCGGGGCGTTCGACCGTGCGGTCGACGCCGCGCCGGCCGAGCCGGTCGTGCACATCGCGTCGCCCGCCGACGCCGCGCGCGTCGCCACGTCACCGTCGACCGTGCGCGTGCGCGTCACGAACGCCTCGGCCACGGCGGCGAGCGTCCAGATCGCCAAGGGCGGCACGGTCGTCGACACGCTCGACCTGACGTACGACGGGTCGCTCTGGTGGAGCGCGCCGTGGTCGCCGACCGCCGCGCAGCTCGACAACAGCACGTACACGGTGTCGGCCACGGCGACGCTCGCCGGCGGCGGCACGCTCGACGCGACGAACCAGGTCGTCCTCGGCCCGAAGCCGACGTTCGCGCCCGGCGTCGTCGACGACTTCGAGGGCTACGGCGACGACACCGCGCTGCGCGCCGAGTACGTCACCTACGGCGCCAACACCATCTCGCTCGAGACCGGTTCGGTCGGGAGCGGCGCCAAGGCCCTGCGGCTCGACTACGACTTCGCGACGCAGACGTACACCGGCCTGGGCAAGCAGATCGGCGGTGACTGGTCCGACTTCAACGAGCTCGCGATCTGGGTCGACCCCGACGGGTCGAACAACAAGATGGTCCTGCAGCTCAACGCCGGCGGCGTCGCCTACGAGGCCTACCCGTCGCTCGCAGGCGACGAGCCGCAGCTCGTCACGATCCCGTTCGTCGACTGGCGGCCGGCGCCGTGGGACACCGCGCACGCCGATCGGCGGATCTCCGACGCCGACCTCAAGGCCCTGACGTCGTTCAACATCTACGTGAACAGCGTCGACGGTGGCGCCGCGTCCGGGTCGATCGTCGTCGACGACATCGCCGCCCTGCCGGGCGTCGAGCCGCCGCCGCTGTTCTCCGACGTCCCGAAGGGCCACCCGTACGAGACCGAGATCCTCTGGCTCCACGCCCAGGGCCTCGACGACGGGTACCCGGACGGCACGTTCAAGCCGACGAAGGTCGTGAAGCGCGGCGACGCGGCCCGGCTGCTCTTCGCCTACGAGAAGGCGTCGTTCACGCCGCCCGCGAAGCCGTCGTTCCTCGACGTCAAGAAGAGCAACGCCGCCTACACGGCGGTCGAGTGGCTGGTCGCCGAGGGCCTCGTCGACGACGGGCTCCTGTTCCTGCCGAACGCGCCGCTCGACCGGTCGTCGACCGCCGAGCTCCTGTGGCGGCTCGCCGGCTCCCCCGAGCCCGAGGGCACCGAGGCGTTCCGCGACGTCCCGACGTGGCACCCGTACCGGACCGCCATCACGTGGGCGACCGAGGTCGGCGTGATCGACCCCGCCTCCCCGTACACGTTCGGGGTGCTCAAGCCCGTGCAGCGGCAGGAGGTCGCCCGGTACCTCTACCGGTTCGACGCGCTCCCGTCGCCGCTGCAGCCCGTCGTGCTCTCGGACTTCACCGACGGCGCGCAGGGCTGGGGGCCGCTCGACAACGGCCCGGGCTCGGCGACGGCGTCCGGCGGGGCCCTCGCCATCGAGGCCGCCGCACCCGACGGAGGGTGGTTCTCGTTCACCCCGTCCGCCGCCGACTGGACCGGCCGCACGTCGCTCGCGCTCGACGTCGTCTCGACGACCGGGTTCGACACCAAGGCCGCGATCCAGCTCGGCTCGTCGTGGCAGTGGTGCGAGACGGCGCAGGTCGGCTGGGTCTCCGGGCCCCGGACCGGCGACGACCCGCTCGTCGTCGACCTGACGACCCTGACCGCCGAGTGCGGTGCGCTGCTGTCCGACGTCAAACGCGTGAACCTCTACTTCAACGCAGGCACGCACGTGATCGACGACGTCGAGCTCCGCTGACGCGGGCGTGACGCACGACCGAGGGCCGGTCACCCAGCACGGGTGGCCGGCCCTCGGCGCGTCCGCCTCACGACGGGAGGAGCAGGCCGTCCGTCACCAGGCCGCGGACCGACGGGAGGACGTCCGCGGCGACCGCCTCGGCACCCACCTCCAGCAGCGCGCCCAGCGCGCCGACGATCTGGCCGACCGTGAGCTCGCCGTCGCACACCCCGACGAAGCCCGCGAGCGCCGTGCCCGCCTGGACCGTCCGGCCGAACCCGCCGCCCTGCCGCAGCAGCACGACCTGCGGGTCCACGGCGCCCGGCGTCAGGTAGCGCTCCTCGGTGACGTCGGGGGCGACGACCAGACGTGCGTCGGCCAGGTCGGCGTCGCTCCGGGCCGAGAGCCAGTCGTGGGCGTCGAGCGCCGCACCGATGACCGGCCCGAGCGGCTGCGCGACGGTCCCCGTGACCTCCTCCAGACGACGCAGCGTCCGGCCGGCACCGTCGAGCGGGCGGCGCAGCGTCACGATCCCGAACCCGACGGCCTCGACGTCGCGGCTCGCGAAGTCGTCGAGCCACGCGCCGTAGCAGGCCGCCCACGCGTCGCGGTCCCGGTCGGGCGTCGTGCCACCGTCGCGGATCCACGTCTCGGCGTACTGCGCGGGGTCCTGGAGCTCGCGCTGCACGACCCACGCGTCCAGCCCGGACGCGTCGACCCACGCGCCGATCCGCTCGTCCCACGACTCGCCGCGTCGCACCTCCCAGTTGCCCAGCAGCTGCGCGACCCCGCCGGGTTCCAGCACGTCGCCGACGCCCTCGACCAGCTCGCGCACGATCGCGTCGCCGGCCCGGCCGCCGTCGCGGTACTCGTACGCGGGGACGTCGGCGGAGCGCGGCGTGATGACGAACGGCGGGTTGCTGACGACGAGGTCGAACCGCTCCCCGGCGACGGGCTCGAGCATCGACCCCTCCCGCAGCTCGACCTGCTGCGCCACACCCGCCAGGGCCGCGTTGAACCGCGCGAACGCGAGCGCGCGCCGGGAGATGTCCGTCGCGACGACCGCGTCGGCGTGCCGCGTCGCGTGCAGCGCCTGCACCCCGCACCCGGTGCCGAGGTCGAGGACCCGCCGGCGCGGCGACCGCACCGTCACCTGCGCGAGCGTCGTCGACGCGCCGCCGACGCCGAGCACGTGGTCCGTCCGCAGCGCGGTCCCCGTCGCGAGCTCGCCGAGGTCGGACGCGACCCACCAGTCGACGTCGCCCGACCCGTCGGACGCGGCGTACGGGCGCAGGTCGACGAGCGCGCGCACGTCGTCGTCGGGGGCCGCGCCGCTCGCGTCGACCAGACCGAGCGCGTGCGCCCCGCGCGAGCCCAGCGTCGGCAGCGCCCGGTCGAGCGCGTCGCGGCGCACCCGGCAGCCGAGCAGGAACGCGCGGACGAGCGTCGCGACGGGCTCGTCGGACGCGGCCGTGGCGCGCAACGCGGGCACGGGCTCCTCGCGGTGCAGGGCGCCCGCAGCGACCGGCCCGAGCAGGTCCTCGACGGCAGCGACCGTGAACGACGCACGCCGCAGGTCGTCGCGCAGGTGGTCGAGAAGGGCGGGGTCCGGCTGCGGGACGTCGACGCTCATGCCCCGATTCTCCCCTCGCAAGCCCGCCCGGCCGCGCACCGTCGGCGGGGCGGGAGGAGCGGCGCGGGCGGCACGTGTCACCCGAACGAGCGGTCCTCCTGCGCCGTCCGAGGCGCGCCGCGACCGATCCGTCCCGGTGTGCCGGATTCTGCGCCACGATGACGCCCTGGGGCCGCCCCGTCCCGGGTCCCCCGCCCGGGACAGTCGCACGCAGAAGGTACGTCGGCAGCATGGCACTCGAACTCACGCTGGGCGCACGGCCGCGCACAGCAGACACGTCCGTCCTCGCCGTGCCGTCGTGGTCCGAGGTGACCGCGTGGGCCGACGCCGCTCCCCCGTGGCTGCCGTGGGCCGTCGCGGGCTTCTTCGCGCTGGTCACGCTCGTCGCGCTCGTCGGCCGTCGCCGCGCACGCCGCCACGACCGGTACACGACGGCCCGCTTCAAGCAGGCGTGGTCCGCGCTGAAGGACACCGAGAAGAAGCTCGAGGACGAGCGCGCGTGGGCGCAGGAGCAGGCCCGCGCCGTCGAACCGGCGCTGCAGGTCGGTCAGGCCCTCGCCGTCGAGCGGGCGCTCGCAGCCGAGCGCGCGCACGCCGCCGAGCGCGCCTTCGCGGCCGGCGAGTGGCCGCACCTCGACGACGCGGCGGTCGAGGAGCTCCTCGCGCTCGCCGACCTCGTCACGACCGACGAGGCGGCGCTCCAGCTGCGGCGCGTGCTCTCGGCGGTCGGGATCCGCGAGCTCCCCGTGCAGGCGGGCGACCCGTTCGACCCTGACCTGCACGTCGTGTGCCACGCCCGCCCCGCACCGACCCCCGAGTACCTCGGCACGGTCGCGACGGTGCACGCGTCGGGCTGGGCGACGACCACCGACGTGCTGCGCCCGGCGGACGTCGAGCTGTACGTCGACCCGCGCTGACGCGTCGACGGCGCGGACGCGACACGTCCCGCACGCGACGTCGACCCGCGCGGCTCGCACGCGCCGGCGCGTCAGGGGTCCGCGGGTCGGGGCCCGAGGTTCAGGTCCAGGTCCACGACGAGCGGCCGGTGGTCGCTCGCGCGGTGCACGAGCGCGTCGTCGCGCACGTGCGCGGCCACCACGCGCAGGCTCGCGTCGTGCAGGACGACGTCGATCCGGTGGCGCGCGTCGACGGCCGGGTACGTCGGCGGGCCGTCGGGCGCCGCGTCGAGCAGCCCGGCGAGCCCGGCCTGCGCCCCCGCGGTCCCGCCGGCACCCCCGAGTCCCCCCGCGGTCCCCGACCCGAGCAGCCGCTGCCAGGTCGGGCCGCCCGGCTGCTCGTTCAGGTCGCCGACCAGCACCAGCGGACGCTGGGCACCCACCAGGTGCGCGTCGAGCACGTCGAGGTGCCGCAGCCGTTCGGCACGGTCCAGCGAGAGGTGCACGGCCACCACGACGACGCCCCCGACGCGCGCGAGCGCGACCCCGCGCCGCACGGTGCCCGCCTGCCACGGCAGCGGGAGGGCGTGCGCGTGGGTCACGGGGAGCCCGGGGGCGGCGAGCAGCGCGGTCGTCCGCGCGCCGCGCCCGCCGACGACGACGCGCAGCCCGGCACGTCGCGCGAACCGGTGCAGCTGCCACCACCCGAGGGGGCCGCGTGGCGGCTCCTGCACGGCGAGGACGTCGGGGCGCTCGGCGCGCACGACCTCCGCCACGGCCCGCCCGTCCTGCTGCAGGCCCTTGACGTTGTAGGACATGAGTCGCAGCGTCACGGGGACCAGCGCATCACGCGTCGAGCAGCCACGCGACCTCACGGCGCAGCAGCGCGCGCCGCGACGGGGACGCGTACGACCGGACGTCGTGCCCGAGCGCGTCGTAGAGGACACGGCCCGGACCGGCGGCGGCCCACACGACGGGGTGCGCGCGCGTCGCGCCGTCGTCGTCCGAGACGTCGGCCACCAGCAGCACGTGCGCGTCGTCCGCGACGCGGAGGTCCGCGTACCGCTCGTCGACCGCGTCGACGTCGTCGAGCCCGTCGGTCACCGGGTGCGTCGCGTCGACGACCCGGAACCGTGCCGCGCCGAGCGGCGGGTGCCACGACACGTCGTCGTCCCACCGTCCGCCGAGCGTCGCCGCCCAGCGCGGGTCGTCGCCGAACGTGTTGGCCGCCTGGTGGAGCCCGAGGACGGCGACGCCGTCGTCGACGAGCGCGGCGCGCCGGTCGTGGAACCCGCGCCACGCGTCGGCGTCCGCAGTGTCGAGCGGCCCCTGCCCGCAGTTCACGACCAGCAGGTCGGGCCGGCCGACGTCGTCGAGCGCGTCCGGGAACACGCTTCGGACGGTCACGTCGTGCCCGTCGTCGCGCAGCAGCACGGCCACCGCGTCGGACGTCGCCGCGTGGTCGTGCCACGGGTCCCCGTACCGGTCCCGCCCGACGAGCACCATCACCCGCGCCACCGCCACCTCCTGCGTCGATCGGCCGTGCGTCACCGCCGGATGGTCGAGTCTCACCCACGGCGACGACGCCCGCGCGACGCCGGACGCCGCCCACCCCGGGTCGGGGCGGACGGCGTCCGGGGTGCTGCGGAGCCGGCCTCAGCGCGCGAGCGCGCGCTCCGCCTCGGCCGCGACGGTCTCCTCGCGGTCCACGCGCGCCGCGCGCAGCCGGGAGGCGATGACGGCGCCGAACGCGATGAGCGCCGCGACGACCGCGATGGACAGGCGCGCGACGTGGTTCGCGTCGTCGCCGACGGAGATCACGACGACGGCCGGCGCGATGAGCACCGACACGAGGTTCATGACCTTGATGAGCGGGTTGATCGCCGGGCCCGCGGTGTCCTTGAACGGGTCGCCGACGGTGTCACCGATGACGGCGGCGGCGTGCGCGTCGGAACCCTTGCCGCCGTAGTGCCCGTCCTCGACGATCTTCTTCGCGTTGTCCCACGTGCCGCCCGCGTTCGCGAGGAACACCGCCATGAGGACACCGGCGCCGATGGCCCCGGCGAGGAACCCGGCGAGCGGCCCGACGCCGAGGCCGAAGCCGACGGCGATGGGTGCGAACGCCGCGAGGAGGCCCGGGGTGGCGAGCTCGCGCAGCGAGTCGCGCGTGCAGATGTCGACGACCTTGCCGTACTCGGGCCGCGTCTCGCCGGTCATGATGCCGGGGAAGTCGCGGAACTGGCGGCGCACCTCGAAGACGATCGCGCCCGCGGCGCGGGTCACGGCGTCGATCGCCAGGCCGGAGAACAGGAAGACGGTCGCACCGCCGAGGATCACGCCGACGAGCGTGACCGGGCTGATGATGTCGTACGACAGCATCGCCGTGGCGATGTCGTCGCCGACCGACCCGGTGATGTCGCCCAGCGCGACCCGCACCGCGTCCGCGTAGGACCCGAACAGCGCGGTCGCGGCGAGCACGGCGGTCGCGATCGCGATGCCCTTGGTGACGGCCTTCGTGGTGTTCCCGACGGCGTCCAGGTCGGTGAGGATCTGCGCACCCTCGGGGCTGACGTCGCCGGACATCTCGGCGATGCCCTGCGCGTTGTCGCTGACCGGCCCGAACGTGTCCATCGCGACGATGACGCCGACGGTGGTGAGCAGACCGCAGCCCGCGAGCGCGATGAGGAACAGGGCGAGCGCGACGTTGCCGCCCGCGATGAGGAACACGCCGCAGATCGCGGCGGCGATGATGCCCGCCGTGTAGACCGCGGACTCGAACCCGACGCCGATGCCCGACAGGACGACGGTCGCGGCGCCGGTCAGGGTCGTCTTGGCGACGTGCAGCGTGGGCTTGCTCGTCGTGCCGGTGAAGTAACCGGTGACCCACAGGATGATCCCGGCGAGCACGACGCCGATCGCGACGGCGGCCGACGCGATGAGCCGCGGGTCTCCCGCGTGGTTCTCCAGCCCGGCCGTGCCGCCCGTGAAGTCCGCGAAGGACGACGGCAGGTAGACGAACGCCGCGACGGCCGCGAGCGCGACGCCCACGAGCGCCGAGATGTAGAAGCCGCGGTTGATCGCGGTGAGGCCGCTCTCGTTGCCGCGGACCCGCGTGATCGCGACGCCCAGCGCCGCGACGAGCGCGCCGACGGTCGTCACGACGAGGGGGAAGACGAGCCCGTGCTCGCCGAACGCCGCCTTGCCGAGGATGAGCGCGGCGACGAGCATCACGGCGTACGACTCGAACAGGTCGGCCGCCATGCCCGCGCAGTCGCCGACGTTGTCGCCCACGTTGTCCGCGATGGTCGCGGCGTTGCGCGGGTCGTCCTCGGGGATGCCCTGCTCGACCTTGCCGACGAGGTCGGCGCCGACGTCGGCCGCCTTGGTGAAGATGCCGCCGCCGACGCGCATGAACATCGCGAGCAGCGCGGCGCCGAAGCCGAAGCCCTCGAGGACGCCGGGCGCCTCGCCGCGGTACAGCAGCACGACCGCCGCGGCACCCAGCAGACCGAGGCCGACGACGCTCATCCCGACGACGCCGCCGGTGCGGAACGCGATGCGCGCCCCCTCGGCGCGACCGCCGGGCTGGGACGCGGCCGCCGCGACGCGCAGGTTCGCGCGCGTCGCGAGCCACATGCCCAGGAACCCGATCGACGCGGAGAACAGCGCGCCGACGAGGAAGAAGATGGACCGCCCCACCTTGATGCCGGCGTCTCCCGGCAGCAGGAACAGCAGGGCGCAGACGACGACCGCGAAGATGGCCAGGGTGCGGAACTGCCGGCTCAGGTACGCCGACGCCCCTTCCTGGACCGCGCGCGCGATCTCGCGCATGGAGGCCGTACCCTCACCGGCCGCGAGCACCTGACGGCGCAGCACGGCAGCGACGACCAGGGACGCGACCGCGACCGCTGCGATGACCACGACGATCGTGATGCTCGTGGAACCGAGCTCGACCATGCATCCTCCCAGGATGGTGCCCGGCACGCTCCCCCTGACCGTGCCTGTCCCGCGGCCCCGTTGCCGCCGGACCCGCAGAGTCTAGCCACGCGATGTGACCTGGGTCGCACGAGGACGTGACGCGCAGGTGGACGTCCACCGTGGGTCGCGCGACCAACGGTGCACGTCGCCCGTTCGTCCTTCTCCGTGACGGTGGACGACGACGGGAGGATGCGCACGTGGCGGTCTGGCAGGAGGTGCTCGGGGACCTCGTCCGCACGCGCGGCGGCGCGCTCGTGCGGTACGCGGCGCTGCTCACGGGGGACGTGCGGTCCGCGGAGGACCTCGTGCAGGACGCGCTCGTGCGGTGCTTCAGCCGTGGGTCGGCGCTGCGGGATGTCGGGGCGGCGGAGGCGTACGTGCGGCGCACGGTGCTGACGATCTTCCTCGACGGGTACCGGCGCCGGGTGCGCTGGGACGGGCTGCGGCACCTCGTCGCCCGCCCGGAGGAGACGTCGGGGCCGGAGCAGTCGGCGCCCGACCGGCTGGACGTGCACGCGGCGCTCGCGACGCTGCGGCCGCGGCTGCGGGCGTGCGTGGTGCTGCGGTTCTACGACGACCTGACGGTGCCGGAGATCGCGCGCCGGCTGGACCTGTCCGACGGCACCGTCAAGCGGTACCTCTTCGACGCGGCCGCGCAGCTGGAGGCCGTGCTGGGCCCGCTGCCGGACGCGCACGAGGAGATCGAGCTGGTCACGACGAAGGAGGAGCGATGAGCAGGCTGCTGTCCCGGACGTTGCACGACGCGGTCGACCCCGGCCGCCCCGACGCGGAGCTCGCGGTGGACGCGCTGGCGGGGCGGATCCGACGGCGCCGGGCCGCGCGCGCGGGCGGACGGGCGGCGGCGGGCGTCGGCGC
>NZ_BHYL01000009.1 GCF_003851725.1 Cellulomonas algicola | reverse complement strand
CCGCATGCGCGTCGTCGCCGCCCTCGCGACGGCCGCGGTCGCCGCAGGCGCGGGCACGGCCGCCGCGCTCGGCGGGTCGTGGTCCGGCCCGACCGTGGCGGCGACCCCGGACGCGACGTGGGCGCCACCCGCATGGTTCGCCGAGCAGCGGCGCGAACGGGCCGAGTACACCCGCACGGTCGGCGGCTGCCTGGAGGCGCTCGGGTGGAGCGTGACCGTCGACGTCGACGGAACGCTGAGCGCGCTCCGCAACAGTCCCGACGACTCCGATCCCGGGGCGCGCCTCGACGACCTGCGACGGTGCCACGAGGAGAACGGGTACCCGTACGACGCCCCGGCGCGCGAGCTCACCGCCGAGGAGGCCCGCACGGCCCACGCGAAGGACGTGGACTCGTGGCGCTGTTGGCAGCACGAGGGGTACGACCTCGAGGCGCCGCCGCCGCTTTCCGAGTACCTCTCGCGCGCGGGCGCCGTCGGGTGGGACGCGCTCCAGTTCAGCGGTCTGTCAGAGCGTGAGCGTGCGGAGCTGCTCGCCACCTGCCCGCTGCGCCTGGTCGGCTAGCGACCGGGACGGCCGTCCCCGTCGCCTGCGGCACGACCGTCTCGGGATGCAGGACGGGTGGGGTGCCCCGGGCGGCTTCGAGGAGCCGTTCGTAGGGTGGACGGGTGCCACCGTCCCCTCCGACCGCCGCCGGTCGGGCCACCCCCCGCGCGATGCTCCGACTCCTCACCTGGGCGCGCCCTGCCGTGCCGCGGGTGCTGCTCGGCGGCTGCACCGCCCTCGGCGCGAGCATGCTCGCGCTCGCGGTCCCGCAGGTGCTGCGCGCGATCGTCAACGGGCCGCTGCTGACGGACTCGTCGCGGCGCGGCGTGGTGCTCGGCGCGCTGCTGGTGCTCGGGCTGGGGGTGCTCGAGGCGGTGCTGGTGTGGAGCCGGCGCGCGCTCATCCTCACGCCGGGCACGACGGTCGAGCGCGAGATGCGGACGTCGCTGTTCCGGCACCTGCTCGACCTGCCGGTGGCGTTCCACGACCGGTGGTCCGGCGGGCAGCTGCTGTCCCGGGCGATGTCGGACCTCGGCACGATCCGCCGGTGGATGGTGTTCGGGCTGGTCATGCTGATCGTGAGCGCGACGACGCTCGTGGTCGGCGTGGTGCTCATGATCGCGACGAGCTGGCAGCTCGGTCTCGTGTACGTCGCCGGCGCGATCCCGATGGTGTGGCTGAGCTTCCGGTTCCGGACCGGCTACCGCGACGTGGCGCGACGCGCCCGCGACCAGGCGGGTGACCTCGCGACGACCGTCGAGGAGTCCGTGCACGGCATCCGTGTGCTCAAGGCGTTCGGCCGCGGGGACGACGCGCTCGACGACTTCGTGCGCCAGGCCGACGAGCTGCGCGAGACCGAGATCCACAAGGCGCGCACGCTGTCGCGCGTGTCGTTCGCGCTCGGCGCGATCCCGGAGGCGGTGCTCGCGGTGTCGCTCGCGGTGGGCGTCACGCTGACCGCGCGCGGCGAGATCACCGTCGGCGCACTCGTCGCGTTCTTCGCGACGGCGGCCGTGGTCAACCAGCCCGTCGAGCGGCTGGGTGCCCTGCTCGCGATGACGCTCGACGCGCGCGCGGCGACCGACCGCTACCTCCAGGTGATCGACACCCCCTCGACGGTCACCGACCCGGCGCGGCCGTCCCACCTGCCGCCGCCCGGCCCGCACGGCGCGCGGCTGGTGCTGGACGGCGTGCGGTTCGGCCACGGCGACGAGCCCGACGTGCTCGCGGGTGTCGACCTCGTCGTCGAGCCGGGGGAGACCGTCGCGCTCGTCGGGCTCACGGGCAGCGGCAAGACGACGCTGCTGCAGCTCGTGCCGCGCCTGTTCGACGTCACCGCGGGCCGCGTCACGGTCGACGGCGTCGACGTCCGCGACCTCACGCGCGCCGAGCTCCGCGCGGCCGTCGGCGTCGCGTTCGAGGACCCGATCCTCTTCTCGACGAGCGTCCGCGAGAACGTCCTGCTCGGCGTCGACGCCGCCGGCGCGACCGACGACCGGCTCACGCGCGCGCTCGACGTCGCCCGCGCCGAGTTCGTGCACGACCTGCCCGACGGCGTCGAGACCGTCATCGGCGAGGAGGGCCTGAGCCTGTCGGGCGGGCAGCGGCAACGCGTCTCGCTCGCTCGCGCGATCGCCGTCCGGCCCCGCGTCCTGCTGCTCGACGACCCGCTCTCGGCCCTCGACGTCACGACCGAGGCGGAGGTGACGCAGCGCCTGCGCGCGGAGCTCACCGGAACGACGACGGTCGTCGTCGCGCACCGACCGTCGACCGTCGCGCTCGCCGACCGCGTCGCGGTGCTGGAGGACGGCCGGATCACCGGCGTCGGCACGCACCGCGACCTGCTGGCCCATCACCCGCACTACCGGTTCGTGCTGACCGCGCTCGCGGCGACCGAGCACGAACCGGTCGACGACGAGGTGGAGGCGGCCCGATGAGCGCGACCACGCTCGACCACCCGACCGCCGACGACGCACGCGAGCGGTCGCGCGAGGCGCGTCGCCGGTCCCTCGTCCTGCTCCGGTCGCTGCTGCACCCGGTGCGTCGGCCGGTGTGGCTCACGGTGGCGCTCGTCGTCGGGTCGCAGGTCGCGGCGGTGTCCGGGCCCGCGCTCGTCGCGTACGGGATCGACCACGCGCTGCCCGCGCTGGTCGACGGGAACAGCACGCCGGTGCTCGCGGTCGCGGCGACGTACCTGGTCATCGCGGTCCTCGGCGGCGTGCTGGTCGCGGCCACCGTGCGCGCGTCGGCCCGCGTGTCCCAGGCGATCCTGCTGGACCTGCGCCGCCGCGTCTTCCGGCACACGCAGCGCCTCAGCCTGGAGTTCCACGAGCGGTACACGTCGGGCCGCATCATCAGCCGCCAGACGTCCGACCTCGACGCGGTGCGCGAGCTGCTCGACGGGGGCGTCACGACGCTCGCCGCGGGCGTCCTGTCGATGGTCCTCACCGCGGTCTCGCTCGCGATCCTCGACCCGCGCTCCGGGCTCGTCCTGCTCGTCGCGGTCGTGCCCGGTGTGCTGCTCAGCCGCTGGTTCCAGCGCCGCTCGCGGGCGCAGTACCGGCGCAACCGCACCGCGGCCGCACGCGTCATCGTGCGGTTCGTCGAGACCATGACCGGCATCCGTGCGGTGCAGGCGTTCCGCCGCGAGCCGCAGGTGCAGGCCGCGTACGACGCGCTGTCCGAGCAGTACCGCGAGTCGAGCGCGGGGTCGATCCGGCTCAACGGCTGGTTCGACTCGGGCCTGGTCCTCATCGGCAACGTCACGGTCGCGACGGTGCTGCTGGTCGGCGGCCTGCGGGCGCTGGAGGGCGACCTCGCGGTCGGCGTGCTCGCCGCCGCCGTGCTGTACGCGCGGCGGTTCTTCAGCCCGCTGCAGCAGATGGCGATGTTCTACAACTCCTTCCAGTCCGCCACCGCCGCGTTGGAGAAGGTCGCCGACCTCCTCGCGGAGGAGCCGTCGGTGCCCGACCCCGAGCACCCCGTCCGTCTGCCGCACGCGCGCGGCGACGTGCGCTTCGACGGCGTGACGTTCGGCTACGGGGACGGCCCGACGGTGCTGCACCGGCTCGACCTGCACGTCCCGCCCGGCCAGACGGTGGCGCTCGTCGGCGCGACCGGCGCGGGCAAGTCGACCGTCGCGAAGCTGCTCACGCGGTTCTACGACGTGCGGACGGGCGCGGTCACGATCGACGGCGTCGACGTGCGCGACCTCGACCCGGTGGACCTGCGCCGGGCGGTCGTCATGGTGACGCAGGAGGCGTACCTGTTCTCCGGGTCCGTGGCCGCCAACATCGCGCTCGGCCGCCCGGGCGCCACGCGCGGCGAGGTCGAGGCCGCGGCGCGCGCGGTCGGCGTGCACGACCTCGTCGCGTCGCTGCCCGACGGGTACGACACCGAGGTCGACAAGCGCGGGGTGCGGCTGTCGGCGGGCCAGCGTCAGCTCGTGTCGTTCGCGCGCGCGTTCCTCGCGGACCCCGCGCTGCTCGTGCTCGACGAGGCGACGAGCTCGCTCGACGTGCCCGGTGAGCTGCTCGTGCAGGAAGGGCTCGGCACGCTGCTCGCCGATCGGACCGCCGTCGTCATCGCGCACCGCCTGTCCACCGTGATGGGCGCCGACCGGGTGCTGGTCGTCGAGGGCGGGCGCGTCGTGGAGGACGGGTCGCCGGGCGACCTGGTGGCCGCCGGCGGGCGGTTCGCCGCGCTGCACGAGGACTGGCAGCGCTCGCTCGACCGGGCCTGAGCGGCGTCCCCCGTCGAGCGCCGCTCGGGCGCCTTCACCCGGGACCTGCGGGCAACGTGCCCGCAACGCGCGCGACCTACCCTGACGGCATGGCGACCACCGAGGCAGCACCCGGCCAGGACCTCCCCGCGGACCGGGAGGTGCTCGACTGGGCGCTGTTCGGCGTGGCCGTCCGCGAGCTCGCGCAGACCGTCGTCGACTCGGGCTTCACCCCGGACCTCGTCGTCGCCGTCGCGCGGGGCGGGCTCCCGCCGGGCGGCGCGATCGCGTACGCGCTCGGCACGAAGTCCGTGGGCACGCTCAACGTCGAGTTCTACACCGGTGTCGACGAGCGGCTCGACGAGCCGCAGCTGCTGCCGCCACTGCTCGACACCGCCGCGCTGCACGGTCTGACGGCCCTCGTCGTCGACGACGTCGCCGACACGGGCGAGACGCTCGCGCTCGTGCAGCGGCTCGTCGCCGGGCACTGCGCCGAGGCGCGCACCGCGGTCCTGTACGCGAAGCCGCGGTCGGTCGTCGAGCCGGACTACGTGTGGCGGCGCACCGACCGCTGGATCACCTTCCCGTGGTCGGCGGAGCCGCCGGTCCAGGCCGCCCCGGCCTGACGGCGGCCTACGCCCCTCCGAGCCCCTCCTCGCGCGCCCGCACGATCGCCGCGGACCGGTCGGGCACCGCGAGCTTGGTGAGCACGTTCGCGACGTGGTTGCGGACGGTCTTGGGGCTGAGCGACAGCCGCTTCGAGATGACCGCGTTGTCGAGCCCGGCGGCGACCAGGTGGAGCACCTCGCGCTCCCGGTCGGTGAGCTGCGGGAACGGCACGCGCGTCGCGGCCCGGCCACCGAGCACGTACGACATGGCCCGCTGGGCGACGGCGGGGGACAGGATCATCTCCCCGGCGGCGACGGCCCGGACGGCCCGCTCGACGGCGTCGGGCGGCGCCGACTTCACGAGGTAGCCGCGGGCGCCGGCGCGGACGGACGCGACGACCGCGTCGTCGTCCTCGTGCATCGTCACCACGAGCACCGCGAGGCCCGGCCGGTCGCGCAGCAGGTCACGCGTGAGGTCGACGCCCGACCCGTCGCCGAGGTCGAGGTCCATGAGGACGACGTCCGCCTCGACGCTCCCACCGAGCAGGGTGCGCGCCTCGGCGGCGGACGCCGCCTGACCCGTGACCCGGATGCCGGGCAGCGAGTCGAGCAGGGCGGCCATCCCGATCCGGAAGACGGGGTGGTCGTCGACGAGGACGGCACGGACGGTCACGCGAGCACCCCCTCGGCGCCGACGTCGGCCGCGTCGGACGCCTCCGGCACGAGCGGCAGGACGGCCCGCACCCGCACGCCACCGCCGTCGCGGTCGACCCACGCGACGGACCCGCCGAGCTCCGCGGCCCGCTCGCGCATGGACCGCGTCCCGACGCCGGGCGTCCGGTCGGCAGGCATGCCGTGCCCGTCGTCGTCGCACGTCACCACGACCGTCGCCCCGTGCACCGCGGCGGCGACCGTGCACGTCGCGGCACCGCTGTGCCGGGACGCGTTCGTGACGGCCTCGCTGACGATCCCGTACGCCGCAGCGGCGACCCGCGGGTCGAGCCTGTCGAGCGCGACCGCGTCGACGTCGAGCGTCACGGTGAACCCGGTCGCGGCCGTCCGCCGCGCGAGGTCGTCGAGCGCCGCGGCGAGCCCCTGCTCGTCGAGCACGGGCGGCAGCAGGCTGCGGGACAGCAGCCGCACGTCCTCGACGCGCTGCGTCACCTCGGCCTGGAGCGCGTCGAGCACCGCGGCGGCCGCGGCCGGGTCCCGGTCGAGCGTGTTCCGTGCGCCCTGCAGCCCGAGCCGCAGCCCGGTGAGCCACGGGCCGATCCCGTCGTGCAGCTCGCGCCGGATGAGGGTGCGCTCGGCGAGCCGTGCGCGGGTGGCGGCGTCGCGAGCGCGCACGAGGTCGGCGGTGCCCTGCGCGAGCGCGACGCCCGCGGCGACGACGGGCGCGAGGTGGTCGAGCGCGTCGGTCGAGCGGGCGTCGAGCCGCTCGCCCGGGCGGGCGGTGAGGGCGAGCGAGCCGACCCGTCGCCCGCTGTGCTCCAGCGGCCGCTCGACGGGGGCGGACGTCGCGACGCCCCACGTCGCCTCGACGCCCGGACGCGCGCCGCGCACGGTGACCGACTCCAGCCGCAACGCCTCGCCCAGCGCCCCGGCGAGCCCGCGGAGCAGGTCGTCGGCGTCGGCCGCGGCGGACAGCTGCCGCCCGACGCGCAGCGCCGCCCGTCCCGGAGTGGCCGCCTCGCCGTACACGAGCACGCGGACGCGCCGCCCGAGCCACCCGTGCACGGGCTGGACGGCGGCCGCCACGCCCGCGGCGGCGAGCACCTGCGCGACCACGTGGCTGTCGACGAGCGCGCCGACGCCGACCAGCACGACCGCGTAGACGACGGCGAGCCCGAGCGTCAGCAGTGACGCGACGGCCGCGCGGCTCACCGCGAGGTCGATGCCCCACAGCCGGTTGCGCAGCACGGTCGTGAGCAGCGCGACGGGGAACAGCGCCTGGCACGCGAGGTGGACGAGCGGGACCGCGAGCACGATCTCGAACGGCGTGTCGGCGAACGCGAGCGGTACGAAGGACAGGGCCATGAGCGCGACCCCGGCGGCGAGCAGGCCGAGCCCCGGGCGCTCGGCGACCGGCCCGCGCACCCGCCGCCACCACGTCGCGACGGCCGTGACGAGGCCGACGACGACGGTCGCCACGACCGCACCGGTGTTGTCGGTCTGCGGCAGGAGCAGTCGCTGCAGCGTGAAGACGGCGGTGGTCGCGACGCCCAGCACGAGGCCGGCCCGGTCCCACCACGACGGTCGCGTCTCTCGGACGAGCCACGGCACGACCAGGAACAGGGCCAGCGTGCCGGGCACCCACGCCCAGCTGACGAGCGACGCGACGACGGGCAGCGGCGGCAGCGTCGGGTGCGCCGCGTGGTACGCACCCCAGCCGCTCCCGAGCGTCGCGAGCGCACCGCCGACCCCGGTGACGACGACGAGCCACCCCACGACGTGCGAGCGGCGCGCGACGATCACCGCGCCGACCGTCCCGTAGACGAGCCCGACCATGACGTCGACGGCCGTGAACAGCAGCTCGGGCGTCGCGGGCTCGCGCGCACCGACGAGCAGCAGCACGCCCGTGAGCGTGAGCAGGTAGGTCATGAGCGCGAGCACGACGGCGGTCCCGGGGCGCCCGCCGCGCCGCGCGTCCTCGGCCGTCGTCATGGCGTCACCGTAGGGGCTGCCCGGAGGGGACGGGTACGACCCCGCCCGGGTGAACCGGACGAGGTCGTACCGCTCGTCGTGCGGTGGCACGCGCGTCTCCGCGGGAGTCCGGTGGCAGCGCCGGACGCTCAGCGCCGGTCGCCGAGCGCGAAGCCCAGCGCGACGACGACGAGCCAGATCGGCCCGACGAACCCGGCGAGGTACTGCAGCGGCGAGACGCCGGTGAGGACGGTGAGCGCGCCGAGGACGACGCTGACCCACCCGATCCACTTCGGGGCCGCGGCGTGCCGCAGCGACGCGACGCCGAGCGCGAGGGCGGACAGGCCCGCACCGAGCCACAGCCAGGGGATGGTCGCGACCCAGTCGGTGTAGAACGCGGCGGACTCCGGGACGACCATCGAGGTGTCCTGGAACGCGAACGTGAACTGCGTGTCGAGGCCGCTCCCGAGGAGCATCGCGGCCGCGGTGAGCAGCAGCCCTGCGGCGGCGATCCCGCCGTGCAGCGACCCGGCGGGCGCCTGCTGGTCGAGGCGTCGCCGCAGCCCCGCGCCGAAGATCGGCAGCAGGACGACGGTCAGCGCCGCCAGCACGTGGAACACGAGGAACGTCGACTGCTTGGTCGCGGCGTCCTCGATCATCGCGACGGGGTCGCCGGCGGTCTTCTCCCAGTCGACGCCCGCGGCGAGCGACGCCTGGATCGCGCCGATCGCGAGGGCGCCGGCGGCGACGCCGGTCCACGCCCAGGCGCGGCTGGAGGCCGACCCTGCGCGGCGCGTCGGGGTGGCCGTCGGCTCGGCGGTGGTGCTGGTCATGCGGGTGCTCCTTCGTCTCGGCCGGCGAGGCGTGCCGGCGTCTGACGAGGAGACTCGGCGGGCGGTGCGCCCGGGCACCAGGGCGCGGAGCCCGAGTGCCCGGGCACTTCTCCCGGGCTGCCCGACCGGGGCGCGTCCCGCCGGCCGGGCAGGTGCCAGGCGGGTGCGCCCCGGCGTGGAGCCGTCAGAGATGACGGGCCGCGTACTCGTGCAGCGCGTCGCGGACGAACGTGGCGCCCTGCTCGCCGCCGTAGTTCTTCGCGAACCGCGGGTCCGCGACGTACATGTCGGCGAGCCCGACGACGTACTCGCGGACGGGCGCGGTGCCGTGCCCGGGCGTGCCGGGGATGCCGCCGAGCCACGCGACGTGCCGCCGCGCGAGCTCCTGCGCCTCGTCGGACACGGGGTCGACGCCCGCCTCCGCCGCCGCGCCCCAGTCGCGACCGAGCTGCGCGGCCTCCTCCTGGAACTCGCGCTTCTGCTGGTCGGACAGGCCGCGCCACCAGGTGTCACCCTGCGCGTACGCGTCCTTGCCCCAGCGCTGCTCGACCTCGTCCTTGTACTGCGTGTGGTCGAAGCCGTCGAACATCTCGTCGGCCATGATCGGTTCTCCTTCCTGCCGTGCGGTCAGGGTCCGCTCGACGGACGCGGCCTGCCGGGCGAGCCGGCGCTGCTCGTCGCGCAGCCAGGCGAGGTGCCGCCGCAGCGCGGCGGTCTCGTCCTGCTCGCGGGCCAGCACCCGGCCGATGTCGGTGAGCCCGAGCCCGAGGTCGCGCAGGAGCAGGATCCGCTGGAGCCGGACGAGGGCGTCCTCGTCGTACCAGCGGTACCCGTTCTCGCCGACCCGGCTGGGCTCGAGCAGCCCGATCTGGTCGTAGTGCCGCAGCGTGCGGCTCGTGGTGCCCGTCAGCCGGGCGACCTCCTGGATCGAGGCCTCCACCGCGTCCTCCCGTGGCGTTCCCTGTGTGGTCCTGATCCACGGTAGGAGTTGACGCGGCGTCAAGGTCAAGCGCGCGACGCGACCTCGTCGTGGTGGGTCGGGACGAGCCGCCGCAGGACCTCGTCGCGCAGCGCCGCGGGGGAGTCCACGACGGCGACCGCGCCGGCGGCCTCGAGCTCGCCCGGGGCGGCGTAGCCCCAGGTCACGCCGACGCACGCGACGCCGTGCTCGGCCGCGCCGTGCACGTCGTGCTCCCGGTCGCCGACCATGAGGGTCACCGCCGCCTCGGGCCGGTCGGCGAGCGAGTCGAGCGCGCGCGCGATGACGTCGGCCTTGGTCGAGGTCTCGTCGAGCGGTGCGCCGAACACGCCGTCGACGAGGTCCGCCAGCCCGAGCCGGTCGCAGATGGGCCGGGCGAACACCTCGGGCTTGGCCGTCGCGACGACGAGCGTCAGCCCCGCGGCGCGCAGCTCGCGGAGCACGTCGGGGATCCCGTCGAACACCGTCGCGTCGTACATGCCGATGTCCGCGAACGCCGTCCGGTAGGCGTGCACGACCTCCTCGACGCGGTCGGCCGGCACCCCGTGCGCGCGCAGGGAGTCCCAGATGGGCGGGCCGACGAAGGACCGCAGGACGTCGTCGGGCGGGACGGGCAGGCCCACCGCGCGGTAGGCGGCGCGGACCGACGCGGTGATGCCGGGCGCCGAGTCGAGGAGGGTGCCGTCGAGGTCGAGGAGGACGAGGGGCATGCACCGATCCTCTCCCGGGTCACCGAACGCCGCCGGGCCGTCCGTCCCGGGCCGTAGGGTGGCCGCCGTCGGCCTGCCGCGACGAAGGGACGGACATGACCAGCGAGGACGCACCCCGCGTGCGCGTGAACCAGGTCGGCTACCTCACGCACGGGCCGAAGACGGCGACGCTCGTCACGGACGCGACGGAGCCGGTGGCGTGGCGGCTGCGCGACGGCGACGGTGCCGTCGTGGCCGAGGGGGAGTCGGTCCCGCGGGGTCACGACCCGTCGGCAGGCCTCGACGTCCACGTGATCGCCTTCGACGTCGTCGTGGCGCCCGGGAACGGCTACGTGCTCGAGGCCGACGGCGCGACGAGCGACCCGTTCGCGGTCGGCGCCGACCTGTACGACGACCTGCGCGTCGAGTCGATCGTCGTCTTCTACGGCCAGCGCAGCGGCGTCGCGATCGAGGAGGACCTGCTCGGCCCCGGGTACGGGCGCGCCGCGGGGCACGTCGACGTCGCCCCCAACCGCGGCGACGGCGCGGTCCCGTGCCTGCCCGCCGGGCACGCGACGACGGCGGACGGCGTCGACCTCTACGACGGCTGGACCGGCGACTACACGCTCGACGTGACCGGTGGCTGGTACGACGCGGGCGACCAGGGCAAGTACGTCGTCAACGGCGGCATCGCGGTCGCCCAGCTGCTGGGCCTGTACGAGCGTGCGGTGCGCACCGGCACGGACGACGCGCTCGGCGACGGCTCGCTCCGTGTCCCCGAGCGCGGGCACGGCGTGCCCGACGTGCTCGACGAGGCCCGCTGGGAGCTCGAGTGGATGCTCCGCATGGTCGTGCCCGACGGGCAGCCGTACGCGGGCCTCGTGCACCACAAGGTGTCCGACGAGCGCTGGGTGCCGCTGCCGACGCTCCCCGCCGACGACCCGCAGCCGCGCTACCTGCACCGCCCCTCGACGGCGGCGACGCTCAACCTGGCGGCCGTCGCCGCACAGGGCGCCCGCGTCCTCGCGCCGCACGACGCGGCCTTCGCGGAGCGCCTGCTCGACGCGGCACGCGCGGCCTACGACGCCGCCGCGACGCACCCCGTCGTCCTCGCACCCGACACCAACACGCTCGAGAACGCCGGGAGCGGACCGTACGACGACCTCGACGTCGACGACGACCGCCTCTGGTCCGCGACCGAGCTCTACCTCACGACGGGAGAGGACCGCTACGCCGCGGACCTGCGCGCCAACCCGTACCGCCTGGGCGGTGAGCGGCCGGCGTTCCGGCCCGAGGGGTTCGACTGGAACCACGTCTCCGCGTGGGCGCGCCTGCAGCTCGCGACCGTCGAGAGCGCGCTGCCCGAGCGGTCGCTCGTGCGCGCGTCCGTCGTCGACGCCGCCGACGCGCTGGTCGAGCAACAGGCCACCCAGCCGTTCGGCCTCCCCTACGTGCCGTCGAACGGCCGCTACGACTGGGGCAGCAACGGGCTCGTCCTCAACAACCTCGCGATCCTGGCCGCCGCGCACGAGATCACGCGCGACGACCGCTACCGCGACGCCGTGCTCGGCGGCGTCGACTACCTGCTGGGCCGCAACGCCCTGGGCCTGTCGTACGTGACCGGCTTCGGGACGCGCGACGTCCGCAACCAGCACAGCCGCTGGTACGCGCACG
Organism: Cellulomonas algicola; assembly: GCF_003851725.1. Lineage (GTDB taxonomy): Bacteria > Actinomycetota > Actinomycetes > Actinomycetales > Cellulomonadaceae > Cellulomonas > Cellulomonas algicola. Next base: position 9,292 of record NZ_BHYL01000009.1, on the reverse strand, counting down.
CGCTCGACCCCGACCTGCCGCCCCCGCCGCGCGGGACCGTGTCGGGCGGCCCCAACTCCGACTGCCCCGACCCGGTGTCGGCCGCGCTCGCGGGCAGCCCGGCGCAGCAGTGCTTCGTCGACGACGTCCACGCGTACGGCGTGAACGAGATGACGATCAACTGGAACTCGGCGCTCGCGTGGGTGGCGTCGTACCTGGCCGGGCTGGGAGACGGTGGCCCTGCCCGGGACCCGGGTGCGGTCGCGGCCGACAAGCCCGACGAGGAGCGCGTCGGCGCCGACGGCTGACGCACCGCGCACCACCGCAGCTCGGCGCGGATCGGACCAATCCCGCGTCCTACAACGATGTACATCTCTCGCACAACGTTGTAGATTCCGGACTCGGCGCTTCTTCGCGGCATCGCCGCCGCCCGCGCCCTGTCCTGCGTCCGACGTCGCACCAGGAGTACCGATCGCCCGTCGCCCCGTGCGCGCCGCCCTCACGGCCGCCGCCCTGACCCTCGCGCTCGCAGTCACGAGCGCCCCCGCCGCCCAGGCGCACCGCCGCCCGGCCGAACCGCCCCCGCCGACCTTCCAGGACGTCTCCGTGCACGACCCGTCGGTCGTCACGTCGGGCGACGACATCTGGGTGTTCGGCAGCCACCTCGCCGCCGCCAAGACCGACGACCTGCTGCACTGGGAGAAGGTCGCCGACGGCGCGAACGCGGACAACCCGCTGTTCGACGACGTCCGTGCCAACCTCGCCGAGACGTTCGCCTGGGCGCAGACCGACACCCTCTGGGCGGCCGACGTCATCCAGCTCCCCGACGGTCGCTACGCGATGTACTACAACGCCTGCAAGGGCGACTCGCCCCGCTCGGCGATGGGGATCGCGGTGAGCGACGACGTCGACGGCCCGTACGTCGACCAGGGGATCTTCCTGAAGTCAGGGATGTGGGACGAGCCGTCCGACGCCGTGGACGGCGCGATCTACGACGCCCGCGTGCACCCCAACACCGTCGACCCGGACGCGTTCGTCGACGCCAAGGGCACCTGGTGGCTCGTCTACGGGTCATACTCGGGCGGCATCTTCATCCTGGAGCTCGACCCGTCCACCGGGAAGCCGGTCGAGGGTCAGGGCTACGGGAAGCACCTCGTCGGTGGGAACCACAGCCGCATCGAGGGCCCGACCGTCATGTACGACACGAAGACCCGGTACTACTACCTCTTCCTGTCGTTCGGCGGCCTCGACGCGAACGGCGCGTACAACGTGCGGGTCGCCCGCTCGAAGAGCCCCGACGGCCCGTACCTCGACGCCGCGGGCAACGACATGGCGCAGGTGAAGTCAGACCCGACGAAGCCGCTGTTCGACGACGCGTCGATCGAGCCGTTCGGCACCAAGATCCTCGGCAACCACCTGTTCGCGCGCGAGATCGGCGACCCCGGCGAGGGCCCCGGAACCGGCTACCTCTCGCCGGGTCACAACAGCTGGTACCGCGACCCGGAGACGGGCGAGACGTTCCTCGTCTTCCACGCGCGCTTCCCCGGCAAGGGCGAGCAGCACGAGGTCCGCGTGCACCAGATGTGGATGAACTCCCAGGGCTGGCCCGTCCTCGACCCGTACCGCTACGCGGGCGGCGACGACCGGCGCGTCGAGCGCAAGGACGTCGCGGGGGAGTACGCGCTCGTGACGCACGACAAGGCCCTCACGGCCGACCAGCGCCGCGCGACCCCCGTCACGCTCACGGCCAACGGCAAGGTCACCGGCTCGCTCACCGGCAAGTGGTCCCTCACGGGCAAGAACCAGGCCCGGATCGACGCGGGCGGCACGCGCTACGACGGCGTCTTCACGCGCTCGTGGCAGCCGGACCAGGCCCGTTGGGTCGTGACGTTCTCCGTGCTGTCCCGCGGCGGCGTCACGCTGTGGGGCAGCGCGGTCCCGTCGCTGACCGCGAAGCAGGCCGTGGACGCGGTCGTCGCCGACCTCGACCTCGGGGACACCTCGGGCGTCGTCGCGGACCTCGCGCTGCCGACCACCGGCACCCACGGCACGACGATCACGTGGGCGTCGTCCGACCCCGCGGTCGTGTCGACCACGGGCGACGTGACCCGCCCCGAGACGGGCGCAGGCGACGCGCACGTCATGCTCACCGCGACGGTCCGCAACGGCAAGGTCGTCAGGACCGCGACCTTCGACGTCACCGTCCTGCAGCGCGTGGCCGGAGGCGTCGTCGGCTCGTGGTCCTTCGAGGGCGACCTCGCCGACGGCACGGGGACCCACGCCCCCGCCACGACGACCGGCCCGCGGCTCGACCAGGCCGGCGGCCAGGTCACGTACGTCGCCGACGGCGCGCGCGGTCAGGCCGCGCACCTCGACGGCACCTCGGGCGTCCGGCTGCCCGACGGTCTCGTCTCCGGCTCGACGTGGTCCGCGTCGATGTGGCTGCGCCCGCAGGCGCTCACGCCGTACACGACCGCGTTCTTCGCGGCGCGCGACGCGAACAGCTGGGTCAGCGTGGTCCCGCGCGGCCACGACGGCGTCGGCGGCTCGACCATGGTCTGGTCGGGCGCGCAGTGGTACGACGCCGGCACGGGCACGCAGATCCCGGTCGGCGAGTGGAGCCACGTCGCGGTCACGGTCGACGGCGGCGACGTGGTCGTCTACGTCGACGGCGAGGCGCGCTACACCGGCACGGGCTTCCCCGACGTGCTCACGACGACGACGGGCACGTTCGCGCTCGGCGTCAACTGGTGGGACACGCCCTTCCAGGGCGACGTCGACGAGGTGTCCGTCTGGAGCTCGGCGCTCACCCCGACGGAGGTCGCCGCGCTCGCGACGCGCTGACGTCCGACCGCGGCCCGGTCGTCACGCCCTCCCGTGACGGCCGGGCCGTGGCCTGCGCGGACGCATTCGCGGTGGCGGACCTCCCGGGACGGGTCGGTAGACTCACGCCCACAGGCGTCGACCCGGCCATCACCGGCGAGCCTCCGGAAGAACAGGCTCCGACCCGCCCGGCGGGGACGAGCCCCAGTAGAACCGGACGGGGCAGGCCCGTCACAGCCGCAGCAGAGAGGTCGACGACCCCGCGAGGGGGAGCCGGCAAGCGAGGTGGTACCGCGGTCGTCCCCGCACCCGGGGGTGGTCGTCCTCGCGGCCGTGAGCGAGATCGACCAGGAGACCCGACGGTGACCACCGCACCGCGCTACCCGCTGCACCGCCCCGACCAGCCCGTGCCCGCGTCGCCGGACCTGCCCGGGCTCGAGCGCGACGTCCTCGCGCACTGGGACGCCGACGGGACGTTCCAGGCGTCGATCGACCGGCGCGACGCGGGGGAGGACGGCAGCAACGAGTTCGTCTTCTACGACGGCCCGCCGTTCGCGAACGGCCTGCCGCACTACGGCCACCTGCTCACCGGCTACGCGAAGGACGTCGTCCCGCGCTTCCAGACGATGAAGGGCCGCCGCGTCGAGCGCCGGTTCGGCTGGGACACGCACGGCCTGCCCGCGGAGCTCGAGGCGCAGCGGCTGCTCGGCATCACCGAGAAGGCGCAGATCGACGAGCTCGGCATCGCGAAGTTCAACCAGGCGTGTCGCGAGTCGGTGCTCAAGTACACGGGCGAGTGGCGCGACTACGTCACGCGTCAGGCGCGCTGGGTGGACTTCGACCACGACTACAAGACGCTCGACGTCACCTTCATGGAGTCGGTGATCTGGGCGTTCAAGCAGCTTCACGACAAGGGCCTCGCGTACGAGGGCTACCGGGTCCTGCCGTACTGCTGGGTCGACGAGACGCCGCTGTCGAACCACGAGCTGCGCATGGACGACGACGTGTACGCGTCGCGCCAGGACCCCGCGCTGACCGTCGGACTCCGCCTGGAGAGCGGCGAGCTGCTGCTCGTCTGGACGACGACCCCGTGGACGCTCCCGAGCAACCTCGCCGTCGCGGTCGGCCCGGACGTCGAGTACGTGGTCGTCGAGCCCGCGGCGGACTCGCCGTTCGGCCAGGCGCACCCGGGGGAGCGCGTCATGCTCGCAGCGGCGCGGCTCGCCGCCTACCAGCGCGAGCTCGGCGAGGCGACGGTCGTCGAGACCGTGACGGGCACCGACCTCGTCGGCCGCTCCTACACGCCGCCGTTCGACTACTTCGCGGGCCACGAGCACGCGCACCGCGTGCTCGCCGCGGACTTCGTCACGACCGACGACGGCACCGGCGTCGTGCACCTCGCGCCCGCGTTCGGCGAGGACGACATGGTCGCGTGCGACGCGGCGGGCATCGCGCCCGTCGTGCCGGTCGACGCGCGTGGGCGGTTCACGGCCGAGGTCGGCGACTACGCCGGCCAGCAGGTCTTCGAGGCGAACAAGCCGATCATCGCGGACCTCAAGGCGGGCTCGGGTCCCCTCGCGCGCGTCGACGCCGCGCAGCGGTCCGTCGTCGTGCGCCACGAGACGTACGACCACTCCTACCCGCACTGCTGGCGCTGCCGGAACCCGCTGATCTACAAGGCCGTGTCGTCGTGGTTCGTGCGCGTCACGGAGTTCCGCGACCGCATGGTCGAGCTCAACCAGGAGATCACCTGGACGCCCGAGCACATCAAGGACGGCCAGTTCGGCAAGTGGCTCAGCAACGCGCGCGACTGGTCGATCAGCCGCAACCGGTACTGGGGCACGCCGATCCCGGTGTGGGTGTCGGACGACCCGCTGCACCCGCGCGTCGACGTCTACGGCTCGCTCGCGGAGCTCGAGGCGGACTTCGGCCGCCTGCCCGTGAACGAGGCCGGTGAGCCCGACCTGCACCGCCCGTTCATCGACGACCTCACGCGCCCGAACCCGGACGACCCCACCGGCCGTTCGACCATGCGCCGGATCCCCGACGTGCTCGACGTGTGGTTCGACTCGGGCGCGATGCCGTTCGCGCAGGTGCACTACCCGTTCGAGAACGCCGACTGGTTCGAGCACCACTACCCGGGCGACTTCATCGTCGAGTACATCGGGCAGACGCGCGGCTGGTTCTACACCCTGCACGTCCTCGCGACGGCGATCTTCGACCGCCCGGCGTTCCGCAACGTCATGTGCCACGGGATCGTCCTCGGCGACGACGGCCGCAAGGCGTCGAAGTCGCTGCGCAACTTCCCGGACCCCGTCGTCATGTGGGACAAGTACGGCTCGGACGCGGTGCGCTGGTCGCTCATGTCGAGCCCGATCCTGCGCGGCGGGAACCTCGTCGTGACCGAGGAGGGCATCCGCGACGGCGTGCGCCAGGTGCTGCTGCCGCTGTGGAGCACGTACTACTTCTTCACGCTGTACGCGGGTGCGGTGCGCGGCGGGGAGGGGCTCACGGCCCGACGCGTCGACGAGTCGTCCGTGGGGTCGCTCGCGACGATGGACCGGTACGTGCTCGCGCGCACCCGGTGGCTCGTCGACGACGTCACGCGCCACCTCGACGCGTACGACATCGCGGAGGCGTGCGAGGCGGTCCGCGACCACCTCGACCTCGTGACCAACTGGTACGTGCGCACGCAGCGCGACCGGTTCTGGGACGAGGACCAGGCGGCCTTCGACACGCTGTGGACGGTGCTCGAGGTGCTCACGCGCGTCATGGCGCCGCTCGCGCCGCTCGTCACGGAGGAGATCTGGCGCGGCCTGACGGGCGGGCGCAGCGTGCACCTCACGGACTGGCCGACCGCCGCCGACGTCGTCGCGACGGACGTGGGCTTCGAGTACACCGAGGCCGAGCTCGTCGCCGCGATGGACCGCGTGCGCGAGGTCGTGTCGACGACGCACGCGCTGCGCAAGGCCCGGCAGATCCGCGTGCGCCAGCCCTTGCGCGGCCTGCGCGTCGTCGTGCCGCACCCCGAGTGGTTCGGCCCGTTCGTCGGTCTGATCGCGTCCGAGGTCAACGTCCGTGAGGTCGAGGTCCTGGGCCTGCACGACGCCGACGCCGCCGACCTGGGCGTGAGCGCGCAGCTCGCCGTGAACGCGCGTGCGGCCGGCCCGCGCCTGGGTCGTGCCGTGCAGACCGTCATCAAGGCCGCGAAGGCGGGTGCGTGGGAGCAGACGCCCGACGGCGTCGTCGTCCGCACCGACGACGGCGAGGTCGCGCTCCAGGAGCACGAGTACACGGTGTCGACGGTCGTCGAGCAGCGCGAGGGGGTCGACCTGGCCGCCGCGGTGCTGTCGACCGACGGGTTCGTCGTGCTCGACGTGGCCCTGGACGACGAGCTGCTGGCCGAGGGGTACGCGCGCGACGTCGTGCGCCAGGTGCAGGACGCCCGCAAGGCCGCCGGGCTCAACGTCGGCGACCGCATCCTCCTCACGCTCGACGTGCCGCGCGAGCACGTGGCCGACGTCGAGACGCACCGCGACACCATCGCGCACGAGACGCTCGCGGTGAGCGTCACGGTCAACCCCTCGGCCGCCGACGCGGTCGGGGTCCACGTCGAGGCCGTCGAGGCGGGCGGGTACGAGGCATGAGCAAGGGCTCCGAGCACCAGCGCGCCGAGCAGGCGAAGGCCGCGCGGGAGGCCGCCGACGAGGTCTACCGCGCCATCCTGTCGCGCGCTCCCGAGCACGACATCGACCCGACGCTCGACCGCGTGCGCGCGGTGTGCGAGCTGCTGGGCGACCCGCAGCGCGCCTACCGGACCATCCACCTCACGGGCACCAACGGCAAGACGTCGACGAGCCGCATGGTCGAGCGGCTGCTGCGCGAGCACGGCCTGCGCACGGGCCGGTTCACGAGCCCGCACCTCACGCGCGTGACCGAGCGCATCGCGATCGACGGCGAGCCGATCAGCGACGAGCGGTTCGTCGAGGTGTGGCAGGACGTCGCGCCGTACGTGCACCTGGTCGACCAGCGGTCGGCGGAGAAGGGCGAGCCGCGGCTGTCGTTCTTCGAGGTGTTCACGGTCATGGCGTTCGCGGCCTTCGCGGACGCGCCCGTCGACGTCGCCGTCGTCGAGGTGGGCCTGGGCGGCCGGTGGGACTCGACGAACGTCGTCGACGGCGAGGTCGCGGTCATCACGCCGATCGCGATGGACCACGAGCGCTACCTCGGCGACACGCTCGTCGAGATCGCGTCCGAGAAGTCGGGCATCGTCAAGGACGGGGCGACGCTCGTCCTCGCGCAGCAGACCGAGGACGTCGAGGGCGTGGTGCTGGCTGCGGCGGCCGAGCACGGTGCGCGCGTCGTGCGCGAGGGCGTCGAGATCGCGGTGGTCGACCGGCAGGTCGCGGTCGGCGGGCAGATGCTGACGCTGCGCGGGCTCGGCGGCGTCTACTCCGAGGTGTTCCTGCCGCTGCACGGCGCGTTCCAGGCGCACAACGCGCTGCTCGCGCTCGTCGCGGTCGAGGCGTTCCTCACCGGCGGCGCGGCCCTCGACGGCGACGTCGTCGGGGCCGCGTTCGCCGACGTCACGTCGCCGGGCCGCCTCGAGGTCGTGCGGTCGAGCCCGACGGTCATCGTCGACGGCGCGCACAACCCCGCGGGCGTCGAGGCGCTCGTCGCGTCCCTCGAGGAGGCGTTCGCGTTCCAGCGCGTCGTGGGCGTCGTCGGCGTCATGGCGGACAAGGACCCGGAGGGGATCCTGTCGGTGCTGGAGCCGGTGCTGGCGGAGATCGTGGTGACGCGAGCACCGACGTCGCGCGCGCTCGACCCGCAGGACCTCGCGGAGGTCGCGTACGACGTGTTCGGCGAGGACCGCGTGCACGTCGTCGAGCGGCTGGACGAGGCCGTCGACCTCGCGGCGTCGCTCGCGGAGAGCGAGGTCGAGCGCGGGGCCGCGGTGCTCGTCACCGGCTCGATCGTCCTCGTCGCGGAGGCCCGGATCCTCCTGGGGCGCCCCTGACGGGTCGTCGCATCCCGCACCGCCACCCGTCCGGGTGACACCGCGCCCCCGCGTGCACGAACGTGCACCGGGGGCGCACGTCGTCGCCTTGACCGTTCCTTGGGGCGCGGAGAAGGTGGGGGTGGTCGGGACGACGAGGCCTCGACGCACCTGACGTGGGCGGTCGTGCCCAGGTCGACGGGAGGACGGACAGCGTGAAGAAGCTCATCAACGACCCCCAGGACGTCGTCGCCGAGTCGCTCGAGGGCTTCGCGGCCGCGCACCCGGACCTCGTCGAGGTGCACCTCGACCCGCCGTACGTGGTGCGGACGGGTGGCGCGCGCGAGGGCAAGGTCGGGCTCGTGAGCGGTGGCGGCAGCGGGCACGAGCCGCTGCACGCGGGGTTCGTCGGTGTCGGCATGCTCGACGCGGCCGTGCCGGGCGCGGTGTTCACGTCCCCGACGCCCGACCAGATCGCGCCCGCGATCCAGGCGGCCGACGGCGGAGCGGGGGTGCTCGCGATCGTCAAGAACTACACGGGCGACGTGCTCAACTTCGAGACGGGCGCGGAGCTCGCCGAGGCCGAGGGCGTGACCGTCCGCTCGGTCGTCGTCAACGACGACGTCGCCGTCGAGGACTCGCTCTACACCGCCGGCCGTCGCGGCGTCGCAGGGACCGTGTGCGTCGAGAAGATCGCAGGGGCGGCCGCCGAGCGCGGCGACGACCTCGACGCCGTCGCGGCCGTCGCCGAGAAGGTCATCGCCAACGTGCGGTCCATGGGCGTCGCGCTCACCGCGTGCACCGTCCCGCACGCCGGCAAGCCGAGCTTCGACCTGCCCGAGGACGAGATCGAGATCGGCATCGGGATCCACGGCGAGCCCGGCCGTCGGCGCATCCCGCTCGCGGGCGCGGACGAGATCACCAAGATGCTGCTGACGCCCGTGGTCGACGACCTGGGCCTGTCGGGCGGCGAGGAGGTGCTGCTGTTCGTCAACGGCATGGGGGGCACGCCCGCCTCCGAGCTGTACGTCGTCTATCGTCGGGCACGCGCGTTGCTCTCCGAGCGCGGGGTCGAGGTCACTCGCTCGCTCGTCGGCAACTACGTGACATCACTGGAGATGCAGGGCGCGTCGGTCACCGTGCTGCGGCTGGACGCCGAGACGACCGCCCTGTGGGACGCCCCCGTGCACACCACCGCCCTGCGGTGGTAAGGCTCCGGGACGTCCGCGGTCGAGGGGACGGGGCATGACGCTGGACGTGGCGTGGGCGGTGGCGTGGGTGCGTGCGAGCGCCGCGACGGTCGCCGAGCATCGCGACGAGCTGGTCGAGCTCGACCGCCAGATCGGCGACGGCGACCACGGGGAGAACCTCAACCGCGGCTTCAAGGCGGTCGTCGCCAAGCTCGACGCACTGCCCGAGCAGCCCGCCCAGATCGGCGACGTGCTCAAGCTCGTCGCGACGACGCTCATGTCGACGGTCGGCGGCGCGGCG
>NZ_BHYL01000008.1 GCF_003851725.1 Cellulomonas algicola | reverse complement strand
GGCGTGAGCGCGAGCTGGTGGCGGGGCGGGTGCGGCCGCCGGCACGGACCGGTCGCGGCGCGCGGTCCCGACGGGCCGTCGGGGCTCGGCGCCGGCGCGCGGGGGGACCGCTCAGCGGTCCGGGAGCGACGTCCCCGTGAGGTCCTCGGCGACGTGCCACAGCCGTGCCGCGGTCGCGTCGTCGCGCATCCGCCGCGAGAGCCGCGCGGGTCCCGGCGGGCCGACGATGCCGAAGATGCCCGACGGCCCAAGGTAGGCGCCCTGCGCGACGTCGCCGGTCGCCGCGAGCAGCAGCGACCCGACGCCCTCGGCGGGCGACATCGACGGCAGCAGCGAGCGCTCGCCGAACGGCGACCGGGGTGCGCTGTCGCGTCCGAGCGACGCGCCCGCGGTCTGCAGGTTGGTGCGCGTGAACCCCGGGTGCGTGACGGTCGAGAGCAGCGGCCAGCCACGCCGGTCGGCGACGTGCGCGAGGTGCCGCGCGAGCAGGACGTCCGCGAGCTTGGACTGCGCGTACGCGCGCCACGCGCCGTAGCGGCGACGGCCCTGGAGGTCGTCGAACCGGATGCGCCCGACGTGCGCGACGCCGCTGCCGGTCCACACGACGCGCGGCGCGGGTGCGGCCAGGAGGAGCGGCAGCAGGCGGTTCGTGAGCGCGAGCGGGCCGAGCGCGTTGGTCGCGAGCTGGAGCTCGAAGCCGTCGACGGTCTCGTGCCGGTCCGGCACCGCCATGACGCCGGCGTTGTTGAGCAGCGCGTCGAGGTGCGGCAGGTCGCGGGCGAGCGCGTCGGCGAACGCGGCGACGGACGACAGGTCGGCGAGGTCGAGGAGCCGCAGCTCGACGTCCGCGCCGGGGACGGCGGCGCGGATCTCGCCGACGGCGGTCGTGCCCTTGGCCTCGTCGCGCGCGGTGAGGACGACGTGCGCTCCCGCGGCGGCGAGCCGCTGGGCGGCCTCCCGGCCGAGGCCGCTGTTGGCGCCGGTCACGACGAACGTGCGGCCGGTCTGGTCGGGGACGGGCTGCACGGTGCACTCCGGGGCTGGACGACGGGGGGACGGCGGGCCGGACGACGGGTCGAGGACGAGGCGTCGCCCACTCTCGCACGCGCACCCGGCCCCGGCGCGACGCGGGGCTACGGGTCGACGAGGACCGACGCGACGCCGGGCTACGGGTCGACGAGGACCGACGCGACGCCGGGCTACGCGTCGACGAGGACTGGCGCGACGCGGGGCTACGCGTCGACGACGACCGACGCCCGACGTGGCCAGAGCGCCGTGGCGGCGACGGTCGCGCCCGCGCACACCACGGCGAGCACGACGGCGGCGCCGGTGAGTCCGCCGGCGCCCAGCCAGCCGGCGACGAGGTAGGTGACGAGCCAGCACGCGTGGGACAGCGAGAACTGCGCGGCGAAGGCGGCGGGACGGTCGGCCTCGGGCAGGTCACGCACGACGAGCCGCCCGACGGGGACCTCGGCGCAGGCCCACCCCGCGCCGACGACCAGCCAGATCGCGCCGACGAGCACGAGCCCGGCGGGCGACGGCACGCGCAGCGCGAGCGGGACCAGCGCGGTCGCGGCCGTGAGAGCCGCGGCGCCGCCCAGCATCACGGTGCGGTCGGGCAGCCGGGCCAGCACGCGCGGCACGAGGAGCGCCGCGACCATCGACCCGGCCCCGTTCGCGGCGAGGAGCAGCGCGACGGCGGTGTCGCCCTGCCCGAACGTCGAGCGCGCGATCACGACCGTCTGGACCAGGACGAACGCGCCCGCGGCCGCGACCGCGAGGTTGAGCGCGAGGACGGGTCGCAGCGCGGGGGTCCGGACGAGGAGCACGGCGCCGTGCCGCACGCGGGCCCCGAGCGGCAGCTCGGCGAACCCCGGGTCGCCGCGGCCCGTCGACGCCCGCGGCCGCCCGATCGCGACCGTCGCGACCAGGACCGCCGACGCGGCGAACCCGACCGCGGTCCCGACGAAGAGCGCGTGCGACGGGATGAGCAGCAGGAGCGCCGCGGCGAGCACGGGCGACAGGACCATCTCGAGGTCGTCGGCGAGCCGGGCGAGCGACAGGGCCTGCGTGTACTCGCGCTCGTCGGGCAGGACGTCGGGGACGAGCGCCTGCCAGGTCGGGGTGTGCGTCGCGGACGCGGCCTGCAGGACGAGGACGAGGACGTAGACCTGCCAGGTCGCGTCGACGAACGGCAGGAACAGCGCGGCGGCGGCGCGGACGACGTCAGCGGTCACGAGCACGGCGCGGCGAGGCAGGCGCACGACGAGGGCTGCGGCGAGGGGCGCGACGACGACGTACGCGACCATCTTGATCGCGAAGACCGTGCCGAGGACCTGGCCCGCGCGGTCGCCCGCGACGTCGTAGGCGAGCAGCCCGAGCGCGACGGTCGCGAGCCCGGTGCCGACGAGGGAGACGACCTGGGCGGTGAACAGCCGGCGGAACGTGGGGTGGGCGAGCGCGGTCACGAGGTCGGGTGGCTCCGGTGGTGGGCGGGGACGTCCTCGATCGCGTGCTGCGCCTGGTAGACGGCCTGCGTGACGAGCGTGCGGGCGTGCTCGTCGACGAGCGAGTAGAAGACGCGCGTGCCCTCCTGGCGGGTCTTGACGATGCGTCCCCAGCGCAGCTTGGCGAGGTGCTGGGAGACGGACGTGGGCGACTTCTCGACGATGTCGGCGAGGTGGTTGACCGACAGCTCGCGCTCGCGCAGGGCCAGGACGATGCGGACGCGCGTGGGGTCGGCGAGCAGGGAGAACACCTCGACGACGAGGTCGACGTAGGGCGAGTCGATGCCGAGGCCGTCTCTCTGCATATCTGCATGCATGCGCAGATAGTAAGCACGGTCCGCGGGGCGCAGGCGAGTTCGGCCGCCCGGATCCCCGTTTTCGCAGGTCACGCGACCAGAAGTTCCGAGACCGTTCTCACAGGCGCTCGGCTACCACCGTTCGCGGAGCGGCCCGTACGGTCGACCGCCGGGCCGCCGCCGCGTCCCTCGGCCTCGCGGCCGCCGACCGACCGGAAGTCCCACGATGTCGACCTGGGCGCTGCTCCTGATCGCCCTCAGCCTGTCCGCCGACGCGTTCGCCGTCGCGCTCGGCAAGGGCCTGCACATCCGCCGCCTGTCGTTCCGCGACACCGCCGCCATCGCCGTCGCCTTCGGCGCGTTCCAGGGCCTCATGCCGCTGCTCGGCTGGCTGCTGGGCGTGCGGCTCGCCGACTCCATCACCGAGGTCGACCACTGGATCGCCTTCGGGCTCCTCGCCGTGATCGGCGGGAAGATGCTCTACGAGGCGTTCACGCAGGGCGACGACGACGAGCCCGACGAGGACCACATCGGCCTGCGCGAGCTGCTCGTGCTGTCGGTCGCCACGAGCATCGACGCGCTCGCCGTCGGGATCGGGTTCGCGTTCCTCGACGTGCCGATCGTCGGCGCCGCCGTCCTCATCGGTGTCGTGACGCTCGTCGTCTCGCTCGCCGGGGTCCTGATCGGGCACCGCGTCGGCGTCCGCTTCCGCGGGCCGGCCGAGGTCGTCGGCGGCGTGATCCTCATCCTCATCGGCGTCCGGATCCTGCTGGACCACCTGGGCGTCTGGTAGCCCGGACGCACACCCCGGGCGGCCGCGACCCGCGTCCCGCAGCGCGTCGGCGGCGCGACGCTACGGGCGCAGGCGGGTCGTCGGGACGATCTCCGACGTCTGCGACGTGCTCGACCAGCGGAGCTCGGCGACCGCGTTCCGCAGGTTGTCGAAGTACTCGAGGACGATCGGCACCGACTGCCCCGCGGTCAGGGTGACCGTCCCGGTGTCGACGCGGCGGGAGTGGTTCGTCCACCGGTCGATAACCAGCCTCCCGTCGACCCACAGCCGCACGCCGTCGTCGGACGTCGTCGCGAACGTGTACGTCTGCGAGTACCGCGGCACGACCGACCCGCTCCACCGGACCGAGAACGTGTCCGCGCCGATGCCGCTCACGGGTGCCGCGAGACCCCAGTCGAACGCGATGCTCGGGTCGGTGCGCGTCACCGTCGTGCCGGTGAGGTCGACGTCGTCGTAGTAGACCGCGCGGAGCCCGCGCAGCCCCAGCGTCGCGGTCAGCGTCGTCGCCGCGGACGGTGTCCGCCACGTCCGGCTCGCGGCCGTCGAGCCGTCCGACCACCGGTCGAGCTCGTAGGTGCGCCCCTGCGCGTCCTGCTGCGACGGCACCGCGAGCCGCAGGTCGAAGCCCGCCCACGACGTGAGCGTCGTCGGGCCCGTGACCGTCTGGCCGTTGACCGTGAGCGTGCGTCCGGCGGGCGACGTCGCGAGCGTCACGTCGACCGTGCGCGGCAGGAAGTCGCGCGTCACGGTCGTCGTCGCGCCCTGCGAGTCCGTCGCGGTGAGCGCGATCCGCAGGTGGCTGTTCGCGGCCGCGGCGAGGTCCTCGGGGCCGGGGGCCTCGAACGACACCGACGTGCCGGTCACCGGGCCGAGGAACGGGTGCGTGTGCTGGTCGTGCACGCGCACGACCGTCCACGACAGGCGCGACCCGGGCACCGTGCCGTCCTGCGCGTCGGTCGCCGAGCCGCTCAGCGTGTACGACTGGCCGACGACGAACGTCGCCCCCGCGGCGGGCGAGGTGATCTGCGCGGTCGGCGCGGTGTTGCCCGAGCTGATCCGGGTCGTCACCGCGGCCGACGTCGCGCCCTGCGGGTCGCGCACGCGCAGCGTCGCGGTCCACGTGCCCGCCGCGTAGGTGTGCTGGACGGTCGGGCTCGTGGTCGTCGCGTCGGGCGTCCCGTCGCCGAACTGCCAGAGGTAGGTGAGCGTACCGCCGTCGGGGTCGCTGCTGCCGCGGCCGTCGAGCGTCGTGGTCAGCGGTGCCGCGCCGCTCGTCGGGGACGCGGTGAGCGCCGCCGTCGGCGTGCGGTTGGCGGTGCCCGTGTACGCGAGCCGCCGGATCTCTCCGCCGTTCGCGTACGTCGTGTAGTAGAGCGCCTGGCTGCCCGACCACGGCCCGAACTCGAGGTGCACGGCCGCGCCCAGGCCCGTCGAGACGTCCGTGCGCACCCCGCCCTCGAGCATCATGAGCTTGCCGCAGTTGTAGTCGCTGAACAGGTACCCGTCCTCGTACGCCGCGGGCCAGACGCCGTCGGGGACGAACGCGCCGCCCGTGATCGAGCCGCAGCCCGTGCTCCGGCCGTAGTCGTGGATCGGGTTCGTCATCCCGGCCGGGAGCGCGCCGCCGCAGCTCGTCGCCGATCCCGTCTGGGCGCAGTGCCCCTCGCGCACCGGCCAGCCGTAGTCCGCGCCCGACGCGCCGAGGTCGATCTCCTCCCACACGTTCTGGCCGACGTCGTTGACGTGGAAGACCGTGCCGCTCGCGTCCGGGTCGAACGCGAACCGGAACGGGTTGCGCAGGCCCCACGCGAACGTCTCGCGGCAGATGGTCCCCGCCGCCGCAGGGGCCAGGCGGCAGGACGCCGACCCGGTGCCGAGGAAGGGGTTGCCCGGGGCCGGGGCGCCGGTGGTCCGGTCGACGCGCAGGATCTTGCCGTTCAGCACGTTGCGGTCCCGCGACGCGTCGTTGTTGCCGCCGCAGCCGCTGTCGCCCTTGTAGTCGCAGCCCCCGTCGCCCGTCGAGACGTAGAGGTACCCGTCCTTGCCGACGTGCACGTCGCCCGCGTTGTGGTTGCCCGCCGGGCTCGCGATGCCGTCGAGCAGGACCGTCTCGCTCGCCGGGTCCACCACGTTGTCGTCGCCGAGGACGAAGCGCGACACCCGGTTCACCGGTGCACCGGCCGGGGTGCCGCCCTGGCTCGTCGGGCACGTCGTGCCGGTGCGCGCCGTGTAGAAGAGGTAGATCGCGCGCGTCGTCGGGTCGGGGTCCGTCGCGACGCCCAGCAGGCCGCGCTCCGAGTTGGTGCACAGACGGCTCGACAGGTTCAGCGCGGGCGTCGCGAGCAGCGTGCCCGCGGCCGTGCGCACCCGCAGGCTCCCTGACTGCTGCGTGACGAGCATGCGACCGTCGGCGGTGAACGCGATCGCGGACGGGTTCGGCACGCTCGCGACGAGCGACTCCGTGAACCCCGCCGGGACCGCGGCTGTCGCGGGTGGCGGACCGGCCACGACCAGCCCCGCGGCGACCAGGGCCCCCGTCACCACGGCCACGAGCGAGCGCATGCCGTTCATCGAGGGCCCCCGTCCTCGTCGACGCGTCAGGCCGCCACCATCCCCCCGCACGCGCCGGACCGCAACGCCCCGGACCGATTCAGCGACGGTCGGAGCCGCGCCACGCCGGGTCTGGGCCCTCGCTGTCGTCGACCCGGCGCTGAGTACCGGAGATCGACCGGTTGCGGTACCCAGCCCCGGGTCGCCGAGGTCAGGGTGGGCGCGGGCGAGGGTGGCGGGCGGGCGAGGGTGGCGGGCGGGCGAGGGTGGCGGGCGGGCGAGGGTGGCGGGTGGGGCTGGTGGTGCCGGGTCAGCCG
Source organism: Cellulomonas algicola (assembly GCF_003851725.1). Taxonomy (GTDB): domain Bacteria; phylum Actinomycetota; class Actinomycetes; order Actinomycetales; family Cellulomonadaceae; genus Cellulomonas; species Cellulomonas algicola. The sequence continues at coordinate 6,899 of NZ_BHYL01000008.1, read as the reverse complement.
CCGATGATCACCGTCGGGCAGCCCGGGCCCGGGACGACGGGGGTGCCGTGCATGCTCGTGTCGGCGAGGCGCGCCGCCGGGAAGTTCCCGATCAGCACCGTCAGCGAGCCCATCGCGATGCCGTTGGGCGCGGGCGACACGCACGGGATGCCGCCGGGCATCGCGTTGGCGACGGCGGCCGGCTGGTTGCCGATGAGGACGGTCATGACGCCGGCCGCGGGTGTGATCGGGCCGCCGACGTGCGGCTTCGGGCCGTCGAACAGCGGGCACAGGGCGCTGTCGCCGACGCGCAGCGCGGGACCCATGGGCATCTGCGGTCTCCCGTCGGGCGGACCGCTGGGGCGGTCGCTGTGCCTGTGGTCGGGGCGCCCGCGGTCGGGACGCCTGCGGTCGGTGTGCCTGCGGTCGGCGGGCGGACGGTCAGGGGGCGGGCGGCGGGGCGGGGACGGCGAGCTGACCGCTGAAGACGAGCGCGTCGTCGCACTGCGTGGGCGGCGACGTCTCGTTCTGCGGCTGCCCGGGCGCGCGGCAGATCACCGACATCGTGAGGGCCGTGCCGGACGGCAGGACGATCGGCGTCTGGAAGTGGAAGTCGTTGTCGCGGAAGTTCTCGAGCGCGACGTCGAACAGCACCGCGGGGTCGCCGCCGGCGGGGGTCTGGGTGAGCAGCAGGCGGCCGAAGTCGCCCTGCGGGTTGTTGAGGACCAGGTCGGTGAGCCGGAACGTGCCGCCGTCGGGCACCACGAACGGGTCGGCGTCGACCGCGGTCGGGGACGGCGGCGTCTGCACCGTCATGCGCTGCGTCGTGGGCGTGAGGATCTCGGTCGGCGGCAGGAAGTTCTGCGTGAGGTCCTCCATCTGCGCGACCTGCTCCTGCGCCGCGGCGGCGGCCTGCCCGGCACCGGTCGACGCCTGCTGCGCGGAGGTCGCGGCCTGCTGCGCGGCGGCGGCGGCCTCCTGCGCCTGCGCGACCTCGTCCTCGACCGACGACTTCGCGGCTGACTCGATCACGGGCTTCAGGAGCGTGAACCACAGCAGCGCGAGCAGCGCGAGCAGGAGCAGCAGGGCGAGCAAGGCCTTGAAGAACCACTTGGGGATCGTCGCGACCTGCACGTGCGCGCCGTCGAGCAGCACCGGCGTGGTGTTCTCCGCGGCGGCGGTGACCGTGAACGGCATCGTGACGTCGGGGCCGCGCCACAGCCGCTTCTCGGGCTTGACGCGCACGTCGGCGAACTCGACGGTGCCGGGGTTCACGGCGAGGATCTGCGGGCGCACGCGGAAGGCGAGCGCGCCGTTGTCGTCGGCGGCCGTGAGCGACACCGTCACAGGGACGTTGCCGCGGTTGTCGAGCGCGACGCGGTGCCGCGCCCCGCTCCGGCCGTGCGACGTGCGCGGCAGCAGCTCGGCGGTGGTGTCGAGGAACGGCAGGACCTCGACGACGCCCTCGGGGATCACGGTCTCGTCGACGTGCTCGAACGGGACGACGCGGATGCCGAAGTCGAGCGTCCCCGCGGGCACGGCCGCGGACCGCGGCGGTGCGAACCGCACGGTCGCCGTCGTGGTCGTGCCCGGGTAGAGGCCTTCGATGACGGCCGGCTCGACCGTCGTCCACGCCGCGGGCGCGCCCAGCACCTCGATGCGGTAGCCCTCCACCACGTCGCCCGTGTTCCGGATCTGCAGCGGGACGACCGCCTCGGTGCCCGGGCTGAGCTCCACACGCGCCGAGTCCAGCTTCGCCGTCGTCGTCATGCTCGCGACGCTAGGAGCGGGCACGCGCGCGCGGTACGGCGTCCGGCCCGGCCGTGGGGGCACCGCGGCTGCCCGTTGAGTCGTTGTTGACTGCACGATCAGTGCGCCCCGGCACGCTGTCCGTCAGTGCACCCGAGCAGCGGGTGCCACGGCGCAGGGGGCGACGATGGACAGGGTGGCCGTGTGGGTCAGCGCGAGGGACCCGATCTCGGAGGCGGGGGTGGTGAGCGCGCTGCGGCCGCGGCCCGAGGTGCGCGTGGTGCCCGCGGAGGAGGCACCGAACGCGCAGGTCGCGGTCGTGATCGCGGACTCGGTGGACGACGACGCGCTGCGCCTGGTCAGGATGGTGCGGCGGCAGAGCGCCGCGCAGGCCGTGCTCGTCGCGGGCCGCCTCGAGGACGGCGACGTGGTCACCGCGGTCGAGGCCGGCGTGCTCGGGCTCGTGCGCCGCGCCGAGGCCACGCCCGACCGGCTCGTCCGCGTGATCTGCGGCGCCGCCACCGGTGAGGGCAGCGTGCCCCCCGACCTGCTGGGACGCCTGCTCGACCAGGTCGGCACGCTGCAGCGGCAGGTGCTGCGGCCGCGCGGGCTCACGTTCACCGGGCTCGCGTCGCGCGAGATCGAGGTGCTGCGGCTCGTCGCCGACGGGTACGACACCTCGGAGATCGCGCAGCACCTCGCGTACTCCGAGCGGACCGTGAAGAACGTGCTGCACGACGTCACGACCCGCCTGCAGCTGCGCAACCGGTCGCACGCCGTGGCGTACGCGCTGCGCGAAGGTCTCATCTGACCGCTGCCCCTTCGGCACCTTCCGGCTGCCCCGACGGCTGACCGGGCGCGGGTGCTCGGGCCGTGCGGCGGGCGGCACCGTGAGGGGTCCGCACCGCGGAGGGCAGGAGGAGGCGTCGTGCGCCGAGCACTCACGGCCGGGCTGGTCGCCGCCGTCGTGCTGCCCTCGGCGGTCCTCGCGGCGTCGGGGGTCGGGCCGCGGCCCGCGGCGCTGCCGACACCGCTCGTCACCGAGCCGCGGCTCGCGTACGCGGACTCCGAGCAGCGCCTGATGTCGGTCCTCGTCAGCGACCCGCCCGAGCCCGAGCCCGAACCTGAGCCGGAGCCCGAGCCCGAGGATCCCGGCGGGATCGCCGCCGGCCCCGGCGGTGCCGGTGGGCTGCTCGGCGCGGCCGCCCCTCCCGTCGCCGGCCGGACCGTGCTGCCTGCCTTCGGCGACCTCGACGTCGAGGACATCGGGTTCGACGACGTCGTCGAGCAGGACCACCGCTACGACGCCGAGGGCTCGGTGCAGCAGCCGGGAGGCCGGCCCGGCGGCCGGTTCGAGACGCAGCCGCCGACGGCGTTCGTCAGCGCGCGGCACCTGCCCGAGGGCGACGTGTACGTGCGCTACGAGGCCACCGAGGACCTCCCGACGCAGGTCGTCCGCATCACGTGCGACGCGGCCGTCGAGTCGCACCCCGTGCTCTCGCCCGACGGCACGTGGATCGCGTGGGCCACGACGCGCGACGGGACGTGGTCGATCGTCCGGGCCTCGATCGACGACCTCGCCTTCCCGGACGACCTCGACTGGTGCGAGGAGGTCGGCGACCAGGCCGAGGCGGTGACGACGGGCGGGGCCGACGAGACGTGGCCCGCGTGGACGTCGGACAGCGACCGGATCGTCTACAGCAGCACCGAGTCCGACCCGCTGGGCGACCTGTGGTCGGTGTCGACCGACACCCTCGTGCCGGTCCAGCTCACCCGCGGACCGGCCGCCGAGACGCAGCCGACGGTCTCGCCGTGGGGCGACACCGCCGCGACCGTCGCGTTCACCACCTCGCAGTTCCGCACCGACGGCTCCCTCGGGCTGGTCGGCATCGGCAGGGACGGGCAGCCCGCGAGCCTGTTCGAGGGCAACGACGGCGCGGTCGTCGACCTCTACCCGCCCGGCGCCGGCACCGAGGAGTACCCGGGCCGCGTCCAGGCGTCCGAGCCGACGTTCGGCCAGGTCGACGACGTCGCGTGGCTGGCCTGGACGAGCCGGGAGGTGGACCCCGCGGGCGACGTGTGGGTCGGGTTCCTCGACGACAGCGAGGCCGGCATCACCGTCGAGTTCCAGGAGCCCGTGATCGCGACGCTGGGGCGCAGCGAGTCGCACCCGTCCTGGGGGTCCGTGTTCGAGAGCGGCGAGGGCGAGACGCCCGCGGCGTACCTGACCTTCACCGACGCACCGCGGCTCATCGACATCCACGACGTGCGCGCCGACGGCAGCGGGGACCTGCGGATCCTGGCGAACCGCACCGAGCAGCCGCCGCCCGACGAGCCGAGCGCGCCGCCGCCCGAGCCGCTGCACGAGCTGTCGCCCGCGTACCACCCGGCCGGGGACGAGCTCGCGTACGCCTCGGAGAACGCGGCGCCCCTGCCCTTCGGGTGGACCCTCTCGCAGGTGCTCCGGAGCACGCCGGCCGACCAGAACGCGGGGACCGTCCTCGACTACCCGGCCGGTCCGTTCGACGCCGAGCCGGCGTGGTCGCCCGACGGCACGCGCGTGGCGTTCGCCCGCTCGCCCGACCCGACGGGCAACGCGCCGACCCTGCTCTACGTCGCCGACCTCTCCACGAGCCCCGCGACGGTCACGCAGGTCACCGAGGGGGCCGAGGGGCTGCTCTTCGAGGACCACGACCCGACGTGGACGCCCGACGGGTCACGCCTGTTCTTCAGCCGCTGGTTCCTCGACGACCGTGGCGAGGACGTGCCGCCCCCCGAGCGGTACGCCGTCACGGCCACGACCATCTGGTCGGTCGACGCGGCAGGCACGGCGCCCGCGCAGCCGTTCGTCGTGGGGGACCCCTGCTTCCCCGCCGCCTCGTGCCCGCAGGTGGTCGCGGGGCGTTCCCCCGCCCTGTCGCCCGACGGAACGCGCCTCGCGGTCGTCGACCTGGGCACCCGCAACCTCGGCCTGGGAGGACTGCCGCTCACCGGCGCCGTCGCGCTCGGCGGGATCGGGATCCTCACCCTCGACACGACCGGGACCGGATCCCCCGTGCAGAGCGCCGTCGCCCTCACGGGCATCCGCAACGACGGCAGCGCGACGCCCCCCCGCCCGGTCGTCGACGGCACCGACAACCCGGCGTGGTCGCCCGACGGCACCGAGATCGCGTTCTCCGCGCACCGCGCGGGACAGCCGAAGCAACGCGGCATCTGGGCGGTGTCGGCCGCCGACGGATCGGGCCTGCGGGTCGTCACCGACACCCAGGGGAACCAGGACGAGCCCGCGTACCGGCCGTACGCCGACCTCGCGGTGACGCTCGCGGCGGCGCCGGCGCCCGACGGCTCGACGACGCTGACCGTGACCGTGAGCAACGCCGGTCCCGGCCTGGTGCGCGCGGCGCAGGTCGACGTCGAGCTGCCGCCCGGGCTGACGACGACCGGTCTGCCGGGCTGCACCGTCGCCGGTCAGCAGCTGACGTGCCCCGTCACGACTCCCCTGCCGCCGGGCGGGACACCCGTCGCGCTCGCCGTCCCGGTCCGGGGCGCCGCGACCACGGCGGAGCCGATCACCGCGGTCGTCACGAGCACGAGCCCCGAGCGGGACGTCACCGACAACACCGCGACGCTCACGCCGGCCGCGCCCGGCGTGTCCGTGACGGTGGCGGTCACGCCCACGCTGTGGGTCGGCGGGCTGCCGGGCACCGCGACGTTCACGGTGACGAACCTCGGGTCCCAGCCGGCCGAGGACGTCACGCTCACGACGGCCTTCCCGGCGATCGTGACGACGGCGGGCGGGGACCCGTGCACGTCCGGTCCCGGCGTCTGCGCGCTCGGGACGGTCGCGCCCGGCACACCACGCGTCGTCGAGGCGACCCTGCGCGCCGCGGCCGTGACCGGTCCCCCGCAGAGCGGGCTCGTCACGGGTGTCGTCGGCACGTCGTCGCCCGACCCCGTCGCCGCCGACGACACCGCGAGCGCACCTGTCGAGGTGCGGGCGCCCGAGCTGCTCGTCGTGCCGACCGTGCTGCGGCCCGGCGGCGTCGCGTTCGTCAACGGCCGCTGGTTCCCGCCCGGCGAGCCCGTCCGGCTCTCGTGGTCCACCGGGATCATGAGCGCACCGGGCCCGTACGTCCCGCTGGCCGACGGGTCCTTCCAGGCGTCTGTGCCCGTCGTCGCCGACACGATCCTCGGCCCGCGCCGCCTGGTCGGGACCGGCACGTCGCCCGGTCCGCTGTTCGGGGAGGTCGACACCGACCTGCTGGTGAACCCGAGCTCGGTCGCCGCCCCCGACTTCCTGTTCCGGAGGTGACCGCGTGATCGGCTCGGTCGACGAGGCGCTGCGCGCGCTGGTCCGTGAGGCGGTGGACAGCACGTCCGTCGAGGTCGTGCTCGACGCCCCGACGAAGGACTGGGCCGCGCGCCGCAACGCACCCACGGTCGACATGTACCTGTACGACCTGCGCGAGGACCTGCGGCGACGGTCGCGCGGGTTCCTCGAGAACCGGGTCGAGGGCGCGGTGCAGACCCGGTTCCAGCCGCCGCGGCACTTCCGGCTGTCCTACCTGGTCACCGCATGGACGCAGCGCCCGGAGGACGAGCACCGGCTGCTCGACGCGGTGCTCGTGCACCTGCTGCGGTTCGACGCCCTCCCCGCGCGCGTGCTCGAGGAGCGGCTCGTCGCCGCGGGTGCGCGCGTCCCGCTGTTCGTCGGCCTGCCGCCGCCCGAGGACCGCGGGTTCGCGGACGTCTGGTCCGCGCTCGGCGGTGAGCTCAAGCCGTCGATCGACGTCGTCGTCGACGTGCCCGTCCTCACGCCCGTGCCCGGCGACGTCCTCGGACCTCCCGTGCAGCAGCCGCTCACGGTCGACCTGCGGGACACCGACGGTGGGGGCACCGACACGGGCGTGCACCGGCACGTGCCACCCCCGCCGTCCGCGCCCGACGGCTCTCCGGGGTCGGCGTCCGGGTCGTCGTCGAGCGGCGACGGGCGCGGCGGTGCCCGGCCCGTCGCGCGCGCCCGGAGGCGGCGGTGAGCGCGGAGCCGGCCGGACGGGACCGGGCCGGTGCCGCGTTCGGGTTCGACACGGGTGCCGCGCCCGCGGTCGCGGCCGGTGCCGGACCCCGAGCCGCGCGGGCAGGCGACGCGAGCACCGCGCACGTCCTGGCCC
>NZ_BHYL01000007.1 GCF_003851725.1 Cellulomonas algicola | reverse complement strand
GGCCGGAGCGGCCGCCGCGGCGGCGCGCGTCGGCAGCGCAGAGGGCGTGGCGGGCGCCTCGGGGGCGCTCCACGACTCGGCGGACGGTGCCTCGGTGGCGGGCGTCGCCTCGGGCTCGGCGAACGTCGGGGCCCAGGCGGGCTCCGCCTCGGCGGCAGGCGTCGGCGCCCAGACGGGCTCCTCGACCTCGGCAGCAGGCGTCGGGGCCCAGACGGGCTCGGCCTCGGCAGCAGGCGTCGGCGCCCAGACGGGCTCCTCGACCTCGGCCGCTGGCGTCGGCGACCAGGCCGGCTCCTCGACCTCAGCAGCAGGCGTCGGGGCCCAGACGGGCTCGGCCTCGGCAGCAGGCGTCGGCGCCCAGACGGGCTCCTCGACCTCAGCCGCGGGCGTCGGCGACCAGGCCGGCTCCTCGGTCTCGGCGGCGGGCGTCGGCGACCAGGCCGGCTCCTCGGTCTCGGCGGCGGGCGTCGGCGACCAGGCCGGCTCCTCGGTCTCGGCGGCGGGGGCCGGGGCCCACGTCTGCTCCTCGACCTCGGCGGCGGGCGCAGCGGCCCACACGGGCTCCTGCACGTCGGGGGCTGCCTCGACGGCGACCTCGTCGGTGTGCTCGGTGTCCTCGACCTGCTCGGCGGGCGCGGGCGCCCACTCGTCGTCGGCCAGCTGCGGGACGACCATGGGCTCCGGCGAGGCGGAGTGCGCCCCGAGGGACATCCACGGCGCGCGCACCGGGTCGGCGGGACGGTCGTCGTCGTCCGAGGCGAGGCCCGGGATCTCGATGCCGGAGGCCGGGGTGCCCGTCGCCAGGTCGCCGCGACCGCGGAACCCGGAGAACAGGCCGGCACGGGCGGCGGGCGAGGACGGCGCGGCCGGGGCGGGCGTCGCCTCGGGCTCGGGCGTCGACGCCCACGCGGAGGTCGAGGCCCGCGAGCGGCTCGGGAGGCCGGCGTTGAGCGGCGTCGTCGCGATCGTCGGCGGCGTCCACTCGCCCCCGGCGGAGCCGAGGTCGGCGCTGAGGTTCCCGGACGGGACCTCGGGCAGGACGATCTTGTCCTCGTCGAACGTCTTCGCGGAGCGCGTCGGCAGCGCACCCGGCTGGCCACCGCCACGGACGGGCAGCGCCGACGGAGCGGCGACCTCGTTCTCGCCCGTGTCGTCGGTGCGCTTGCGGCGCGGCAGGCCGAGGCCCGTCTGGCCGTCGGTGAGGGCCGCGAGGTCGACCTCGCGGACGACCGGCGCGTCCTCGACGGCCGGGGCCGGCGCGGCGGGGAGCTGCGCGGCCTGCTGCGGCGCGGAGGGCGCGCCGTAGAGCGCGGTCTCGGTCGCGGCGAACAGCGTCGACGGGAACCGGACGATGGTCTCGGTGCCGGTGCCCTGCGAGCTCTTGTGCAGGCGCACCTCGGCGCCGAGGCGCTGGGCGAGGCGGCCGACGACGAAGAGGCCGAGGCGCTGGGCGCCCAGGGCGTCGCTCGCGGAGACCGACACGATCTTCGAGTTCGCCGCGGCGAGCTCGGCCTCGGTCATGCCCAGGCCGTGGTCGAGGATGCGGACGTACACGTGCTGGCCGGACACGCCGGTGGTGACGGTGACGGGCGTCTCCGGCTCGGAGAAGATCGTCGCGTTCTCGAGGAGCTCGGCGAGCATGTGCGCGGCGCCCAGGGCGTTGAAGCCGAGCATGTGCGGGTCGACCTGCAGGTCGAGCTCGACGCGGTCGTACTGCTCGATCTCCGAGGACGCCGTCCGGATCACGTCGGACAGCGGCATCGCGTCGCGCAGGCGTCGACCGGAGTCGATGCCGGCGAGCACGAGGAGCGACTCCGCGTTACGGCGCATGCGGGTGGCCAGGTGGTCGAGCCGGAAGAGGTTCGCCAGCGTCGACGGGTCCTCCTCCGCACGCTCGAGCGAGTCGATGAACGACAGCTGGCGGTTGAGGAGCACCTGGTCGCGGCGGGCGACGTTGACGAACATCTCCGCGATCGACCCACGCAGGGCGGCCTGCTCCTGGGCGACCTGGACGGTCGTGGCGTTCACGGAGTTGAACGCGTCGGCGAGCTTGCCGACCTCGTCGCGCGAGTTGACCGGGATCGGCTGCAGGACGATCTCGGGGCCCTCACCGGGGACGGCCACCTGCTCGACGAGCTTCGGGAGCTGCTCGCGGACGTCGGCGGCGGCGGCGGTCAGGCGCCGCAGCGGCGTGACGATCGCACGGGCGATGACGAGGGCGAAGAACAGGGACAGCGCGGCGGCGGCGACGGCGAGCGCGATCGTGTAGACCGCACGCGTCTCGGACGCGGTCGCGGCGTCGTCGGCGATCTCGGACGCGCGCTTCAGGACGGCGTCGTTGACGCTGACGAGCGACGCGAGCTGCTGCTGGATGTCACCGGAGTACGCGGCAGGGTCGATGCGGTCGAAACCCTGCGAGTTGCCCTGCTGCATCCACGTACGCATCGACGTGAAGGACGAGGAGGGGTCACGGGCGGGCATCGCGATGCCGTTCTCGCCGAGCCGCTCGACGGCGGCACGGGCACGGGCACGCGACACCTCGGTCGTCGTGACGAGGTTCTGGTAGACGCGTGCGCCGGCGGCCTGCGCCTGGCGGGCGCGCAGCAGGCCCTGACCGGCGAGCATCTCGGTGACGAGGCCGTCGGCCGTCGCGGAGACGTCGCGGTACGCGGTGACGTACTGCGCGAGCGTGCGGTCGTCGAGGACGTTCGCGACCTGCTCGACGAGGTCGATCTGGCCCTTGATGATGGCCTCGTAGCTGTTGGCCGTCTGGTTCCGGTCGCCCTTGCCGTCGACGAGCGTGCGCACCTGCGGCAGCGCCGTGTTGTGCGCGAGCTGCACCTCCTGGAACTGCCGCACCACGGAGGGCGGGAACTCCTCGAGGTCGAGCTCACGCGTGATCGGCCGGACCTTCGCCAGCATCGAGTCGGTCGCGGCCCGAGCGGCCGCGATCTCCTCGACCGGCGCGGCGTTCACCGACAGCACGCGCTCCGTCTGGATCGCGCTCGCGAGCGGGGCGTACGCCTGGAGCGCCGCCACGGCACCCTCGGCCGCCCGCACCCGCTGCGCCTCGCGGATCGCGTCGTACGAGATGAACGCCCCAGCACCGAACAGGACGAGCATGGGCACGGCAAGGACAGCCAAGATCTTGGCGCGGATGCCAAGCCGTCGCAGCATGTCGTTCCTCTCCTCCACCCGACACGGGTGTTGCCACCGGGGGGCGTGTCGGCCCTGCGTCCTGTCGGAACCCTCGAGGGGGTCCACCGCCACCATCGGCTCCTGGACACCGGACCATTAGCCCGCGCCAGAGTTTGCCACGGACCTCACCCGATGGGATACGCCGGGACGGGACCAGGTGCGCACCCTATCTGCCGCGTCCTGACAGGCCGCTAGGGTGCGCAGATGAGGGCTGTCGTGGTCACGGAGCCGGGTCCCGCGGACGTCCTGCGGGTGGCCGACGTGGACGAGCCCGCGCCGGGCCCGGCCGAGGTGCTCGTGCAGGTCAGCGCGGCGGGGGTCAACCGGGCGGACCTCCTCCAGCGCGAGGGCCGCTACCCCCCTCCGCCGGGTGCGCCGCCGTGGCCGGGCCTCGAGGTGTCGGGCGTCGTCGTGGCCGTGGGGGACGCCGTGGCGGGTCGCTGGGCGCCTGGCGACCGGGTCGCCGCGCTCCTGGGGGGCGGAGGTTACGCCGATCGGGTGACGGTCCATGCCGACCTGTGCCTGCCCGTGCCGGACTCCGTGCCCCTCGAGGACGCCGCCGCGCTGCCCGAGGCGGTCGCGACGGTGTGGTCGAACCTGCGTGCGGCGCACCTGTCGCCGGGCGAGACGCTCCTCGTGCACGGCGGGTCCGGCGGGGTCGGCTCGGTGGCCGTGCAGCTCGGCCGGGCGCTCGGCACGCGCGTCCTGGCGACGGCCGGCGGCCCGGACCGGGTCGCGCGCGTCCGCGAGCTCGGTGCCGACGTCGTGCTCGACCACCGGGAGGACGACCTGGTGGGCCGCGTGCGTGCCGCGACGGACCACCGGGGCGTCGACGTCGTGCTCGACGTGCTCGGGGCGGGCGCCCTCGCGGACAACCTGCGGATCCTGGCGGACGGCGGCCGCCTCGTCGTCATCGGGATGCAGCAGGGGCGGCGGGCCGAGCTCGACCTCGGGCTGCTGCTCGCGCGGCGCGCGTCGGTCATCGGCACGACGCTGCGGTCGCGCCCGCACGCGCAGAAGGCCGCGATCGTCGACGGGGTCGCGCGGCACGTGTGGCCGCTGGTCGCCGACGGCACGGTCCGGCCCGTCGTGCACGCGCGCGTCCCGCTCGCGGACGCCCCGGAGGCGCACCGGATGATGGAGCGCGGCGAGGTCTTCGGGAAGGTGCTGCTGATCCCCTGATCCCCTGAGCCGCCCGACGCCGCGACCGGTGTCAGTCGAGCAGGCCCGCCGCGAGCGCCGGGACGATCACGGGCGTGAGCGGCAGCCGCGGGATCAGCGTCGCCTGGACCGCGTGGTACAGGTCGGCCTTGCCCGCCCACACCGTGCGCGACACCGTGTTGTCGGTGCCGAGCTCGTGCCACCACGAGCCGCCCTCGCGGTCCAGGTGGTGCGCGCCGACGTACTCCCACCACTGCGTGTAGAGGTCGTCGAACCGCCGCTCGCCGGTCGCGGCGTGCAGCGCGGCGGCCGCGGCGACGGCCTCGGCGGCGACCCAGTGCATGCGCTCGCGCACGACCGGCGCGCCGTCCCAGTCGACCGTGTAGACGAACCCGGGGGCACCGTCGACGTCCCAGCCCTCGCGCACGCCGGCGTCGAACAGCGCGACCGCGTCGTCGAGCAGCCACGTCGGGGCGACGTCGCCGCGCGCGGTCACGGCAGCGCGTGCGTGCAGCGTGAGGCGCGCCCACTCGAACCAGTGGCCGATGGTCGCGCCGTAGGGACGGAACGGGTGCGCGGGCGTGTCGACGTTGTACTCGAGGTCGGCGACCCAGTCCGCGTCGAAGTGCTCCGGGATGCGCCACGAGTTGCCCTTGGCGAACCCGTCGACGACGCGCTCGACGATCCGCAGCGCGCGGTCGAGCCAGACGCGGTGACCCGTGACGTCGGCGGCCGCGAGGTACGCCTCGACCGTGTGCATGTTCGCGTTGACGCCGCGGTAGGTGTCGAGCGTCGTGAACGTGCGGTCCCACTGCTCGACCGCGAGGCCCGCCTCGTCGTCCCAGAACCACCGCTCGGAGACCGCGAGCGCCTCGTCCAGGACCTCGCGCGCGCCGGGGCGGCCCGCGGCCGTCGCGCTCGACGCCGCGAGGATCACGAACGCGTGCGGGTAGGCGGCCTTGTCGGTGTCCCGCGGGGTGCCGTCGCGCTCGACCTCCGCGAACCAGCCGCCGTGCTCGTCGTCGTGGAAGACGCCGCGCAGCGCCGCGAGCCCGTGGTCGACGAGCGCCGCCGAGCCGGGGCGTCCCAGCAGGTGCCCGATCGCGTACACGTGCGTCATGCGGCACGTGATCCAGAGCTCGAGCGGGCCGTCCTGCACGCCGCCCTGCTCGTCCTGCCGCGCGAACCCGCCGCCGGGCAGCGCCGACGCCCTCCCGAAGTCCAGCAACCGGTCGGTCTCGCCCTCGAGCCACCGGGCGTGCGCGGGCGTCGTCAGCCAGGACATGCGTCAACCCTACCGACGCCGGACCGGCGACCGGTCCGGGCTGCACGCCGCGGGACGGGCGGGACACAATGCCCGGATGAGCGACGACGAGGCACGTGACGAGGTCGGCACGGAGCAGCACGCGCAGGGTCCGACGGGCGCGGGGCCGCGCGTCGTCGTGGTGCCGGTTCCCGGGGCCGGCGACGGCGCGCCGGACGACGGCCAGGACGAGGGCCAGGACGAGGGCCGGGAGGACGTCTCCGACCTCGTGGGCGAGCCCGCCAAGGTCATGCGGATCGGCACGATGATCAAGCAGCTGCTCGACGAGGTCCGCAGCGCGCCGCTCGACGACGCCGCCCGCGCGCGCCTGGCCGAGGTGCACGAGCGGTCGCTCCAGGAGCTCGAGGACGGCCTGTCCCCCGAGCTCGTGGCCGAGCTGCACCGCATCACGCTGCCGTTCGTCGACGAGCAGACGCCGTCGGACGCCGAGCTGCGGATCGCGCAGGCGCAGCTCGTCGGGTGGCTCGAGGGGCTGTTCCACGGCATCCAGACGGCGCTCGTCGCGCAGCAGATGGCGGCGCAGGCGCAGCTGTCGCAGATGCGTCGCGCGCTCCCGCCCGGGCCCGGCGGGATGCCCGGTCACGCGGCGCACCCGGGTCTGGCGATCGGGGACCCGGACGACCCGGAGCGCCCGGGCACCGGTCAGTACCTGTAGGGCTGCCCCCCGGGGCGACGGTCGCAGCGCCGCAGGGTCCGGACGCAGGCGCGGGCGGCCGTCGCGCCCGGCGGCCGGATCACGCCGGGGGCGGCGCCTCGTCGGCGGCGGTGCGGTCGGTCGCGGTGAGCGCGATCGCGCCCGAGACGAGGACCAGCCCGACGAGCTCGGCGGGGTGCGGGACCTGCTGCAGCACCACGGCCCCGACGACGGCGGCCGTCGCGGGCAGGAGCGCGAGCAGCACCGCGAACGTCGCGGGCCGCACGCGCCGCAGGACCACCTGCTCGAGCGCGTACGGCACGACCGACGACAGGACGGCGACGCCGACGACGAGCAGCGCGAGCCGCGGGTCGACGACGACGGGCGCGGCGTCGCGCACGAAGAACGGCGCGAGCACGAGCGCACCCGCGGTCATCGCGACCGACAGGCCCGTGACACCCCCGCTCTCGGCGGTGGCCACGCGCCGCCCGAGCACGATGTAGCCCGCCCAGCACGCGGCGGACACCCCGATCGCGACGAGCCCGACGACCGCGTCGCCGCCCGGCACGGCCCCCGACCCGAGCGTGACGCCCGCAAGCAGCACGACGCCGAGCGCGGCGACCCCGATCGCGACGCGGTCACGCCACCCGTGCCCGGTGACGGCCGCGACGGCGACGGGTCCGACGAACTCGAGCGCGACCGCGGTGCCGAGCGGCAGGTGGTCGATCGCGACGTAGAACGCGACGTTCATCAGGCCCAGCACCACCCCGAACAGGACGGTGGTGAGCACGGCCCGCCGGGTCCACAGGCCGCGTGACCGCCACGGCCGCCGCCACAGCACGAGCACGACCGCGGCGACCGCGAGCCGCAGCCACGCGACGACCGCGGGCGGGAGCACGTCGAACAGCCCGACCGCGATCGCGGCGCCGAGGTACTGGGTGAGGCCCGACAGCACGAAGAGGAGCGGCGCGGGCACCCGCCCAGCGTAGGCACCGGCGCGACGCCCGCCCGACGGCGCGTGCCCGGGCACGCCGCCCACCTGCGCGCCGGTCCTGGCACGACGCGGCCCGCGTCACCCCGGAGGGTGCGCGGGCCGCGGGTCGTGCGGTCGGGCGGTCGGGTCAGCCCTTGACCGCGCCGCCCAGCAGGCCGCGGACGAAGTACCGCTGGAGCGCGAGGAAGACGATCAGCGGCACGATCATCGCGATGAACGCACCCGCGGACAGCAGGTGCCACTGCGACCCGCGCGTGCCCGCGAGCTCGGCGACGCGCACCGTGAGCGGCGCCACGTCGGGCGTGCCGCCCGCGAACACCAGCGCGACGAGCAGGTCGTTCCACACCCACAGGAACTGGAAGATCGCGAACGACGCGATCGCGGGCGTGAGCAGCGGCAGCAGCACCTGGAAGAAGATCTTCACGTGCCCGGCGCCGTCGACGCGCGCGGCCTCGACGAGCGACGGCGGGATGTCCTTCATGAAGTTGTGCAGCAGGTAGATCGCGAGCGGCAGCGCGAAGATCGAGTGCGACAGCCACACGACCCAGAACGAGCCCGCGAGCCCCCACGACACGTACTGGGAGAGCAGCGGGACGAGCGTGACCTGGATCGGCACGACCTGGAGCGCGAACACGCCCACGAACAGCAGGTTGCGACCCCGGAAGTCGATCCAGGCGAACGCGTACGCCGCGAGCAGCGCGAGCGAGATCGGGATGAGCACCGCGGGCAGCGTGATGACGAGCGAGTTCAGGAAGTAGGTCGCCAGGCTCGTCGAGGACCCGAACAGCGCCTCCTGGTAGTTCTCGAGCGTGAGCTCGGGGTTCCACGGGAGCGTCCACCAGCCCGACGACCGGATCTCGGCGCGCGGGCGGAACGACGTCACGAACAGGCCGAACGTCGGGACGGTCCACAGGACGGCGATGACGATCGCGATGCCCGACGCCCACGGGGAGCTGAGCTTGCCCTTGACCGCCATCGCGCGCTTCTCCGCGCGGGACATCTTGCGCGCCGGCCGGGCGGCGCGGGTGTCAGCCTCGGTCTCGTCGACCAGGTTGGTGGGCGGGATGACGGTCATCGGATCTCCTCCGAGAGTCGCAGCTGCCGCACGTTGTAGACGACGATCGGGATGACGAGGACGAAGAGCAGCACCGCGAGCGCCGCACCGAACGCGGGGTTCTGGGCCCGGAAGGACTGCGTGTAGTACTCGTAGGCCACGACGGACGTGCCGAAGTTGCCGCCGGTCATCGTCCGGACGATGTCGAACACCTTGAGCGTCGCCATCGCGATGGTCGTGAGCACGACGACGAGCGCGGGCCGGATGCTCGGGACGGTGATGAAGCGGAACATCTTGGCGCCGCCCAGGCCGTCGAGGCGCGCGGCCTCGACGATGTCGTCCGGGATGGCCTTGATCGCCGCGGAGAGCACGGTCATCGCGAAGCCGGCCTGGATCCACACCATGACCGCGATGAGGAACAGCGTGTTCCACGGTTGGTTGAGCAGGAACTGCTGCGGTGGCAGCCCGAGCCAGACGAGGACCTGGTTCGCGAGCCCGATCTGCTGGATGTTGCCCTGGTCGGGCCGGTACTCGTAGACGAACTTCCAGATGATCGACGCACCGACGAGTGAGATCGCCATCGGCAGGAAGATCAGCGTCTTCGCGAAGGACTCGAACCGGGTCCGGTCCACCATCACGGCGTACACGAGGCCGATGAACGTCGCCGCGAGCGGGACGAGCACGACCCACAGCAAGGTGTTGCGCAGGACGATCTGGAACTGGTCCTCCGTGAACGCCTTCACGTAGTTGTCGAACCCGACGAACGCGTCACCGCTGTTCGTGTAGAAGGAGTCGCGGATCGTCCGCAGGCCCGGGTACAGCAGGCCGAACGTGAGGAACAGCAGCGTCGGGCCGAGGAACCCGAGCGCGACCACCCAGACGGGCAGCCGCTTGATCCGGTCGACGCCGAACAGGATCAGACCCATCACGACGACGAACAGCAGGATCGCGAGCACCATCAGCGTCAGCTTCTCGCCCGTCGTGTCAGGGCGGATCAACCAGTCCATGGCTCACCTTTCATCGCCGTCCAGGCCGGCGTCGATGCACGGGGGGAGGCGCGCGAGCCGTGCGCGCAGGGGACCGCCGGTGGGACGGCCGTGGTGGGGGCCCGCTGACGGACCCCCACCACGTCGGTGTCACACCGGTCGAGGCGTCACTGCGGCCAGGCCGCCTCGATGTTGTCCAGCGTCTCCTCGTCGGACTGGTTCTCCGCGATCCACGCCGTCATCTGCTTCCAGAACGCGTCGGCGCCGACGGCACCGGGCATCTGGTCGGACCCGTCGAACCGGAACGTGTACGAGTCGTCGGTGAGCAGGTCGAACGACAGCTTGTCGATCGGCGACTGCAGCAGCGCCGGGTCGAGGCCGTTGTTCGCGGACAGCCAGCCCTGGCCGGTGACCTCGGCCTTCTTGTTCGCCCACTCGGGGCTCGACAGGTAGGCCTGGAACGCCTGGACCTCGGGACGGTCGGCGAACGCCGTCACGAACTCACCGCCGCCGAGCAGCGGCTTGTCGTCCTCGGTCTTGCCCGGCAGGTAGAAGGCGTAGACGTCGCCGTCCTCCGCGACCTTGAGGCTCTCGTCCCAGTTGGCCTGGTAGAAGTTCGCCGCACGGTGCAGGAAGCAGGCGCCGTCCGGGATCGGCTGCGCCGCCTCGTTCCACGGGGTCGTCGCGATGGACGTCACGTCGCCCCAGCCGCCGTTGACGCGCTCGGAGTCCTTGAGGATCGAGCCGACGGTCCCGAGGGCCTCGAGGATCTGCGGGTCGTTGAACGGGATCTCGTGGTTGACCCACTGGTCGTAGACGTCCGCGCCTGCGGTCCGCAGGACGACGTCCTCGAGCCAGTCGGTGGCCGGCCAGCCGGTCGCGTCGCCGGACTCGATGCCCGCGCACCACGGCTGCACGTCGGGGTGGTCCTCACGGATCTGGTCGGTCAGCGCGATGAGGTCGTCCCACGTCGTGGGGATCTCGTAGCCGTTCTCCTCGAACGCCGTCGGCGAGTACCAGACGAACGACTTGACGTTCGCGCCGAGCGGCGTCGCGTAGAGCGTGCCGTCGACCGTGCCGTAGTTGACCCAGCCCTCGGTGTAGTACTCGTTCGCGTTGTCGATGACGGCCTGCGGGGCCGGCACGACGACGTCCGGGTACTGCTCGACGATCGACTTCAGGAACCCGGGCTGCGGGATGTACGCGATGTCCGGCGGGTTGCCCGCCTGCAGGCGCACCGGGAGCTGCGCCTCGAACTCGCGCGACCCCTCGTACTCGATCTTCGCGCCCGTGCACTCCTCGAACGGGGCGTAGGAGTCGATCTGCTGCTGCGACTCCGGGTCCACGATCGAGGTGTAGACGCTGATCGTCTTCCCCGACAGGTCGCCGTAGTCCTCGTACGCGGTGCAGTCCGTCGTCGACGACGCGCCGTCGCCGCTGCCCCCGTCGTCGTCACTGCCCGAACAGGCGGTGAGCACGAGCACGAGACCCGCCCCCGCCGCCGCTGCCGCGGTGTAGCCGCGGCGCTTGCGCAAGCCGTTCATGAGACCTCCACGTCGTCATGGTCCGGACGGCGCGACTCCACCCCGTCGCGCCCTCCCCAGCGATGCAAGTCGTTGCGCAAGGGTTTCGCAACCGGCGCACGGGGACAGAACGGTCACAATTGGGCAACGCACACGTGTCAGCGCCCTGACCGCCGTTGCCCGCGGCACCTGCGACGACGCCCGCGGGCGGCTCTCGTCAGTCGACGAGGCTCCGCAGGACCGCGACGGCGCCGTCGTCCTCGATCGTCCCGGTGACCTCGTCGGCCGCGGCGCGCACGACGTCGGACGCGTGCCCCATCGCCACGCCTCGCGCGGCCCACCGCAGCATCTGCACGTCGTTGGACCCGTCGCCCACGGCGACCGTCGCGAACGGCTCGACGCCCTCGTGCTGCCGGATCTCCTCGAGCGCGCTGGCCTTCGACACCCCGCCGGGCGTCAGGTCGAGCCACGCGGACCACCCGACGGCGTACTCGACCTCGTGCAGGCCGACGCGCTCGACGAGCGCGTGGAACTCCTCGGGGCTCGCCTCGGGCGCGCGGATGACGACGCGCGTCGCGGGCGTCGACGCGAGCTCGTCGAACGGCACGACCTGCACGCGCCCGGACAGCTCGCCGGCCGGGAAGTCCGCGGACACCTTGAAGCCGACGCCGAGGTCCTCGACCGCGAACAGCGCGTCGGGCAGCTCCATCGCGATCGTCCGCAGCGCCGGGCCGGGGTCGAACGTCACGGACTTCGTGATCTCGAAGCCGTCGTCGGTGCCGTCGATGCGGGCCGTGACCGCCCCGTTCGAGCACACGACCCAGCCCTCGGTGAGCCCCAGGTCGCGCGCGACCGGCACCGCCGAGTGCGCGCCGCGGCCCGTCGCGAGCACGACGTGCACCCCCGCCTCCCGGACCGCCGCGATCGCGTCGCGCACGTCGGCGGAGATGACGCCGTCGTAGGACATGAGGGTGCCGTCGACGTCGAGCGCGACCATCGTGCAGCGGCTCATCGCACGGGCTCCAGCACCTCGAGGCCGCCCAGGTACGGGCGCAGCGCCTCCGGGACGCGCACCGACCCGTCGGCCTGCTGGTGGTTCTCCAGGATCGCGACGATCCAGCGCGTCGTCGCGAGCGTGCCGTTGAGCGTCGCCGCCGGACGGACCGTGCCGTCCGCGGTGCGCTCGCGCACGCCCAGGCGGCGGGCCTGGAACGTCGTGCAGTTCGACGTCGACGTCAGCTCGAGCCACCGCTGCTGGCTCGGCAGCCACGCCTCGCAGTCGAACTTGCGCGCCGCGCTGCTGCCCAGGTCGCCCGCCGCGGTGTCGATCACGCGGTACGGCAGCTCGACGAGGTCGAGCATCGCCTTCTCCCAGCCGAGGATCCGCCGGTGCTCGTCGGCCGCGTCCTCGACCGTCGTGTAGGAGAACGCCTCGACCTTGTGGAACTGGTGCACGCGGATGATGCCGCGCGTGTCCTTGCCGTACGAGCCGGCTTCACGCCGGTAGCACGCGCTCCAGCCGGCGTACCGCTTCGGGCCGCTCGTCAGGTCGAGGATCTCGCCGCTGTGGTACCCCGCGAGCGCGACCTCCGACGTCCCGACCAGGTACAGGTCGTCCGCAGGCAGGTGGTAGACCTCGTCCGCGTGCGCCCCCAGGTAGCCGGTGCCGGCCATCACCTCGGGCTTGACGAGCGTGGGCGTGATGACGGGCGTGAACCCCGCCGCGAGCGCCCGGTCGACCGCCGCGTTGAGCAGCGCGAGCTCGAGCCGCGCGCCGATGCCCGTCAGGAAGTAGAACCGCGCCCCCGACACCTTCGCGCCGCGCTCGGTGTCGATCGCCGCGAGGCCCTCGCCCAGCGCCAGGTGGTCGCGCACAGCGAAGTCGGCGCCGTACTCCGCGGCGAAGTCGCGCGGGCTCCCGACGTGCTCGAGCACGACGTAGTCGTCCTCGCCGCCGGCCGGGACGCCGTCCTCGACGACGTTGCCGATCCGCCGGGCCAGGTCCGTGGCGTGGCGCTCGGCCTCGTCGGCCTCCGCCTGCAGGCCCTTGACCTTCTCGGCGATCGTCTTGCCGTGCGCGAGCAGCGCCTGCTTCTCCTCGCCCTGCGCCTGCGCGACCTTCTTGCCGTGCGCCTTCTGCTCGGCACGCAGCGTCTCGAACTCGGTGAGGGCGGCGCGGCGGCGGGAGTCGGCGTCGAGGACCTGGTCGACGAGGGACGGGTCGTCGCCACGGAGCCGCTGGCTGGTCCGGACGAGCTCGGGTTCCTCCCGCAGGAGCCGCAGATCGATCACCCGCCGACTCTACCGACCACCCCGCACCCCCCGCCCCGCACCCGACCGGCCCCCGCGGCGCCGAGCTCGCGGATCGCACGGGCGGGAGAGGAGCGGGCGGCGAGGACGGTGCGTGGGAGCGGCGCGGGGCGTTCCGGCGGGTCAGGGGCGGGTGGCCGTAGATTGCCCGTGTGTCGTGGGAGGGGTGGGTCGCGGTCGTCGCGGGTGCGCTCGCGCTCCTCTCGCTGCTCCTCGTCCTCGTGCTGCTCGTCCGGCAGCGCGAGCTCCGGCGGCGCATCGAGTCGCCCGGCAGCGCGCGGTCGGCCCGCGCGCTGCGGCTCGCGCGCGAGATCGAGGGCAGCGGACAGCTCGTCGCGTTCGTCGCGAACCCGTCGAAGCCCGACGTCGCGCACCTGCGCGCCGCGGTGCTGCGGCTGTGCGCCGAGCAGGAGCTGCCCGAGCCGCTCTGGCTCGAGACGACCGTCGAGGACCCGGGCGTGGGTCAGACGCGCGAGGCGGTCGAGCGCGGCGCGGACGTGGTCGTCGCGATGGGCGGCGACGGGACGGTCCGGGCGGTCGCCGAGGGTCTGGTCGGGACGGGCGTGCCGATGGGCCTCATGCCGCTCGGCACGGGCAACCTGCTCGCGCGGAACCTCGACATCCCGCTGTCGGACCCGCTCGCCGCGATGCGCGTCGCCGTCGAGGGCCGCGACCGCACGATCGACGTCGGCTGGCTGCGCGTGCAGCGCTGGGAGTCCGACGTGCACGACGACGTCGCCGAGGCCGCGGACGACCTGCCCGACGACGGGGACGTCCCGCGCGACCACATCTTCCTGGTCATCGCGGGCGTCGGGTTCGACGCGGCGATGGTCGCCGACGCCGACGAGCAGCTCAAGGCGCGCGTCGGCTGGATCGCCTACTTCGTCGCGGGCATGAAGCACCTGCACGGCCGCCGCAGCCGCGTGCACGTCCGGCTCGACGACCAGCCCGTCACCACGACCCGGCTGCGCAGCCTGCTCATCGGCAACTGCGGGAAGCTGCCCGGGGGCATCACGCTGCTGCCCGACGCGGAGCTCGACGACGGCTGGTTCGACGTCGCCGCGATCGACACGCGCGCCGGGATCGCCGGGTGGGCGCAGCTGTTCGGCGAGGTCGTGCTGCAGGGCGTGGGGGTCCGCAACGACCTGCCGGCGAAGATCGGCCGCATCGACCACACGCGCGCGCAGGAGGTGCGGCTCGTCGTGCCGGGCGGGGACCACGTGCAGGTCGACGGCGACGTCGTCGGGCGGGTCACCGAGCTCACGGCCCGGGTCGACCCCGGCGCGCTGGTGGTCCGCGTCCCGACCCGCTGACGGCGACCCGTCGGCGCGCGGCCCGCGGTCGTTGCTCCGGGGTGGTGAAGAATGCCCGACTTCTCCGCCTATGTCCGATCCCGCGGCTACCGTGGGGAGCAGTCGACGCCGACGGTCGCCTCCCACCCCGAGGGCCCGACGCGGCGCCGGCGCGGAGCAGACGAGGAGCAGACGAGGAGCACGGTGACCACCGACAGCCGCCCCGAACCGCCTGCGGGCGCGCCCCGCACGGCGCCCGTGCCCGTGGTGCCGTCCCCCCGGGTGCCGTCGCCCGCGGTGTCGTCGCCCGCGGTGTCGTCGCCCGCGCACCTGCGGGCGTCGCTCGCGTCGGTGGTGCTCGGGACGGTCGGGGCGCTCGCGGCCGTCGGTCTCGGACTCTCGCTGCTGGCCCCGGACCCCGCGCCCGCCCCCGACGAGCGGGCCGTGCTGCTCGACGACCACGCGGTCCCCCCGCCCACGTTCGCCCTGGTCACGAGCGCGTGGGGCGACGACGACGCCGACGGCCTGCGCGGCGCCGCCGAGCGGCCGCTGGGTGGCGTCTTCGTCCACCTCGAGACCGCCGACGCGCGTCCGGCGCACCACCCCGACGGCAGCGTCGTCGCCGCCGCGACCACCGGCGCCGACGGGACGGCCGTGTTCGACGACCTCGCGGGCGGCGTCTACCGGGTGCGCTGGGAGCTGCCGGCCGGGTACGCGCTGACGACGGCCGTCGCGGCGCCCGGCCGTGCGCTCGTGGACTCCGACGCCGAGCCCGTCGCCGGTGACATGACCCGGGGCCGGTCCGGACCCGTCGCGCTGACGGAGCAGGCCGGGCTCGACCTGCCCGCGGCGGCCGACGACGTGACGGCGGACCGGGTCGCGCGCGGGGTCGACGTCGGCGCGACGCCCGTCGCGCAGGTGCTCGACGTCGCGCAGGGCTGAACCCGTCCGCGCCGGTCGTCGCGGGCCGGCGTCCGCTCAGGTCGCGGAGCCCTCGCGCACCGCGCGCAGCCAGTCGCGGGCGCCGACGAAGTCCGCGTCGGCGGTCCCGACGTGGACGGTCGGCGCGACGGCGTCGGCCCGCGGGTACGACCCGAGGAACCGCACGTGCGGGCAGCGGCGGTGCAGGCCCATGATCGCCTCGCCCACGCGCTCGTCGGTGATGTGCCCCTCGGCGTCGATGGAGAACGAGTAGCGGCCGAGCGCGTCGCCGATGGGCCGCGACTCGATGCGGGACAGGTTCACGCCGCGCACCGCGAACTGCTCGAGCATCGCGAGCAGCGCACCGGCCTCGTTGTCGGGCAGGTGCACGACGAGCGTCGTCTTGTCGGCCCCCGTGGGCGCGGGGACCTGGCCGGGGTGGCCGACGACCACGAACCGCGTCACGGCGCTCGGGTTGTCCGCGACGTGCTCGGCGAGCGGCACGAGCCCGTACGTCTCGACGGCGGCGGGCGGGACGAGCGCGGCGTCGAACCCGAGCTCGACGGGCTCGCCGTCGGCGGCGCGACGCGCGAGCAGCGCGGCGGGGGCGGTGTTCGACGTCGCGGGGACGTGCACGACACCCGGGAGGTGGTGCGCGAGCCAGCGGCGGCACTGCACCCACGCGTGCGGGTGCGCGGAGATGCGGCGCACGTCGCTCAGCGCGACGCCCGGGGCACCCGCGAGCGTGAACTGCACGGGCACCAGCACCTCGCGCAGCAGCACGAGCGGCGCGCCGCCGGCCAGGCTGTCGAGCGTCGCGGTGACGCCGCCCTCGACGGTGCTCTCGATCGCGACCACCGCGAAGTCCGCGTCGCCGGAGCGGACCGCCTCGATCGCGGCGCCGACGTCGGTCTGCGGGAGGTACTCGGCCTCGTCGGGTGTGACGACCTGCCGCAGCGCGGCCTCGGTGAACGTGCCCGCGGGCCCGAGGTACGCGTACCGCGGACGACCGCCCCGCCCCGCCGTCGACGTGCCGGACGCGACCGCTCCTGCCTCGGACATCACAGCTCCTCCTCAGGCGCTCCACGCGGCGTCGACCCCACCCGCCGGGGTCGAGGGTAGTGCGCCCGTAGGCTTGACCGGTGCCGACCTCCGCCCGCCCGCGCGCCCTGCGTCACCGCGTGCGCGCGCTCGCCGGCACGCTGCTCGCCGTCGCGACCGTGCTGCTCACCGCCCCGACCGCGGGCGCGGCCGCCCCGACCCCGGCCCCGTCAGGTGCCGCCGCCGAGGGCGGCGCCACCGCGCCGATCGTCCTCGTCGGCGTGACCGGCCTGCGCTGGGACGACGTCACGACGCTCACGACGCCGACCCTGTGGGACCTGTCGCGCGACGGGTCCATCGGCCTCGTCGCCGCCCGCTCGGTCGCGTCGCGCTCGTGCCCCGCGGACGGCTGGCTCGCGGTCTCGTCGGGCGAGCGTGCCGCCGACCTGCCGGCCGACGACCGCACGTGCCGCACGCTCCGCGACCCCGGGGAGGACGGCGTCGTCCCCGGGTGGGACGACTACGGGGCGTCCGCGGACGCCGAGTCGTACGGCGCACGCCCCGGCCTGCTGGGCGACCTGCTCGCGGGCTCGGGCACGCCCGCCACGGGCGTCGGCCCGGGCGCCGCGATCGCGCTCGCCGACGGCGACGGCCTGCCGGTCGGGACGCACGTCGCGCGTCCCGGCAGCACGGCGGCCCTCACGCGCACGGTCCGTGACGCGCTCGCGACCTCGCAGCTCGTGGTCGTCGACGCAGGCGTGCTGCGCGACCCCGGCTACGCCACCGCCGCACGCGGGTCGTCGACGGCGCCCGACGAGGAGCTCGGCGACGAGATCCCCGGCATCGCGGACCCGACCGACCCCGAGCTCCCCACACCCGGCGCGATCGTCGAGCCCACGCGCTCGGCCCAGGCGCAGACCCTCGACGACCGCATCGGCGCGGTCCTGCGCGCCACCGAGCGCACGGGGGCGACGGTCCTCGTCGTGTCGCTCGCCGACTCGAGCCGCGCGACCCTCCAGCTCGCCGCGGCGCTCGGCACCGCTCCCAACGGCGCCGAGTACGCGCGCAACCTGCTCACGTCGGGCGCGACGCGGCAGCCCGGGCTGGTCCAGACGGTCGACGTCACGCCCACGCTGCTCGCGGCCCTCGACCTCGACGACGACGCGCCGGCGCTCGCGGGCGCCACGATCGTGCCGACCGCGGGCCCGGCGACCGCGTCCGCACGGATGGCGATGCTGCTCGACGTGCAGCAGCAGGCGCAGTGGGTCACGCGCGTCAGCGGCGGGTTCTCGACGCGCATGGTGCTCGCGCAGGCCGTGCTGTTCGTCGCCGCCGCGATCATCCTCACGCGCAAGGGCCGCTCCGACCGGCGACCGTTGCGGCCCGCGATGCACGCGCTGAAGATCGCGTCGCTCGCACTCGCCGCCGCACCCATCACCGCGTTCCTCACCGGCCTGGTCCCGTGGTGGCGCGCCGCCGACCCGCGCATGGCGTTCTGGTGGACCGTCCTCGCCTGGATCGCGCTCATCACGGCGCTCGCGCTCGTCGGGCCGTGGCGGCGGTCGGTCCTCGGCCCCGCCGGCTTCGTCGCGGCCGTGACCGTCGGCGTGCTCGTCGTCGACGCGTGCACGGGCTCGCACCTCGTCATCGACACCCCGATGGGTGCGCACCGGCTGCTCGCGGCCCGGTTCTACGGCATGAGCAACCAGGCGTTCGCGCTGCTCACGGCCGCGGGCCTGCTCGTGGCCGTCGCGATCGCCGACCCGCTCGTGCGCCGCGGCCGACGCGTCCTCGCGACGGTCCTGGTGGGCGCGCTGGGGCTGCTGCTCGTCGTCGTGGACGGCGCCCCCGGCCTCGGCTCGGACTTCGGCGGCCCGCCCGCGCTCATCCTCGCGTTCGCGCTGCTCGGCATCGTCGTGAGCGGCCGTCGGGTGCAGTGGAAGACGCTCGCGCTCATCCTCGCCGTCGGCGCGCTCGTCGTCGGCGGCTTCGCGGTGCTCGACTGGATGCGCCCGCCCGCCGACCGCACGCACCTGGGACGGTTCTTCGCGACGGTCCTCGACGGCGGCCTGTGGGACGTCGTCTACCGCAAGCTGTCGGTCAACCTGCGGGTGCTCACGAACTGGCGCTACCTCGTGCTCGCGGTGTTCGGCATCGCGCTCACCTGGATCGTCCTGGCCGGCGACCGCCCGCGGCGCGGCGCCCTCATGGGTCCGCGCAGCCCGCTCGCGGGGCTCCAGGCCGCCGTCCCGCTGCTTCGGCCCGCGGTCCTCGCGATCGGCGCCGGCCTCGGGGTCGGCTTCCTCATCAACGACTCCGGCATCGTCGTACCCGCGACCGGGATCGCGGTCGCGGTGCCGTGCCTCGTCGCCGCGGCGGCGCAGTGGCGGCTGGAGAACCCCGAGCCCACGGCCGTGACCGTCGACGACGGACCTCCGACGGGCGTCGCCGCGCGGGCGGGGACGGCAGTCGCGACGGACGCAGCCGACGGCGGGTCGGCGCAGGACGCGCCCGTCGACCGCGCCGGTGCGACCGCGGCGGTGGGGACCGACGAGGTCAGCGGTGCGTCCGCGGCGGTGGCGACGGACGAGGTCAGCGGTGCGTCTGCGGCGGACGCTGACGCGGCGCGACCGTCTGCTTCACCGACGCCGCCGCCCCCCGGACCCGGCGCGCGCTGACCGCGAGCTGCACGTCGCGGTACTGCGCGGCCCGGTGCAGCTGACCCTTGAGGTCGGACCCGGACGGCCGGTGCCGCAGCTCGCACGGCACCTCGATCACGCGGAAGCCCTGTCGCAGCAGGTCGATCGTCATGCCCGTCTCGACGCCCCACCCGCGCGCGAGCGGGGTCGCGGCCTCGAACGCCTCCCGCGTGAGGCAGCGCATGCCGGACAGCGGCTGCGTGGGCGTCCACCCCGTCATCGACGCGATGGCACGACGCGCGGCGCCGACGACGATCCCGCGACCACCCGCGCCGGGCTGCGGCGGCAGCAGCGCGATCGACAGGTCGGCGTGCCCGTCGACGACGGGCGGCACGAGCGGCGCGGTGTTGACGGCGGTCTCGCCCAGGTCCCCGTCGATGAACAGCAGGACGCGCGGCAGACGGTCGGGCGCGTCGCGCATCGCGACGACGGCGGCGCCGGTCTCCATCGCGGCGGCCTTGCCGCGGTTGTGCGAGTGCCGGACGACGACCGCGCCGGCCTCGCGCGCGACGTGCTGCGTGTTGTCCTCCGACCCGTCGTCGACGACGAGCACGAGGTCGACGTGCGGGATGGCGCGCGCGGAGCGGACGGTCGCGGCGATGCGCCGGGACTCGTCCTTCGCCGGGATGATGACGGCGACCCGCTGCTTGTGCCGGTGCGGCTTGGGCTCGCGCGCGTCGTGCGCGGGCTCACGCGCGGCGTCGCGACCGGCGTCGCGGCCTCCGCGCCGCTGACGGCCGCCCGTGGCCGGGGCCTCGGGGTGCGCGTCGGACGTCGCGGCGGGGGCGTCGGTTCCCGAGCCGGAGGACGTCGCCGCCTCGTCGACCGTCGTGGTGGCGGGCGTCCGGCCACGCGTGCGCGCGGGCGCGGTCGCAGCGGCCGTCGAGGCGTCGGTCGGGCCGGCCTCCGGCTGGTCGTCGGCGGCCTTCCCGCCCTTGCGCGTCACGGGCGCCAGCCTAGCGAGCCGGACGTGGACCGCCCGCCCGGACCCGCAGGCCGGGACGCCGACGGCACCCGTCCGGCGGGCGGCGTCGGCGTCGGCGGCGTCAGCGGGACGGGTGTCAGCGGAGCGTCACCTGGCGGGCGACGAGACCCGCGCGAGCACGGCGCTCGTCGGCGTCGAGCGGCTCGGTCGACGCGAGCGCCTCCGCGAACGAGGGCGCGAACGCGGCGAGCGGCGCCTCGACGTCCTCGGCCTCCGACCCGCGGGCGAGCTCCCACACGGGGACGACGAGCCCGCTGGACCGGAAGTAGCCGACGAACTTGCCGCCGTCGAAGCCCGACGCGCGGCGCGCGTGCAGGCGGGCGAGCGCGTCGAGGACGACCTGCTCGTCGTGCGGCTGCGCCCAGCGGAGGAACTCGCGGGCGCCCATGCGGCACCAGTAGGCGGACTCGGCGGCGGCGAGCTTGCGGGTGTCGATGATGCCCGCGTCGGCCTCCTCCATGGCCGCGACGAGGTCGGGCGTGCGCTCGGTGTCGGGCGCGAGCCAGTAGGAGAACGACTCGTGGACGGTGACCTCGAACGGCACGGACAGGTCGAGCACGTCCTGGAGGCGCGGGCCGGGACCGGGCAGTCCGACCGTCTCGACGGCCGTGCCGGGCTCCACCTCGAGGGCCTCGAGCAGCGAGGCGGCGAGGTCGCGGCTGGCGTCGCCCGACGAGCCGACCGTCTGGAGGGCGAGGAGGACCACGCCGTCGGCGCGGTGCAGCGCGGGCCACGCCGTCGGGAGGACGGTGGTGACGAGGACGTCGCGCGCACCGTGCTCCTGGGTGGTGCGGGCGGTCGCGGTCGCCGCGGGGACGAGCTCCTTGAGCGCGACCCAGTCGGGCTCACCGGGCAGCCCCTCGAACGGACGCAGCACGAAGTCGGGCGTGTTCCTGGCCATGCCCCGAGGCTACCGGGCGCGACGGCACCCGCCCGACCGGTCCCGCGTCGGCCGGTCGGGGCGCGTGTGACGGACCTGGCACGGCAGGTCCACGGACCGGGACGGCCGGGGGCTGCGCGGTCACAGGTCATGCGGAAGGATCGACGGCATGGACCCGCGCGCCGGAACCCCTGCCCAGCCGTCCGACCTCGTCGACCTCGACGCCCTCCTCGGGGCGTACTTCGATCGCGAGCCCGACCTCGACGACCCCGCGCAGCGCGTGGTCTTCGGCACGAGCGGCCACCGCGGGTCCGCCCTGGACTCCGCGTTCAACGAGGCGCACATCGTCGCGATCACCGCGGCGATCGTCGAGTACCGCCGCGGGCAGGGCACCGACGGGCCGCTGTTCATCGGCCGCGACACCCACGGGCTGTCCGAGCCCGCGTTCCGGTCCGCGCTCGAGGTGCTGGCCGCGGCCGGCGTCGAGGTCCGCGTCGACGCGCGCGACTCGTGGACGCCGACGCCCGCCGTCTCGCACGCGATCCTCAGCTACAACGGCGCCGGATCGTCCGAGGGGGTCCGCACCGCCGGGCCTGGCCTGGCCGACGGCATCGTCGTGACCCCGTCGCACAACCCGCCGCGCGACGGCGGCTTCAAGTACAACCCGCCGGACGGCGGCCCGGCCGGGTCGCAGGCGACCGCGTGGATCGCCGACCGCGCGAACGCGATCCTCGCGTCGGGCTGGCGGTCCGTGCCGCGCGTGAGCTACGAGCAGGCGCTCGCGGCCGAGACGACGCGCAAGCACGACTACCTGTCCGCGTACGTCGACGACCTCGCGAACGTCCTCGACCTCGAGGCGATCCGGACGTCGGGCGTGCGCATCGGCGCCGACCCGCTCGGCGGCGCGTCCGTCGAGTACTGGGGCGCGATCGGCGAGCGCTACGGCCTCGACCTCACCGTCGTGAACCCGCAGGTCGACCCGCGCTGGTCGTTCATGACCCTCGACTGGGACGGCAAGATCCGCATGGACTGCTCGTCGCCGTACGCGATGGCGTCGCTCGTCCAGCGCATGGCCGGCGGCGAGGCGCCGTTCGACGTCGCGACCGGCAACGACGCGGACTCCGACCGGCACGGCATCGTGACGCCCGACGGCGGCCTGATGAACCCCAACCACTACATCGCCGTGATGATCCACTACCTGTACGGCGGCGCCCGCCCGGGCTGGCCCACGGGGACGGCGATCGGGAAGACGCTCGTGTCGTCGAGCCTGGTCGACCGCGTCGCCGCGCGCCTCGGTCGCCGGCTCATCGAGGTGCCCGTCGGGTTCAAGTGGTTCGTGCCCGGGCTCGTCGACGGGTCCGTCGGGTTCGGCGGCGAGGAGTCCGCCGGGGCGTCGTTCCTCCGCAAGGACGGCACCGTCTGGACCACCGACAAGGACGGCCTGCTGCCCGCGCTGCTCGCGTCCGAGATCATCGCGACCACGGGGAAGTCGCCGTCGCAGATCCACCGCGAGCTCGTCGGCGAGTTCGGCGAGTCCTGGTACGCGCGCGTGGACGCCGCCGCGACCCGCGAGGAGAAGAAGACCCTCGCCGCGCTCGACGCCTCGCAGGTCACCGCGACGACGCTCGCGGGCGAGCCGATCACCGCGCGCCTCACGCACGCGCCCGGCAACGACGCGGCCATCGGCGGCCTCAAGGTCACGACCGAGAACGCGTGGTTCGCCGCGCGGCCCTCAGGCACCGAGGACGTCTACAAGATCTACGCCGAGTCGTTCGTCTCCGAGGAGCACCTCACGCAGGTCCAGGACGAGGCCAAGCAGGTCGTCTCCCAGGCCCTGGGCAGCTGATCCGGCCGACGCCGCCGTCCTCGCTCGACGACGACCCGGGTCTGGCGACCGCTGACGCACCGTCTCCGGTCCTCAGACCCGGGTCGCGGCCGTGTGGGTGGCGTGTGGTCGACTGGGCGGCCGGTGGGCGTCGACCGGCGTCCATCATGAGCCCGCGGAGAGGACCGATCATGGCGCACCTGCTGTTCTTCGACTTCCCGACCGACGGGCCCGTCGGTGACGAGGCCGTCACCACGTTCGGGGACCTGGCGGCGGACATCGCCGCCGAGGACGGGCTGCTCTGGAAGGTCTGGACGGAGGACGCCGAGGCCGGGACGGCGGGCGGCGCGTACCTCTTCACCGACCGCGCGTCGGCCGAGCGCTACCTCGCCAAGCACACCGCGCGTCTCGCGGGCTTCGGCATCACGGACGTGACGACCTTCTCGACGCCCGTCAACGCAGGCCTGTCCGCCATCACCCACGCACCGGTCCCGCAGCAACGGCCGTAGCGCCGGCCCGCCCTGCCGTCACCCGCCCTGCCGCCACCTTCCCTCCCGTCATTCGCGCGCGGACGCCCTGGCCGCGAGGGCGGCGGTGATCTCGGCGGCGCAGTCCAGGGTCGGACGCCGCGTCGTGTCCACCTCGAGGTCGTACCGCACGCCCGCGTGGACGCTGAGCGCCTGGTCGCGCGCCATGCCGGGTACACGATCGGGCCGGTGCGCCTCTCGTGCCGCGGCGACCTCGGGGTCGCAGTGCACGCCGACCCACACGACGTCGAGCCCGTCGAGGGCCCGGCGCACGCGCTCCTGACCGGCGCCTCCGGCCAGCAGGACCTCGTCGAGCACGAGGTGGGCGCCGTGGCGCGCCATGGTCGCGAGCCCGGCGTACCAGGCGTCCTGCCCGGCACCGAACTGCGGACCGACGCTCACCGTGCCGTCCGCGCCGAAGGTGATGTCGGCTCGCGGGCTGTCACCGGCGCCCGGGAGCGCGTCGACGAAGGAGTCGACGCCGAACGTCAGCCACAGTCCGGGGAGCTCCTCCTGCAGGGCGCGGCAGAGGGAGCTCTTCCCCGAGCTGGAGCCGCCGTTCACGACGACGACGTCGACCTGTCCGGACGCGTGCGGCATGCGCGCCACGGTACGGCGAAGCGGGACCCGCCAGTGTGACGGCGGGGACACGGACGGGCCGCGCACCAGGCGGCGGACGCACGGACGGGCCGCGCACCCGGTTGCGAGGTGCGCGGCCCGTCGTGCGGAGCGGCGTCGGGGCGCGACACCGCCCGCTGCACGCACCCCCGACCCGACGCGGTCGGGCGGTGCGTGCGGGGGTGACCGCCGGACCGTGCCTCCGGCGGCCCGAGGTCGGTCGCCGACACCCCGGCGACCGTTCAGGCGACCCGTCAGGCGGCGGTGCGGCCGAGGCCCCGGAAGGACCAGCCGGCCTGGCGCCAGCGCTGCGGGTCGAGCTTGCCGCGCGCGTCGATGACGTTCGCGTTCTGCGTGAGGGCGGCGAGCCTGGCCGGCTCGGCGCCGACGAACTCGTCCCACTCGGTGAGGACGAGGACGACGTCCGCACCCTCGACGGCCTCCTCGGCGGAGGTCGCGTAGCCGAGCGTCGGGAAGGACGCGCGGGCGGTGTCGCCGGCCTCGGGGTCGTACACGGTGACCTGGGCACCGCGCAGGTGCAGGGCCGCGGCGACGTTGAGGGCCGGCGAGTCGCGCACGTCGTCGGTGTGCGGCTTGAAGGCCGCCCCGAGGACGCCGACCCGACGGTTGAGGACGGAGCCGCCGCACGCCTCGAGGGCGAGCTCGACGACGCGGCCGCGCTGGCCCATGTTGATCTCGTCGACCTGCTGGAGCAGGGCGGAGGCCTGGTGCGCACCGAGCTCGTTGGCGCGGTGCATGAGGGCGCGGATGTCCTTGGGGAGGCAGCCGCCGCCGAAGCCGAGACCGGCGTCGAGGAACTGGCGGCCGATGCGGACGTCGTGGCCGAGCGCGTCGGCGAGGACGGTCACGTCCGCGTCGGCGGCCTCGCACACGGAGGCGATCGCGTTGATGAACGAGATCTTGGTCGCGAGGAACGCGTTGGCGCTCACCTTGACGAGCTCGGCGGTGGGCAGGTCGCAGACGACGACCGGCGTGCCCTCGGCGATGGGCGTCTCGTAGACGCGGCGGAGCAGCGCCTCGGAGTCGGCGGTGGTGCCGCCCATGACGATGCGGTCGGGGTGCAGCGTGTCCTGGACGGCCTTGCCCTCACGGAGGAACTCGGGGTTCCACACGAGCTCGACGCGGACGTCCTTGCGGGCCTTGGCCGCGACGAGCTCGCGGAGGCGGGCGCCGGTGCCGACGGGCACGGTGGACTTGCCGACGATGAGCGCGTCGTGCGTGAGGTTCTCGGCGACGGCCGTGGTCGCAGCCTCGACGAAGGACAGGTTCGCGGCGTGGCTCGTCTTGGTCTGCGGCGTGCCGACGCACACGAAGTGCACGTCCGCGAACGCCACGGCCTCGGCGACGTCGGAGGTGAAGCGCAGGCGGCCGGTGGCGAGCTGCTCCTCGAGGAGCTCGGGCAGCCCGGGCTCGTAGAACGGCACCTTGCCGGCCTGGAGCGCGGCGACCTTGGCGGGGTCGACGTCGTAGCCGACGACCTCCATGCCGAGCGCGGCCATCGACACGGCGTGCGTGGCGCCGAGGTAGCCGGTGCCGAGCACCGAGATGCGAGGGGCGGGGGCGTCGGCGTCGAAGACGCGCCGGGGGAAGTGGTCCGCGACCGTGAGGTCCTCGGTGTGCTGCTCGGTCATGTCGTTTCTCCTAGAACGGCGGGGGTTGGCGGTGGGCGTCGCGGGCGTCATGACGCACCGCCCGGGAGGGCGAAGCCTGCGGCGGGGTCGTGCAGTCCCTCGACGAAGGCGGCGAGGGAGTCGGCGCGGGACTCGACGCGCCAGTCGTTGGTGACGCGCTCGCCCTGGCTGATGGTGGTGACGGCGTGGTTGAACCAGGCGAAGCCGACGACGTCGGCGTTCTCCGGCTTGGCCAGCGCGTCGAACAGGTCGGTGACCCACGCGGCCTTCTGGCCGCCGCTCTCCGACGCCCCGATCTCCGCGAGGAAGATCGGCTTGTGCGTGATGGCGCGCAGCTGGTCGAGCGACTTGTCGAAGGTCCACGCGAAGGTGGGCGTCTGGCCGTCGCGGTACGGCGGCCGGTAGTAGCCGGACAGGCCGACCCAGTCGACGTACTCGTCACCCGGGTAGAGCGACTTCGTGTAGGCGAGCGACTGGTTCGCGGCGGGCAGGTTGTTGACGATGTTCGGCGCCCACACCCACAGCACGTACTGGTTGGCGCCGGACGCCTCGAAGATGTCGTGCACGTGGCGCCACATGGCGACGTAGTCGCCGGGGCTGTTGCCGTTGACGGACGCGCCGCCGGAGCCCTGCTCGTTCCACGGGTACCAGGACGCGTTCATCTCGTGGTCGAGACGGATCGCGACGGGCAGGCCGAGGGCGGTGACGTCCGCGGCGTACTGCCGCAGGTAGGCGTCGTAGCGGCCGTTGGTGATCTCCTTGAGGGACCACTCGGGCTCCTCGACCACGTCGTTCGCCGTGGCGAGGTTCCGCGACTCCCACGTGAGCATGGGCATGGCGCCCTTGGCCCACGACCGGCTCACGGCGTCGGCGCGGAAGTTGCCGTCCCAGCCCTGGAAGTAGCCGACGATGTTCGGCTGCGTCCCGATCTGCGCGGCGACGGCGTCCTGCTCGGCCCAGCTGAACGGGGCCTGCGGGGTGTAGAGGCCGAACTGGCGGGCCGTGGGCTGCCGCAGCGCGGCGAGCGGCGGTGCCGTGGGCTTGACCTCGGGGGCGGGGCCGGACGACGACGGCGTGGCCGCGGCGGCACGGGCCCGGGCGAGCGCGGCCTCGGCCTGCTCGGCGCGGTCGCGCGC
>NZ_BHYL01000006.1 GCF_003851725.1 Cellulomonas algicola | reverse complement strand
GTGTGGGAGCGGGCGGGGGTAGCGAGAGACGGGGCAGACGGTGGGCGCGGCGAAGGCTGGCCGGGGTGCTCGGCATTGCTGCGCAGGACCGGTTGTCAGTGGGGCGTGGGACCGGGCGGGGGTAGCGAGAGACGGGGCAGACGGTGGGCGCGGCGAAGGCTGGCCAGGGCGCTCGGCTGCGTTGCGTAGGGCCGATGGCCATCGGCGCCGGGTGGCGCGGGGTCAGTGGGGCGTGGATCAGCGGGGCGTGGGAGTGGCGAGGGCCAGCGGGAGGTGGGTCGCTCGGCGGGGGGCGGGGACTGAGGCCGGACGCGCGGCAGCGATGCTCACGACTGGTAGCCGTGGGCACGGGACCGGGTCGGGGTCAGTGGGCAGCGGGACCGGGCGATGGTCAGCGAAAGGCGGCCGGGCGGTGAGCGGGGAGCCCGGGGCGGGCGCTCGGCACAGGTGTGTCTTACCGGTAGCCAGGGAAGTGGGGCCGGTCGGAGGTCAGCGGGTCGTGAGACCGGGGGTGGTCAGCGGGGGGGGGGGACCGGGGTGGTCAGCGGGAGGTGGGTCGATCAGTGGGGCAAGGGTTGAGGCCGAGCGCTCGGCAGCGGTGTGGAGGACCGGTAGCCAGTGGGCACGGAACCGCGCGCGGGTCTGCGGGAGATGGGTCGGGGTCTGGGCGGCAGCGTCTGGAACCGGGCGGTCGGCAGTGGGCGGCGTCGGGCGGCGCGCAAGACAGGCGGCGAGAGGAAGGAGAAGGAGCGTCGACAAGGATCATTGGGAAGCAGCACAGGCGTCGACGGGGAGCATTGCAGGAGCAGGAGCGGCGGGGCGAGCAACGGCGGGAGCGTCGCCGGCGACCAATGGACAGGACCCAGAGCAGGAGCGGGCGGCGGGTAGGGGGCGCGGAGGAGGGGCACGCAGTTGACGGGCGGCGGGTAGGGGGCGCGGAGGAGGGGCACGCAGTTGACGGGCGGCGGGGCGAGTAGGGGGATCGGAGCATGCGGGCGCAGGTTGCGAGGCAGGGGACATCAGGCGAGGGGAGTGCGGCGATCTAGTCGGAGCCAGGAGCACGAACAGGGATGTCGAGAACGGAGGACCAGAGCGCGCCGAACGGGGGCGCCACGGGATCGCACGGCCGCGTGAACTGACCGCTGTGCGTCAATGGCCGTGCGTCAATGGCCGTGCGTCGAAGGCCGTGCGTCGAAGGCCGTGCGTCGATGGCCGTGCGTCGATGGCCGTGCGTCGATGGCCGTGCGTCGACGGTCGTGCGGTGATCGCCGCGTGCCGCCGCTGTGCACGACACGTGGCGCTGACATCGCGCGCGGCACGCTCCCGCGGCGGAGCAACGGTCGGGTCCGTGCCCAAGCCCGGCGTACCGAGCATCGATCGTGGGCGCGGCGACAGGCGTCGGTGGTTCCGAGGCACGAGAAACCGCAGCCGGGCGTTGAGGCCGTGGGCGACGCGAGCGGCGAGATGCGCAGCGGTTCCGGATGCCGCACCGGTCGACGTGGGTGATGCACCGCGCAGGCCCGCGTGCCACGGGGCGGGCAGCTGGAGGCGCGGAGAGGTGCCGACGGACGCGGATGGGGGCATCGGGCGAGGTCATCGATCGCCCTCCCCGGTGCCGATGTGACGGCCGCACGGGGCGTTCGAGACGAGATCGCCGGGCGGCATCGGCGTGTCGGCGGGATGTCGTGGATGGGTCCGCGACCCGCCTGTGGATCGTCAGGGGAGGTGCAGGACCGCACGGTACGGTGGGTCGTCGCCGCGGCCCACCAGCGGCACGAGTGGACGCTCACCGGCCTGAGCTGCAAGCCGATCGGTGCGCGGGATGAAGTGTTGTTTCACGTGAAACGGGGGACGTAGTGACGGGTGAGGCCCCCGAGGTGGCAGGAGCTGACGATCCCCTGACGGGCGACCCCGCCGTGACCGAGTTCTTCGGGGACGCGTGGCCGGCGGTCGCGCGATTCCACTCGATGCTCGTCGACGAGGGCGTGCTCCGCGGCTTGGTCGGACCCCGCGAGGTCACACGGCTGTGGTCCCGCCACCTGCTCAACTCCGCAGCGGTCGTGCCGTTTCTACCGGAGCGAGGGCGAATCATCGATCTCGGGAGCGGTGCCGGACTGCCGGGGATCGTGGTGGCCGCGATGCGACCCGAGTGTGAGGTCGTGCTCCTGGAGCCGATGGAGCGTCGTACCGACTGGCTGACCGAGGTCGCCACGCAGCTCACGCTCGACAACGTCACCGTCGAGCGGAACCGAGCACAGGACGTCCACGGCCGACTCGTCGGTGACGCGGTCACGGCACGCGCGGTCGCCGCCCTCGACAAGCTCTACCGCATGGCACTCCCTCTCCTACGCCCAGGCGGCGTCCTCGTGGCGCTCAAGGGCGACAAGGCGGAGCAGGAAGTGCAGGACGCCAAGCACGTCGGGAAGAAGTGGGGTGCTGGCGTTGCCGAGGTGGCCTTGGCGTCGACGATCGCGGGAGTCGAACCCACTCGAGTCGTCCGAGTCGTACGGGAGGTGGCAGGTGTTCGGTAGGAAGAAGCGCAAGGCGGAGCCGGTGTCGGCGGAGCCGAACCTGATGCCAGCGCCGACACCATTCAGCGCCGCGTCGG
This sequence comes from Cellulomonas algicola, assembly GCF_003851725.1. Taxonomy (GTDB): domain Bacteria; phylum Actinomycetota; class Actinomycetes; order Actinomycetales; family Cellulomonadaceae; genus Cellulomonas; species Cellulomonas algicola. The sequence goes on along the minus strand of NZ_BHYL01000006.1, from coordinate 8,845 downwards.
GCGGAGGAGAACCTGAGGTGCCCGTGTGGACGCCAGACGGATCCGCGACGACGGACCCGCACGCCTCGGCGACAGAGAGCGGCCCGACGGCCGGCGGCGACGCCTACTCGCCTGCGACCGACGGACTCGCCTGGGGGAGCGGTGAGACCGCTCCGGGCGCATCGAACGCTCCGGTTGACACGAGGGCCGAGCCGTCCGTGGTCGCCGACTCTGGGTTCGCTGACGTTTCACGTGGAACAACGGTGTCGACTTCGATGCACAACGGGTTGTCGGAACCCGCGCCGGGCAAGGACTCGACATCGGCACGCGACGACGAGCGCGGCGTCGCTCCGTCGACGCCCGGGCACGACGCACAGCAGCCCGACGCGACGTGGGGATCGCCGTCTCCGGACTGGCACGCGACTGCGGTCAGCGACCAGGCGCTCGGCCCCTCTGGAACGACCACCGAGCATGCGTCAGACGGTTCGCGGGGCTCGACTCCGTTCGGTACCGAGGAGTCCCAGAACCGCCACCTCGTTTCACGTGAAACAGGAGCGCGCACCGACGAGGGCAGCGTCCGGATCTTTCACGAGCCGACCGCATCGGCGCCGAACGACTTCCACGAGGTTGCCCAAGGCTCGACGGAAAGCACCCCCTCGACGGTCACGGGGGTCGACGGTGATGGGGGAGAATCTGTCGACAACCCTGCTGCACCCGGTGCAGCCGGCACCGCGGAGCAGTCGTCCGCTGGTCGTGAGCCCGCCACGGAGTCCGTGACGGCTGGACCGGAGAGCGAGGCGCGGGCGGACGGGGTTGCGGAGACCAGCACCTCGAGCGGTCGCGAAGACCGCGCCGTGGCGCCCGATGAGGACGACGAACTGCACGTGAACCCTGAGCACTCGCCGCTGTCTGCCAGCGGCGACCCCGGCCCTCTCCACGTCGACAGCGACGAGCACCGCCGCGCCGCGCTCGTGAACAGCCTCCCGCAGGCGGATCACGAGACGCCGCTGATGGCCGAGCTGCAGCTGGACGCACGCCGCCGCATCGAGCTCCGTGGCCGCCGGTTCCCGCGCCCATCCGCGACGCGGGTGATCACCGTCGCGAACCAGAAGGGCGGCGTCGGCAAGACGACCACCACGGTCAACCTGGCGGCGGCGCTGGCCCAAGCCGGTCTGAACGTGCTGGTGCTCGACAACGACCCTCAGGGCAACGCGTCCACGGCGCTCGGCATCGACCACCGTGCCGGCACCCCGTCGATCTACGAGGTGCTGGTCGACGGCGCCCCGATCGAAGAGGCGGTGCAGGAGAGCCCTGACGTCCCCCACCTGTGGTGCCTGCCCGCGACGATCGACTTGTCGGGTGCGGAGATCGAGCTGGTCTCGATGGTCGCCCGGGAGACACGCCTGCGGAACGCCCTGGACCGGTACCTGGAGTGGCGCGCGGCGCAAGGGCTCGAACCGATCGACTACGTCTTCGTCGACTGCCCGCCGAGCCTGGGGCTGCTGACGGTCAACGCGTTCGTGGTCGCACGCGAGGTGCTCATCCCGATCCAGTGCGAGTACTACGCGCTCGAAGGGCTCAGCCAGCTCCTCAAGTCGATCCAGCTGATCCAGGCCCACCTCAACCCCGATCTGCACGTCTCGACGATCCTGCTCACCATGTACGACGCACGGACCAACCTCGCGCAGCAGGTCGCCGAGGAGGTGCGGACGCACTTCCCGGACCGCACGCTGCGGACCACGGTTCCGCGGTCGGTCAGGATCTCGGAGGCGCCCAGCTACGGCCAGACGGTGATGACGTACGATGCGGGCTCCTCGGGCGCGCTGGCGTACCTGGAGGCAGCGCGCGAGATCGCCGAGCGTGGTGCTGCCACGACCGACGGATCGACGGACGGCGCCGACGGTGTCGCGTCAGCCAGCGTGGCCGCCGAGTCAGTCACACACGGACACGCCGAGCACACGGTCTCGGCCCCCGGTGACCAGCACACCTCGGTCGACCCGCACACTGCCGCGCCGACCGCCGTCGCCGCGACCCACGAGCAGCACCACGGCGAGCCTGTCATGGCCGCACATCAGGAGGACCAGTGAGCGAGAAGCGACGCGGGCTCGGCCGGGGTCTCGGGGCACTCATCCCGACAGGACTCGACGGCCAGCGGCCGTCGGGCGAGCGTCCGGTCGACGTGTTCTTCCCCGACGCCAAGCGCGACAACGCTGCGGCGACGACCGCCGCCGAAGGCACGACTGCTCCGTCGACGGAGGAGCCCGGCACGGCGGGGGCTGCGTCCGCACGCGTTCCGGACGGCGCCACCGACGGGGCGACGACCGCCGGGGTGACGACCAACGGCGCGACGGCCGCTGCGGCCCTGGTGCAGGAGGTCACCCCGCGCGAGGTCGCGGCGCGCGACGGTGTCGGCAGTGCGGTCAGCGTCGACGGGGCATCACGGTCCGCGGCTGGGTCGACCGATGGCGCGTTGGGCTCGGACGGCAAGGCCGGCTCGAACGGCACCACGCCCGCGGCGGTCGACCCGGACCTCGACGGCCTCGTGCCGGTCCCGGGCGCCCGCTTCGCCGAGCTTCCGGTCGGCGCGATCCGTCCCAACCCGCGCCAGCCGCGCACCGTGTTCGACGAGGAGGCGCTGGAGGAGCTCGTCGGCTCGATCCGCGAGATCGGCGTGCTCCAGCCGGTCGTCGTCCGCGCGGTCGAGGACGGCTACGAGCTGATCATGGGCGAGCGCCGCTGGCGCGCGACGCAGGCAGCAGGCCTCGACACGATCCCGGCGATCGTGCGGGACACCGAGGACTCCGACCTGCTTCGCGACGCGCTGCTGGAGAACCTGCACCGCGCCCAGCTGAACCCCCTCGAGGAGGCGGCGGCGTACCAGCAGCTGCTGGACGACTTCGGCTGCACGCACGAGGAGCTCGCGACTCGGATCCACCGGTCGCGGCCGCAGATCTCGAACACCCTCCGTCTGCTCAGGCTCCCGCCGCTGGTCCAGCGCCGGGTCGCCGCGGGCGTGCTCTCGGCCGGCCACGCCCGCGCTCTGCTCGGCCTGAGCGACGGCGCGGCGATCGAGCGACTCGCGCAGCGCATCGTCGCCGAAGGACTCTCGGTGCGTGCGGTCGAGGAGATCGTGTCGCTCGGCGTCGACGGTGCGACCCCGACGCGTCGGGCGGCGCCGCGAGCGGGGGACCGCAACGCGGCGCTCGACGACCTCGCGGCGCGACTGTCAGACCGTTTCGACACGCGCGTCAAGGTGGCACTCGGGAAGACGCGCGGTCGGCTCACGGTCGAGTTCGCCTCGGTGCAGGACCTCAACCGCATCCTCGAGAGCCTGGCGCCCGAGGACCCGGGTCTGCTGAAGAACTGACCCGTCAGGCCGTCGGAACGGGGACGAAAGGGGCGCGGACCTGCGGGTTCGCCCCCCTTCGCTTCACTCGAGGGAAGCCAGTACCAGCGATCGGTACAAGTCCCCGAGATTGTGCCCAGCGCCTTCGGCTGCCTGTGGCAAGAGTGAGGTCTCGGTCATCCCGGGGGCTACGTTGACCTCGAGGAACCACGGCTGCCCCTCGCCGTCGACGATGAGGTCCGTGCGCGACAGGCGCGTGAGCCCGAGCGACCGGTGTGCGGTCACGGCGGCCTCGCGCACGGCGGTAGCGACGGCGTCGTCGAGCCGCGCAGGGGTGAAGTACTCGACCCGCCCGGGGTTGTACCGCGCGTCGTAGTCGTACGCCCCGTCGGTCACGATCTCCACGGGAGGGAGAGCAACCGGACCATCGCCCGTGTCGACGACGCTGACCGCGACCTCCGTCCCGACGACCGCCCGCTCGATGAGCGCGGTGTCGCTGTAGGAGAAGCAGTCGACCATGGCGCGGGGCAGGTCGTCGGCGGAGGTCACGAGGTTCACGCCGAGCGCCGACCCGCCACGCGACGGCTTCACGACGAGCGGCAGCCCCAGCCGCGCGACGACGGTGTCGAGGACGCGGCCGGCACCGAGCTCGCGGAAGAGCGACTGCGGGAGCGTGACGAACTCGGGTGTCGCGAGGCCGGCCCCGGCGACGATGGTCTTCGCGATCGGCTTGCTCCAGGCGACACGGCTGGCGCGCGGGCCGGTACCGAGGAGCCGCAGGCCGAGGAGCTGCACCACGTCTCGCACGGAGCCGTCCTCACCGGACGCACCGTGGAGGAGTGGCCACACCAGGTCGGGGCGGAGATCGCCGAGCGCGGGCACGAGGTCGGAGTCGACGTCGTGGATCGACACCTCGACGCCGACGGACCGGAGCGCCTCGGCGACGCGCCGCCCGGAGCGCAGCGACACGTCGCGCTCGTGCGAGAGGCCGCCTGCGAGAACGGCGACGCGCGGCGAAGACGGGATGGTCACGGCGTGGTTCCTCCGAAGGCGTGGAGCGGTACGGGTCGAGGACGAGGGCGGGAGACGCGACCCCGGCGCGCCCGGGGACGCGCGCGATCACCACGGGATCTCGTGCATGCGCCTCGTCGCGACCGATGCGTCACGGGTCCAGCCGCCGTCGGTCCTAGCACAGTGACGACGGCCGTCGAGTGGACAGGGGAGTCCGCGAAGGCCGAACCGGCGGCCGGTACGACGACGCGTCGGGTGAACGCTGCCCGTGCGACGGGGGTGTCGACCAGCCTGGCAGGTGACGTGTGGACACCCGAGACCCCGGACACCGAACCGACGACCGCGACGATCACACGCTGGAGAGATGCTCGACGTGCGATACCTGGGTCGACCGTCACGGCGGACGTCGGGCGAGTGATCGGCGGGGCAGCCACGGCGGTGGTACGGACGCGCGAGGTCAGGCGACGTCTGGACCGGGGGACTGCACGCTGTCGGACGCGCCGCCGGCGTTGGTGCCGAACAGCTCGACGAGCTCACGCTCCCCGGCGACGACGCCCGCGAGCCGCCGCACGCCCTCGCGGATGCGCTCAGGCGTCGGGTAGCAGAACGACAGTCGCATGTGGTCGGCGCCGGAGCCGTCGAAGTAGAACGCAGTGCCCGGTACGTACGCGACGCGCGCGGTGACGGCGCGGGGCAGCATGTCCTTGGCGTCGAGGCCCTGTGGCAGCCTGACCCAGGTGTAGAAGCCCCCGTCGGGGACGTTCCACGACGCCTCGGGCAGGTGCTCCGCGAGCGCCGACACCATGGCGTCGCGTCGCTCGCGGTACTGCTCGCGGTACACCTTGATCTGGCCGCGCCAGTCCGCGGTCGACAGGTAGGTCGAGATCGCGAGCTGCGACGCGTTCGACGGGCAGAGGATCGCGGACTCGGAGGCCAGGACGAGCTTCTCGCGGACGGCGTGCGGGGCGACGACCCAGCCGACGCGGTAACCGGGCGCGAAGGTCTTGGAGAAGGACCCGAGGTAGACGACACCGTCGGCGTCGAGCGACCGGATCGCGGCGCGCGGCTCGCTGTCGAAGCCGAGCAGCCCGTACGGGTTGTCCTCGACGACGAGGACGCCGTACCGCTGCGCGATCGCGAGGACGCGCGGGCGGCGCTCTGCCGACAAGGAGACACCGGCGGGGTTGTGGAAGTTCGGCACCGTGTACAGGAGCTTCACGGTGCGACCTGCGGCGGCGAGCGACGCGAGGGTCGACTCGAGCGCGTCGGGGTCGAGGCCGTCGGCGTCGATCGGGACGTGCACGACGTCGGCCTGATAGGCGCGGAAGACACCGAGCGCGCCGACGTACGAGGGGGCCTCGGCGACGACGACGTCGCCCGGGTCGACGAAGATCCTGGTCACGAGGTCGAGAGCCTGCTGCGACCCGGTGGTCACGACGACGTCGTCGGGGTGGGCGTCGATGCCTTCGAGCCGCATGACGTCGAGGATCTGCTCGCGGAGCGTCTCGTCGCCCTGGCCGGAGCCGTACTGGAGCGCCTGGAGGCCGCGGGTCGCGACCACGCGGGCGGCGAGCTCGGCGAGGTCGTCGAGGGGGAGCCCTTCGAGGAACGGCATGCCGCCCGCGAGCGAGACGACCTCGGGCCGGTTCGCGACGGCGAAGAGGGCGCGGATCTCGGAGGCGCGCATACCGTGGGTGCGCTCGGCGTACGCGGAGAGCCAGGGGTCGAGGCGCGTGCCGGTTCCCGCCGCGGCGGAGGACGTGGGGTGGCCGCCCGACGTCTCGCGCGGGGGCCCAGGCTGCGTGGTCATCCTGGCAGTGTCGCACGTCACGACGACGCGCCCGCGCAGCATGCGTGCGGCGAGACGTGCGGGTCCGGTGCGGGTCGCGGGCCGGACGGTGGTGGGAGCTGCTGCTGTTCGCCGCCCGGGGCCTCGACGAGGTGGGCGACGTGCCGTGCGACGAGACGGCGACCGCTGTGCGACGAGACGGGCGACGCGCTGTGCGAGGAGACCGACGACGGGCTGCGTGCGGAGGCGCGCGACGGGTGCGCGACCGCTGACGCGTGCGACGCCGGACGGCATGCGGACGGGCCGCCGTCCCGGTGAGGGAGCGGCGGCCCGTGGGTCGCGCGGCGGACGTCAGGCCGCGGTGAGGACGTCCTCGATCTCGCCGGCGTAGAACGCCTTGGGGCGGGCGCCGATGACGGACTTCACGAGCTCGCCGCCGACGTACACGTTGAGCGTGGGGATCGACACGATCCCGTAGTTACCGGTGACCTGCGGGTTCTCGTCGGCGTTGACCTTGACGATCTTGACGCGACCGTCGTACTGCGCAGCGAGCTCGTCGAGGACGGGCGCGACCATGCGGCACGGGCCGCACCAGGGCGCCCAGAAGTCGACGATGACCGGGATGGGGGAGTCGAGGACCTCGGACTGGAACGTGTCGTCGGTGACGGCGGTGAGGGTGCTCATCAGACCTCCTGGACGAGGACGGGCGCGACGGTCGTGGGCACCGGGTCGACGACGTCGTGCGCGGTGTCGCCGAGCGCGGCGAGGTAGTGCTGGGCGTCGAGCGCGGCGGCGCATCCGGACCCGGCTGCGGTGATCGCCTGGCGGTAGGTGTGGTCGACGACGTCGCCCGCGGCGAAGACGCCGGGCAGGTTGGTCCGGGTGGACCGTCCGACGACGGAGACGTAGCCGTTGTCGTCGAGCTCGACCTGGCCGACGAGCAGGTCGGTGCGCGGCACGTGCCCGATCGCGACGAACACGCCGGTGGCGGAGTGCTCGCGCGTCTCGCCGGTGACGGTGTCACGCAGGGTCACGCCGGTGACCTTGTCCTCGCCGTGGATCGCGACGACCTCGGAGTTCCACGCGAACTCGATCTTGGGGTCGGACGCGGCACGGTCGGCCATGATCTTGGACGCGCGGAGCTGGTCGCGGCGGTGCACGAGCGTGACGCGCTTGCCGAACCGCGTGAGGAAGGTGGCCTCCTCGACGGCGGAGTCACCACCGCCGACGACGATGATCTCCTGGTCGCGGAAGAAGAAGCCGTCGCAGGTGGCGCACCAGGACACGCCACGGCCGGACAGCCGCTTCTCGTCGTCGAGGCCGAGCTCGCGATACGCGGACCCGGTGGAGAGGATGACGGCGCGCGCGGCGTAGGTCTCGCCGCCGGAGACGGTGACGGTCTTGACGTCACCCTCGAGGGAGAGTGCGACGGCGTCGTCCCACAGCACCTCGGCGCCGAACTTCTCGGCCTGCTTCTGCAGCGCGTCCATGAGCTCGGGGCCCTGGATGCCGTCTGGGAAGCCGGGGAAGTTCTCGACCTCGGTGGTGTTCATGAGCGCGCCACCGGCGGTGACGGAGCCGGCGACGACGAGGGGCGCGAGACCCGCGCGGGCCGCGTAGATCGCGGCCGTGTAGCCGGCGGGGCCCGATCCGACGATGACGAGGTCGCGCACTGTGCTGGGCTGGTCGCTCACGTGAGTCCTTGGGGTACGGCGGGCCGACGGGGTTGCCGGCTGCGGGCTGTTCGCTCAACCGATCGTAGGCCGGATCTGTTCCAGGTCCGACCGCCGAGGCGCGTGGCGGCGAGCATCCCCTCGCGCGGCCGTGCGGTCCCTGCGTTCGGGTCAGCCGAGCGACATCTCGTTGAGCTCGAGGCGGAAGCCACCGTCGGCAGCGGTCGGGAGCTGCGTGATCCACACGACGACGGTCGACGCCTCGACGGGGTCGAACTCGAAGACCGTGTCGGGTCCCACCGGCCCGGACGCGAGGACGGTGCCGCCGCCGGGGTCGGCCGCGGTGGTGTTCCGGATCTCGACGTTCCCACCGGTGCCGTTGACGTGCAGCGTCACCTTCGACAGCGTCGAGGGGGCCTGGAGGTTGACGATGTAGCCGACGGCGTTCTTGAAGCCGGCGAAGTCGTCGCGCTTGTACGTCTGGGTGTACCAGAACGTCGACGGGTCGCCGTCGTAGGCGCGGGTGACGGCTTCCTCGTGCTCGCCGTCGGAGTCGGACGGGTCGAACGACGTGGTCGAGGCGATCACCGGGGCGGCAGCGGCAGGCGCCTCACCCGCGGGCGTCTCGTCGGGCTGCTCGGCGGGCTGCTCCGGCGCCGCGGACTCGGCGGGCTGCTCCTGCGTCTGGTCGTCGGGCTGCGCCCCGGTGTCCCCGGGGTCGAGCGACGAGAAGAGCGCCCGGAAGGCCAGCACGACGCCGATGACGACGGCGACGGCGACGACCGCGAGCACGAGCTTGGTGGGGTCGAAGCGGCGGCGCTCGGGGGCGTCGGGCTCGCCCCAGCCGAGCTCGTCGAACGACTCCAGGCCGTCGTCGGGGGGGAGCACCGGCGGCAGCCCGGACGAGCCGTCGGCGCGGTACGCGGACGTGGGTCGACGCACGGGTGCGGCGCCGTACGCGCCGGCCGGGCCGGCCGGGTCGCCGGGGGGCGGCGGGACGTGCGCGACGGGAGCACGCGGCACCGACGCGGCCGCGGGCGACACGGG
>NZ_BHYL01000005.1 GCF_003851725.1 Cellulomonas algicola | reverse complement strand
GGCCCGAGACGCGCCGACGACGCGGGTCCGGGCCGGGCACCGGTGCGGCGCGTCGACGTCGGCTGGCCGGCGACGCTGCCCGAGACGGGGCGGCACGGCGTCGACGCGGACGACCGACGCACCCTCGACGTCACGCTCCCGGCCTGCGCGGCCGCGCTGCGCGACGCGCTCGCGGACGGCCCGTCGGGTGCGCTCGTCGCCGGGGACCGCGTCCTCGTCCTCGGGACCGAGGAGCTCATGGACGCACCGCTGCGACTCGCCGAGGCGCTGGCGGTCACGCTCGACGGCACGGCCGAGGTGCGCTTCTCGACGACGACGCGCTCGCCGGTCCTGGCCGTCGACGACGCGGCGTACGCGATCCGCTCGTCGCTGACCTTCCCGGCGCACGACGACCCCGCCGACGCGGCGCCCGGTGACCCGGGCCACCGCCGCTTCGCCTACAACGTGGCGCCGACCACGCCCGCCGACCGGTTCGACGCCGTCGTCGTGGTGACCGACGCGCCGGGCGACACCGCGGCGCTGACCGCACCGGCCGGGCTGCTGGACGAGGTCGCCGCGCACAGCGACGACGTCCTTCTCGTGGTGCTCCCGGACGCCGCGGCGCAGCGCGCGACGGCGACCCGCGCGGCCGGCGTCGTCCTGCCCGAGCCGCTGCGGGGTCCCGCGTTCGGGTCGTACGCGCCCGACGAGGTGACGTGGCTGCTCACGGACCTGTCGGGCGTGGCGCTCGAGGCGCCCGTCGAGGAGCGCGAGGAGGCCGTGCAGTCGGGCGGCGCGCACTACGCGGAGTCGCTGCCGGTCGAGTACCAGCCGAGCGCGGCGTACGTGCGGCTGTTCGACGAGGCGCTCGAGGCGGGTGCGGAGCGGCTCGCGCACGCGGTCGGCGTGGTCGCGGAGCAGATCCTGGCGGCGCGCGGCGACGGCGCGACGCTCGTGTCGCTGGCCCGTGCGGGCACGCCGGTCGGCATCCTGGTCCGCCGCTGGGCGCAGCTCGTGCACGGCGTCGACCTGCCGCACCACGCGGTGTCGATCGTGCGGGGCCGCGGGATCGACGACGTCGCGCTGCGGTACCTCGCGGCGCACCACGACCCGGCGTCGGTGGTGTTCGTCGACGGCTGGACGGGCAAGGGCGCGATCGCGCGCGAGCTCGACGCCGCGCTGGCCGACCACGAGCGGCGCACCGGCGTCGCGTTCCCGCGCGACCTCGCGGTGCTCGCCGACCCGGGCCGCTGCGTGCGGCTCGCGGGGACGCGCGACGACTTCCTCGTGCCGTCGGCGTGCCTGAACTCGACGGTGTCGGGGCTCGTGTCGCGCACGGTGCTCAACCGCGACCTCATCGGCCCGGACCAGTTCCACGGGGCGAAGTTCTACGCCGACCTCGCGCCCGCGGACGTGTCGGGGCGGTTCCTCGACGCGGTCGCGGCGCGCTTCGGCGACGTGCGTGACGCCGTCGAGCGCGACTGGCGCGGCCTGGCCGACGCGCACGCCGACGTCGACTGGGCGGGCTGGGCCGCGGTCGAGCGGATCGTCGAGGAGTACGGCATCGGGGACGTCAACCTCGTGAAGCCGGGCGTGGGCGAGACGACGCGCGTGCTGCTGCGCCGCGTACCGTGGCGTGTCCTCGTCCGCCCTGACGTCGACCCCGCCGACGTCGCGCACGTCCGGCACCTGGCCGCCGAACGAGGAGTACCCGTGGAGACCGTCGCCGACCTGCCCTACTCGTGCGTGGGCCTCATCCACCCGCGGTTCACCGCCGGCGCGACGGGCGCCGACGGCCTGACCGTGCGGGGTGACGCGTGAGCGCCGTGGTGGTCGCGTGCGACCTGGACCGGACGCTCATCTACTCGGCGGCGGCGCTGCGGCTCGGCGGCGACGACGAGCAGGCGCCCGCGATGACGGTCGCGGAGGTGTTCGAGGGCGAGCCGGTGTCGTTCTGGACGCGCGACGCGGAGGAGATGATCGGCGACCTCGTCGAGGCGGCGTGGTTCGTCCCGACGACGACGCGCACCCGCAAGCAGTACGCGCGCGTGCGCTTCCCCGAGCCGGGTCCGCGGTACGCGGTGACGTCGAACGGCGGCCACATCCTCGTCGACGGCGAGCCGTGCGCCGACTGGACGGCGACCGTGCACGCGCGGCTGGGGGAGTGCGCGCCGCTCGCGGAGGTCGTCGAGCACCTGCGCGTCGTCGCCGAGCAGCCGTGGGTCCGCAAGCACCGCGTCGCGGAGGACCTGTTCACGTACCTCGTCGTCCACCGCGACCTGCTGCCGCCGACGTTCGTCGACGACCTCACCGCGTGGTGCGCGGCGCGCGGGTGGACGGTGTCGCTGCAGGGGCGCAAGGTGTACTGCGTGCCCGCCCCGCTGACGAAGTCCGCCGCGGTCGCCGAGGTCGCGCAGCGCGTCGGCGCCGACCTCACGTTCGCAGCCGGCGACTCGCTGCTCGACGCCGACCTGCTCGTGGCGGCCGACCGGGCGTTCCGCCCGGCCCACGGCGAGCTGCACGAGGCCGGCTGGCAGACCCCGCACCTCACGGTGACGCGCCGTGCGGGCGTCGCGGGCGGCGAGGAGATCGTCGCGCGCCTGCTCGCGGCGGTGCGCGCGCAGGCCGCTGCGTCCGGTGCTCGCGGTGCGGCCGGTGTCCCCGGCGCGACGGTCGACGCGGTGGCGGGCTCGTGAGCGTCCGCCGCACGGTCGCGCGCGCGTACTGGCGGGTCAGCCGCTGGACGCTGCGCACCGAGCGCGTCCCGGCGGACGGTGCGGGCCTGCTCATCGGCGCCCCGCACACGTCGAACTGGGACTTCGTGCTGATGCTGGCCATCGCGGGCGAGGCGGACCTGACGTTCCGCTGGCTCGGCAAGCACACGCTGTTCCGCGGCGTCGCGGGCCCGCTCATGCGGGCGCTCGGCGGCATCCCCGTCGACCGGCGCGACCCGGCCGGGCTGGTCGACGAGATCGTCGCGCGGCTGGGTGGCGGCGAACGGTTCTACCTGGTCGTCACGCCCGAGGGGACGCGCCGCGGCGACGGCTGGAAGTCCGGCTTCTACCGCATCGCGCGCGCGACCGACCTGCCCGTGACGCTCGGCTACGTCGACCGCACGACGCGCACGACGGGCCTGGGGCCGACGCTCACGCTGACCGGTGACGTGCGTGCCGACATGGACGAGATCCGTGCGTTCTACGCCGACAAGTCCGGCCACACCCCGTCCCGCCGCACCGAGCCGCGCCTCCGCGACGAGTCCCCGACCCCGCCACCGCCCCCGCCGGCCTGACGCGTCCGGCCCGCGCACTCCGTCGCGCGACGGTCGCGCAGGCGACCCCGCCCCGGTCGCCTCTGACGGGCCCGCCGGTGCTCGAGGTCGTCCGGCCCGCGCACGACGAAGCCCCGGCCGGACGCGCGGGGCTCGCCGGAGCGGTTCGGGCCGCCGACGTCACCGACCGCAGGACCCGGCATTTCACCCCATCGTGACCGCGCCGTCCTGCCAGGATGCTCGGCGTGACAGCCGCCGTGGACGCGTCCGCCGACGTCCACGAGGACGTGGACCCGCGGACGTCCGCGCCCTGGTGGCGCCGGGCGGTGGCGCTCGCGCTCGACGCGTCCGTGGTCGGCGCCGTGACGTTCCTCGTGATCGGACCGGGCGGGTGGCCGTGGGAGTGGTCGGTCGTGCTGGGCGGCACCAACCCGGTCCCGGGCGTCGGCGTGCTGGTGTCGGTCGGCGTGACGTGGCTCGTGCTGCTCGCGCTGCAGGCCTGGACCGGTGCGACGCCGGGCAAGCGGGTCGTGGGCGTCGTCGTGGTCGGGCGAGCGGACAGTCGGCCGCTGGGTCCGGTGCGGACACTCGTCCGGGCGGCCGCGCACACGCTCGACGTGCTGCTGCTCGTCGGCTTCGTACGACCGCTGTGGGACCCCGAGCGCCGCACGTTCGCGGACTCCCTGTGCGGCACCGACGTTCGGGTCGGTCGCGGCGTCGCACGACCGGACGGGCCGCGGGGACGTCGCCGGGGCGTCGCCGTGGACGGCCGGCGCGCACGGGCCGCACGCCGTGGTGCGGTCGCGACGACGGTCGGTGCCGTCGTGCTCTGCGCCGCGGCGGTCGCGCTCGCGGCCGTGCAGTCGACGGTCGTGACCCCGGCGTCGGACCGCGCGTGCGGGTTCGCGGACCGGCCGATGGGGGAGGACCCGCCGATCGCGTCGGTCGAGCTGCGCGTCCCCGAGGTGGTGCGGCAGACCCGGCTCGGGGTGACGCGGCAGGTCGGTGGTCCCGCCGACGCGACCGTGACGTGGGTGGTCGCCGACCAGGAGGAGGCGCCCGACGGGACGCGGCTGAGCGTGCGGGTCAGCGACGCGACGGGGGACGTCGTGGCGGAGGTGGGCGGCACGGTGCGCGGCGGGACGCTCGTCCCGGACGACGGCCCGGTGCTCGGCGGCCTGGTCCTCCCGGTCCCGCGGCACGTGCTGGGTGCGGCCGGGCCCGGCGGGTCGTGGGAGGCGGGCGTCGGGACCGCGTCGGTGCGCGCGGCGCTGTGCGGGGACGTGCTCGACCCGTCGTGAGGTGCGGTCGTGCGGCGCGGTGACGGGCGTCGTCCTAGGCTCGGCGCATGGAGCGTCGGCGCGCTGAGCCGGTGGTCGTCGAGCGGCCCGAGGTGCCGTACGTGGGGATCGCGGCGCGCGTGACGACGGCGTCGCTGCCGTCCCTGGCGGACAGCTTCGACGACCTGTTCGCGTGGGCGGAGGCGCACTCGCTGGCCCCGGCGGGCCCGCCGTTCTTCCGGTACCGCGTGGTCGACATGGAGCGTGAGCTCCTGGTCGAGGCCGGTCTGCCGCTCGACGAGGCGGTCGCGGAGGCAGACGGCGACGTGACGCCCGGGGTGCTGCCCGCGGGCCGGTACGTGGTGACGACGCACGTGGGTCATCCCGACGAGCTGGTCCAGGTGACGGCGGACGTGCTGGCGTGGGCGGAGGCGCACGGCGAGGCGTGGGACAGGTGGCCGGTGGAGGGCGGCGAGGCGTGGGGCTGTCGACTTGAGCTGATGTTGACGGACCCGCGCGTGGAGCCCGACATGAGCCGCTGGGAGACGCAGCTGGCCTTCCGGATCGTGGACGACGGGGTGCGGTGACACGTGCCGAGCCGCGTCTTCACGCGGAAGCGGCCTCCCGGGTGCGCCGACCGGGTGAATTGGACGGCCGTACGAAACTGGTGACTGGTAGCGCTTCCCTTCTCGTCTCATGTTGCTCTAATGTCGGACTTGTCAGCGAAACGGCAAACCCTCCGCAAGGGGGGGACGCAAAGCCACGGGACCCACGAGGTCAGCCGGGCTACCGAACAGACAGGAAGATGACATGGACCAGCGCGGGTTCTCCGTCGACCCCTCCGAGGCAGCCACCCCCTTCGTCCTCCCGGCCTCGCGCCTGCAGGCATGGGCGGCCCTCGCGGAGCGGCAGCACACTCTGGAGCTCGTCCCGGCGCAGCGCGACTACCTCGCCGCCTGACGACGACAGCACCTCACGAACGGCCGGTCCCGGCTCAGCCCGGGGCCGGCCGTTCGCATGCCCCCACGGGACGGCGCGCGGGCGCCGTCCCGCGGGGGACGCGTCGCGGGCGTGACCGCGGACCCGGACCGGGCGCAGCGACGCCTCGGTCCGCCTCGCCCGGTTCCGGGCGGTTTGTGGCTAGCCTCGGTTCACCGGGCTCGCCACTCGGGGCGGCTCGCTTCCGAGAGAAGGTCGCATGGACAGCTTCTGGGACTGGTTCTGGCTGCTGATCTGGTGGTTCCTGTTCTTCGCGTACCTCGTCATCCTCTTCCAGATCCTCACCGACCTCTTCCGTGACCGGACGCTCAGCGGCTGGTGGAAGGCCGTGTGGATCGTCGGCCTGATCGTCTTCCCGTTCCTCACCGCGCTGATCTACGTGATCGCGCGCGGCAACGGCATGGCCGACCGCCAGATGCACGCCGTCAAGCAGGCAAAGGCCGACACCGACTCCTACATCCGGGAGGTCGCGGGCAAGTCGCCGGCGGAGCACATCACGGAGGCGAAGGCGCTGCTCGACCAGGGCGTCATCACGCCCGACGAGTTCGCACGGCTCAAGGCCAAGGCGCTCGCCTGACGTCAGTCGCCGCACGACGGACCCGCGGACGGGCCGGTCTCCCGCACGGGGTGCCGGCCCGTCCGTCGTCGGCGCGGGCGCCCGCCGCGGCTCGGGCGCAGCGGTGCCCTGGAGCGGCGTCAGAGCTCGCCGCGGCGCTGCAGGTAGCGCATCGCGGCCCACCCGAAGGGGATCCGCAGCCAGTAGGTGAGCGCGCGGAACAGGATCGCGATGGACGTCGCGACACCCGCGTTGATGCCGGTGATGGTCGTGAGCGTGCCCGCGAGGGCGAGCTCGACCGCGCCCATGCCGCCCGGCGTCGGCACGAGCGCGCCCGCGGTGTTGCCGGCGAGGTAGACCAGGGCGACCTGGATGAGGCTCGCGTCCTGGTTGAGGGCCTGCAGGCACGCGTCGAACGCGAGGATGTAGCCGAGCGTCATGGCGAGGTTGCCGCCGACCGCGAGCGCGAGCCGCCAGGGCTGCCCGAGCACCTCGATGAGCCGGGGCCACGTGCGCTGCAGCGTGGGCAGCGACTTGGCGAGCACCCACTGCCGCACGGGCGGCACCAGGAGCGAGGCGCCGACGAGCGCGGCGACGATGCCGATCGCGACGAGCATCGCCCCGGAGATCGGCAGCTGCGACTCGCTGCGGCCGGAGATGATCGTCAGCCCGAGCAGCAGGACGAGGGTCACGATGAACTGGCTGACCTGCACGAGCGCGACGGTCGCGGCGGACAGGGTCGTCGAGACGCCGCGCTTGGTGAGCATGCGCAGGTTGAGCGCCGCGGGGCCGATGCCTGCGGGCGCGGCGAGGGCGACGAACGTCGCTGCGGTCTGGACGAGCGTCGCGCGCCAGACCGGCAGACGGACGGGCGAGAACGCGACGAAGGCCAGTGCTGCGGTGACGAGGGTGCTCATGCCGAGCGCGAACGCGATGACGGACCAGCGCCAGTCGCTCTCGGAGAGCGCCTCGCCGATCTGCTCGACGTTGATCGTGGTGAGGATCGCGAAGATCGCGACGACGGTGAGCAGGATGGTCAGGACGGTGCGGGCGCCGAACCGCACGAGCTGCTCGGGCTCGACCGACGCCTCGGGCAGGCGCGCGACGAGCTCGGTGCGCAGGTCGGCGAGCACCTGCTTGTGCGCGCGCATCTCCTCGCGGGTCTCGCGCGGCAGGGTGATGGTCTGGAGCAGCGGCCCGACGGCGGCGAGGTCGGCCTCGGGGAGCACGGCGGCGGCCGACTCGAGCGCGCGGGTCGCCCCGACGCGCAGCGCGAGGAGCGCGACGAGCTGCGTCACGTCCATCCGTCGCGCCAGGTCGGACGACGCGACGTCGCCCTTCTCCCACCCGACGAGCCACACGACGGGCTGCCCGATGAGGTCGTCGACGAGCACGACGTCGCTGGTCAGCGCGCGGTGCGCGACCCCGGCGACGTGCGCGAGCTGGAGCTGCGCCCAGATCTCGCGCAGCAGGTCGTCGGTGATGCGCTCGGGCGGCAGGTCGGCGAGCGGCACCGCCCGGCCGGGACGCTCCTGCACGAGGAGCATCGAGTCCTCGGCCTCGGCGATCGACAGCAGCTGCGGTGTGCGCACGCCGGCGGCGCGTGCGGCGTAGGCCTGGAGCGCGGCCCGGCTCGTCGCCTGCCGCAGCGAGACGACCGAGCGGCCCTCGATGCCGCGCATGCGGATCGAGCGCCAGAGACGTTCGAGGCCGCCGACGACCTGCCGGTCGCCGTCGATGACGAGCACGTCGAGCTCGTCGCCCGAGGTCGTCGTGAGCTCGTAGACGCGGTTCCCGGTCGAGCGCGTGAGGGCGCGGGACGCGGGCGACCCGTCGAGCTGGACCGGCTCGGTGCCCTCGCGCTCGGCGAGCCGGGCCGCGTCGGTGTCGGTCGTGTCGTCGGCGACGCGGGCGAGGCGGGCCGGCTCGAAGCCCGCACGGCGGATGCCGTCGAGGAGGCTCGTGCCGTACGCGCGCTCGGACTGCACCCCGGACACGTACCGCACCACCATGCCCGCGACGCGCCCGAGCAGCAGCGACACGACGAGCCCTGGCAGCGAGACGCGTCCGATGATGAGCAGCACGGCACCGCTGATCCACAGGACGTTCCACGACCAGTCGACGGTGCGGCGGCGTCCGCGGGGACCGGCGACGGTCAGGAGCGCGACGACCATCGCGAACACGGGCGGCAGCGAGACGACGAGGTCGCCCTTGACGAGGATCGAGAGGCCGTCGGCGAGGTCGGAGGGCGCCCACTCGACGATGACGAAGCGCAGCGCCTCGTTGAGCGCGACGGCGACGACGGCCGCGGTGACGCCCTCCAGGAGCTGCCGGCCGAGCCGGCGGATCGCGAGCTCGGCCAGCACCGCGAGCGGGATGACGAGCGCGACCAGCACCTCGAGGAGCTGCACGGGGATGAACAGGATGCTCCGCAGCAGGTCGGCGAAGCCCTGGACGTCCTCCGCGACGCCGCTCGTCGTGTTGGGCGCGTAGAACGCGAGCGCGAGGACCAGGACCACGGCGACCGCGGCGACCACGGCGTTGAGCAGGTCGGTCGGGTGGTGCACCCGGACGGTCGGGACGTCCTCGACGACGACGCGCGCCTCGGCCGGGTCGCCGCCGTGGTCGTCGACCGTCGGTCCGTCGGGCGCGCCGCCGCGCGTGCGGTCCGCGTCGACCGCGGCCGCACGACCCGAGGGCGGCGTCGACGACATACCGGCGAGTCTAGGCAGCGAGGGCCCGTCTGCCCGGGAGCCTGCACGTGACGTGGGACGGGACCGGCTGTCCGGTGCGGGCGTGTTCGACGCGCTTCGTCCTGATCCGCAGGTCTAGCGTGGCCGACGAGGGACACCGTTGGCGTGCGGGTGCGGTCCCGCGAGGTGCCCCGGGGCGTGTGCCCGAGGAGGTCACGTGGTCGACGAGGTGGGCGCAGAGGTCGAGACGACGCTGCGCAAGATCTGGTGGCTCCCCGTCCTGCGAGGAGCCGTGCTGCTGGTCCTGGGTCTGCTGATGCTCGTCCGACCGATCGACACGGCGACGCTGCTCATGTGGATCTGGGGCGTGTTCGCCGTCATCGACGGCGTGCTGTCGCTGGGGATGTGGCTCGGCAACCGCAAGGAGCCGGGTGCCGGGTGGTGGGCCGTCGCGGGCCTGGTCGGGATCGCGTTCGGCGTGATCGCGATGGTGTGGCCCGACAAGTCCGTGACCGTCGTGTTCTACCTGATCTCGCTCTGGATCCTGGTGCTGGGCGTCCTCGCGATCATCGCGTCGGTGACCCTGTACCGGGCGCGGGACATCGGCTGGTACTGGGTGCTGACGTTCGGGCTCGTGTCGTTCCTGTTCGGGCTGCTCGTGCTCATCAACCCGCAGGAGACGATCGCGGTCGTCATGGTCCTGCTGGGCCTGTTCGCGTTCGTGGGCGGCGTCGTGCTCATCGTCAGCGGCTTCGCGACGAAGTCGTTCGTCCGGGCGGTCGGCCGCGGTTCGGCCGTCGTCTGACGTGATCGGCCGCCGGGCACCGGGACGACCGGGTGCCCGGCGGCCGCTGCGCGCCGGGAGGATGGCGCGATGAGCCCCGGACCTGCCGACACCGAGCCCGCCCGCGACGACGTCGCCGTCGCATGGCGCGGCGCCTTCACCGACGACGAGCTGAATGCGCTGCACGCCGAGGCGTTCGACCACCCTCCGTCCGACGACCCGTGGAACCGGCTCGTCGAGCGGCACAGCCTCGGGTGGGTGACCGCCCGCGACGCGCGCGGGCTGGTCGGGTTCGTCAACGTCCCGTGGGACGGCAGGGGGCACGCGTTCCTCGAAGACACGTCGGTCGCGGCGCGGGTGCGGCGGCGGGGCGTGGGGGTGCGGCTCGTCGAGGCGGCCCGCGAGCACGCGGCGGCGGCGGGCTGCGAGTGGCTGCACGTCGACTTCGAGGACCGCCTCCGGGCGTTCTACCTCGACGCGTGCGGCTTCACGCCCACCGCCGCGGGACTCGTGCGGCTGCGCTGACGCGGCGGCCGGTCAGCGTCCTGGGTGTCAGGACAGGAGCAGCGCGTCCCGCCACTCGTCCGGCACCAGCGCGTAGCCGACGAACACGAACACGTCCATGAGCGTGTGCGCGACGACGAGCGGCATGACCCGCCGGCGTCGGCGGTAGTACTCCGCGAACAGCAGCCCCATGACGACGTTGCCCGCGAACGCGCCCCACCCCTGGTACAGGTGGTACGACCCGCGGAGCAGTGCGCTCGCGACGACGATCGTCGGGCCGCTCCAGCGCAGGTCGCGCAGCCGCTCCATGAGGTACCCGACCGCGATGACCTCCTCGAGCAGCGCGTTCTGCAGCGCCGACAGCACGAGGACGGGGACGGTCCACCAGGCGGCGTTCAGGGCGGCGGCCTGCACCTCGACGGTGATGCCGAGGAGGCGCCCGACGGCGTAGAGGCCGAGGCCGGGGATCCCGATGAGCGCCGCGAGCCCGGCGCCGACGCCGAGGTCGCGCCACGGCCGCGTGCCGTCGAGCCCGATCCGGCGGACCGCCGAGCGGCCGTTGGCGGACAGCAGGTACAGCGCGAGCGCCACGGGGACGAGCGCGAACCCGATCGACAGCAGCTGGTAGGTGAGGTCCAGCCAGGGGCGCGGGGAGCGGCTGGGGTTGAGCGTCGCCGTCTGGCTGCCGAGCGACTCCTCGCGCGTGAGGCGGTCGAGTATCGCGACCACGGCGTAGACGCCGGACCGGCCGAGCGACAGGCCGAGGACGATCCAGATCTCGGCGGTGAGGCGGCGGCGGACCGCGCGCGGACCGGGCGGCGGGGCGAACGGGGGCCGGGCGTCCTCGTCGGGGGGCGACGTCACGGTCGAGCCGCCGGTGGCGCCGGTGCGGCGCGGGTCGGCGGGCGTGGCGTCGCCGGGCGCCGTCGTCGTCATGCGTCCGAGCCTAGGTCGCGCACCTGGACGTGCGCTGACAGCAGGCTGTGCCGGGACGCACGGCCGTGCCGCGGAGGACGGCGGCCGTCGAGGGGCCGGGTGCGCGCCGGTCGGCCCGTCGCGGGACGAGCCGGCCGGGGCGGTGCCGCGAACGCGATCAGGACGTGATCGTGATGCTCTGGCAGAACCAGCGGTTGCGGTTGGAGGACATGTAGATCCAGTCGCACACGTCGACGGTCATCCGCACGTTGTCGGGCACGTTCTGGATCCACGTGCAGCCGTTGTAGACGTACGTCCAGTGGCCGAGCGAGGTGCTGATGTGGGCGCCGTCCCCGTCACGGTCGACGACGTCGCACAGTCGCAGCGTGTTGTTCCCGTCGTTGTAGTAGACGCTCGACTTGTACGTCGTGGAGTAGACGGTGAAGTCCGCGGCCTGCGCCGGTGCGGCGACCCCGACCATGACCAACGCGACGGCGGCGGCCGCGACGGCCGACCTCTTCCTGACCTTCACGACGTACCTCCGGAACGGTGCGAATGCGCCCAGGTCGGGCGCGTGGCAGACAGTAGCGCGGGGCGACCGGGCCGTGCGCGCCGGGCGCCCGAACGGGGGAATGCCCGGATCGACCACCCTGCAGCCCTGACCGCGGTGCAGCCCAGACCGCGGCGGCGGCCGGCACGTCGATGTCGACCCTTGCGTTTGTCCGGGCCCACAAACTACTTTGTGAAGCAAAGTTGGACGAAACGGCGTGGACCGAGGGGGCGGCGATGACTGGCGACACGGACGGCACCGTCGGCGACCGGGCAGGCGACGAGCCGCGCGACGCCGAGCGTGGCCGGGGCGAGGAGCCGTTCGACCCCGCACAGGCGCTCGCGGTCATCGCCGCCGGACGACGGTCCGCGTTCGCCGCCTACCCGTCGGGCACGTTCCTCTTCTCGCTCTGGGGCACCGTGTGGCTCGTCGGGTACGGGCTCATGTGGCTCTCCGCGAACGAGGACGGCACGCCGTCGGGGCTCGCCGCGGGAGTCGCGATCACCCTCGGCGTCCTCGGCACGGTCGGGACGCTGTGGCACGTCCTGCACCGCAGCCGCGGGCTCGTCGGTGCCAGCGCCCGGACCGGTGCCCTGTACGGGTGGTCGTGGGCGATCGGGTTCGTCACCCAGGCGCTGATCGTCACCGCGCTCGCCGACGCCGGTGCGCCGCCGGAGGTGTCGGCGCTCGCGGGCAACGCCCTCGCGGCGCTCGTCGTCGGCCTTCTGTACCTCGCCGGCGGGGCGCTCTGGGACGACCTGCCGATGTACCTGCTGGGCGGCTGGATCGCCGTCGTCGGCGGTGCGAGCGCGCACGTCGGCCTGCCCGGCACCTACCTCACGATGTCCCTCGCCGGCGGTGGCGGGATGCTCGTCGCCGGCACGTACGTGGCGGTCCGGGGGCGGCGGAGGCGCCGTGCCTGACGCCCCGCTCGACCCCGTCATCCACACCGAGGCGCGCCTGCGCGTCGTGTCCGCGCTCTCCGCCCTCAGTCGCGGCGACCGCATCAGCTTCCCGCGGCTGCAACAGCTGCTCGACATGACCGCGGGCAACCTCTCGACCCATCTGCGCCGACTCGAGGAGGCGGAGTACGTGACCATCACCAAGACCCACGAGGGCCGGACACCGGTGACCTACGTGGAGCTCAGCGACACCGGGCGCGCCGCGCTCGCCCGGTACACGCGCGCGCTGCGCGACCTGCTCGGGGGACGGCTGTGAACACCGTCCTCGAGCTCGAGCACGTGACGCGCCGGTTCGGTGCAGTGACCGCGCTCGACGATGTGAGCCTCGGGGTCGAGCACGGCGAGCTCGTCGGCCTGCTCGGTCCGAACGGCGCGGGCAAGACCACGCTGCTCAGCCTCGTCAGCGGCCTGCGCAAGCCCGACAGCGGCACGGTCCGGCTGTTCGGCGGCGACCCGCGCAGCGCGGCGTCCCGCATCGGCCTCGGCACGACGCCGCAGGAGACGGGCCTGCCCGCGACGCTCACGGTCGGCGAGGTCGTCGACCTGGTCGGCGGCCACTACCCGGACCCGATGTCGCGCGCGGAGGTGCTGGGCCGCTTCGGCATGACGGACCTCGTGAAGCGACAGACGGGCGGCCTGTCGGGCGGTCAGAAGCGCCGGCTCGCGGTCGCGCTCGCGCTCGTCGGACGGCCCCGGCTCGTGCTGCTCGACGAGCCGACCACCGGCCTCGACGTCGAGGCGCGGCACATCCTGTGGCAGGCGCTGCGCGACTACCACGCCGACGGTGCGACGGTCGTCCTCACGAGCCACTACCTCGAGGAGGTCGAGGCGCTCGCGGAGCGCGTCGTCGTGGTCGGCGGCGGGCGGATCCTCGCCGACGACACCCTGCAGGCCGTGATCGGACTCGTCGGCCTGCGGCGCGTCCTGCTCACGCTCCCGGCCTCGTCGCTGCTCGACCCGGGGGCGCTGCCGGGCGCGCACACCGCCCAGGCCGACGACCACGCGGGCGGCCGCCGCTGGACCGTGCTCGCCGAGGACGCCGACACGTTCGTCCGCGCGCTCGTCGGCACGGAGGAGCCGTTCGCCGACCTGGAGGTGCGCGGCGCGTCGCTCGAGGAGGCGTTCCTCGCGCTCACCGAGCGGGGCGGCGCGGCGGGTGCCGACCCGGGCGCGACCGACCGGTCCCGCCGCGACGACGACGTCGAGGAGGCCCTCCGATGACCACGACCACCGCGCCGCGACCGGTCGCGCGCGTGCGGCCGTTCTGGCCGCTCGCCCTTCTGCACGCCCGGCTCAACTTCATCGAGACCGTCCGCATCCCGATCGCGGTGCTCGGCAACCTGCTGTTCCCCGCGCTCGCGCTGCTGTTCTTCGTCGTCCCGCAGCGGGCCGTCGCGGAGGACCCGCTGGTCGCGACGGCCGCGGTCACGCAGCTCGGCACGTTCGCCGTGATGTCGACGTGCCTGTTCACGTTCGGCGTCGGCGTCGCGGAGGACCGCGCGCTGCCGTTCGACCCGTACCTGCGGACCCTGCCCGCCGGTGCCGGTCCGCGGCTCGCGGGTCGCGTGCTCAACGGCGTGCTGTGGGCGTACCTCGCGCTGATCCCGCTCGTGCTCATCGGTGCGCTGCTCACCGAGGCCGTCCTGCCCGTCGGGCGGGCGCTCGCCGCGGTCGTGGTCGTGCCGCTCGTCGCGGTCCCGTTCCTGCTGCTGGGCGTCGCGATCGGCTACCGCATGTCGTCGAAGGCGGCCATCGCCGTCGTCCAGGCGACGCTCTTCCCGCTCGCGTTCGCCGGCGGGCTGTTCCTGCCGCCCGAGGCGTTCCCGACGTGGCTCGACGCGATCTCGAAGGCGCTCCCGTCCCGTGCGGCCCGCGACCTCGCCGTCCAGGCGACCACCGGCTACGAGGCGTACGCGTGGGCCGTGCCCGTGCTCGTCGGCTGGACCGTGCTGTTCGCGGTCCTCGCGGCGCTCGCGTACCGCAGCGACGAGGGCCGCCGCTTCCGCTGACGCGCTCGCGGGCGACGCAGCGGTGGCGGTACGACGACGGCCGGCTCCCCGAGGGGAACCGGCCGTCGTCCGGCGCGTCAGGCGAAGGTGCGCAGGCGCAGGGAGTTGCCGACGACGAGGACCGACGAGAACGCCATCGCCGCGCCCGCGATCATCGGGTTGAGCAGCCCGAGCGCCGCGAGCGGGATCGCCGCGACGTTGTACGCGAACGCCCAGAAGAGGTTCTGCCGGATCACCGACAGGGTCTTGCGCGACAGCCGCACCGCCTGGCCGGCCGTCCGCAGGTCGCCGCGGACCAGCGTGAGGTCCGCCGCCTCGATCGCGACGTCGGTGCCCGTGCCCATCGCGAGGCCCAGGTCCGCCGTCGCGAGCGCTGCTGCGTCGTTCACGCCGTCGCCGACCATCGCGACACGACGGCCCTCCGCCTGGAGCCGCTGGACCTGCGCGACCTTGTCGGCCGGCAGCACCTGCGCGATCACGTCGTCCTCCGCGATCCCGACCGACCGGGCCGCGGCGCGCGCGGCGCCGAGGTTGTCGCCGGTCAGGAGCACGGGGCGCAGCCCGAGGGCCCGCAGCTCGGCGACCGCCTGCGCGGACGTCGGCTTCACCGGGTCGCGCAGGACCAGCACGCCGCGTGCGGCGCCGTCCCACGCGACGACGACCGCGGTCGCGCCGTCGTCCTCCGCACGCCGGACCGCGTCGTCGACCGGGGTCGTGTCGACGCCCTCCTCTCGCAGCCAGCCGGTGCGACCGACGAGCACGCGACGCGAGAGTCCGACGCCCGAGTGCGCCGTGCGGACCACCCCGGACACGCCGTGACCGGCGTGCGCCCGGAAGTCGTGCACCTGGTCGGCGCCGATCGCGACGCCGTCCGCGCCGACACCGGAGGCCGTCTCCTGGGACGAGCCGTCCGCGGCAGCGGCGATCGCGCGGGCGACCGGGTGCTCGGCGAGCTGCTCGACGGCGGCGGCGTAGCGCAGGGCGTCGTCGCGCGTCGTGCCGGCGACGGGCAGCACGTCGACGAGCGCCATGCGGCCCTCGGTCACGGTGCCCGTCTTGTCGAGCACGACGGTGTCGACCGTGCGGGTGTTCTCCAGGATCTCGGGACCCTTGATGAGGATGCCGAGCTGCGCGCCGCGGCCGGTGCCGACGAGCAGCGCGGTCGGCGTCGCGAGCCCGAGTGCGCAGGGGCACGCGATGATCAGGACGGCGACGGCCGCGGTGAACGCGGCCTGCACCGACCCGCCCGTGAGCAGCCATGCGGCGAGCGTGCCGACCGCGAGGACGAGCACGACCGGCACGAACACCGCCGAGATGCGGTCCGCGAGCCGCTGCACGGGCGCCTTGCCGGTCTGCGCCGCGGCGACGAGCCGGCCGATCTGGGCCAGCCGCGTCTCCTCGCCGACGCGCGTCGCGCGCACGACGAGCGCACCCGACGTGTTGACGGTCGCGCCGGTGACCTCGTCACCGGGACCGACGTCCACGGGGACGGGCTCGCCGGTCAGCAGCGACGTGTCGAGCGCGCTGGTGCCGGACACCACGACGCCGTCGGTCGCGACCTTCTCGCCCGGCCGCACGGTGAACTCGTCGCCGACGGCCAGGCGGCCGACGGGCACGCGCTGCTCGACGCGGCGCCCGTCCGGGCCCGTGACCAGGAGCGCGACGTCCTTCGCGCCCAGGTCGAGCAGCGCGCGCAGCGCGTCGCCCGCGCGGCGGCGGGACCGGTGCTCGGCGTAGCGGCCGGCCAGCAGGAACGTCGTGACGACGGCCGCGACCTCGAAGTACAGCTCGGGCATGGCCTCGCCGTGGCCGGTGTCGGCGGCGGGGAACAGCGTCGGCGTCATGGTGACGCCGAGCTCGCCCGTGCCCCCGAGCAGCAGCGCCCACAGCGACCAGCCGGTCGCCGCGACGATGCCGATCGACACGAGGGTGTCCATCGTCGACGCGCGGTGCCGGGCCGCGCGCGCGGCCGCCTTGTGGAACGGCAAGGCCGCCCACGTGGCGACCGGCAGGGCCAGCGCGGCGACGACCCACTGCCATCCCGTGAACTGGAGCGCCGGGATCATCGACAGCAGCAGGACGGGGACCGTGAGCACGGTCGCGACCCGCAGGCGTCGTCGCAGGTCGGTGCCGCGCGCGTCCGTCGGGGCCGAGGTGTCCTCGTCGGCGTCCATCTCGTGCCCGGGTGCCATCGCGTGACCCGAGAGCGCGTGCTCGAACGGGTCCATGCCGTGCGCGTGCCCGCCCTCGTGCCCGGCCGGGACCGTGGCGACGCCGTGACCGGCGTGGTCGACCGTCGCGTGCGGGTCGACGACGCGCGTGCCCGAGTCCTGCTGGGACTCGTGGTGCGCCGCGTCGTGACCGGCGTGGGCGTCGTGGCCCTCGTGCGCCCCGTGCGTCGCCGGTGCGTCCCCGCGACGAGCCGTGACGCGCCCGTCGTACCCGGCGCGCCGCACGGCCGCGAGCAGCGCGGAGTCGTCCGCGACGCTCCCGTCGTCGGACGGCCGCAGCTCGACGTGCGCGGTCTCGAGCGCGAGGTTCACGGTCGCCGACGCGCCCGGCACCTGGTTGAGGCGCCGCTCGACGCGCGCGACGCACGACGCGCACGTCATGCCCTCGACGTCGAGGTCGACGAGTGCGACGGGTGCGCCCGTCGTCGGGCGCTCGTCGTGGGTGCTCACAGCAGGGACCTCCGGGGGGTGACGGCGTAGCCGGCCTCGACGACGGCCTCGGAGACCGTGTCGTCGGCGAGCGGGGCGTCGGACGTGACGCGGACGGTGGACGACCCGCCGACGACGAGGTCGACGGCGACGTCGGTGACGCCGGGGAGGGCGGACAGCTCGGTGGTGACGGCGTGCACGCAGTGGCCGCAGGTCATGCCGTCGACGCCGAACGTGGTGGTCTGGGACATGGGTCTCTCCTTGATCGGGTGGGGGAGCGGGGTCAGCTGCGGACGAGGCGGGCGATCGCGTCGGAGGCCTCGCGGACCTTGGCGGCGCCCTCCTCGGGGGACTTGCGGGCCGCGTCGACGACGCAGTGGCCGAGGTGGTCCTCGACGAGGCCGATGCTCACGGCCTGCAGCGCCTTGGTGACGGCGGAGATCTGGGTGAGGACGTCGATGCAGTAGACGTCCTCGTCGACCATGCGGGCGATCCCGCGGACCTGCCCCTCGATGCGGCGCAGCCGCTTGAGGTAGTCGTCCTTCGCGTCGGTGTACCCGTGCACGGTGGCCTCCCCGGTCGTCGTCATGCCCGTCCCAACACGGTACCCCCCGGGGGTATTCCGGATCAGCACGTGAGACGGGCTGGTCACACCGTGGACGCTCTTCCCTACAATTGCGACCGACCTACTCAGGTTTATCGACCCGTCGTCGTGCCCCCGCACGACCCCCTCCTCGAGGAGTCCCATGAACGCCCAGACCACGCGTCGAGCACGGATCGGAACGGCGCTCGCGATCGCGGCTGTCTCCCTGCTGACGGCCGCGGGCTGCGCGTCCTCCGAGGCCGCGGACGGTGGCACGGACAGCACGGCCGACTCCGGCGCGGCCGCCGAGCCCACGACGATCGACCTCGTCGGCTTCGCCGTCATCAAGTCGGCCTACGACGCGCTCGGCGAGGCGTTCGCCGAGACGGACGAGGGGGAGAACGTCACGATCGCCGCCTCGTACGGCGCGAGCGGCGCGCAGAGCCGGGCCGTCATCGCCGGCCAGCCGGCCGACGTCGTCGCGCTCTCGCTCACGCCCGACGTGCAGGCCATCGCCGACGAGGGCCTCGTCGCCGAGGACTGGGCGTCCGACGAGGACAAGGGGATCGTGTCCCACTCGGTCGTCGTCCTCGCCGTCCGCGAGGGCAATCCGCTCGGCATCGAGGGCTGGGACGACATCGTGAAGCCCGGCGTCGGCATCGTCACCGCGGACCCCGGCACGTCCGGCTCCGCGAAGTGGAACCTGCTCGGCGCGTACTCGCAGGCGCTCGGCGAGAACGACGACAAGGCCGCCGCGGAGGCGTACCTGGGCGCGTTCGTCGACAACGTCGTGAGCTGGAACGACAGCGGCCGCACCGCGACCGAGGCGTTCGTCAACGGCACGGGCGACGTGCTCATCTCCTACGAGAACGAGGCGATCGCGGCGCGCGCGTCGGGCATCGCGCTCGACTACGTCGTGCCGGACACCACGTTCCTCATCGAGAACGCGGCGGCCGTGACCGTCGACGCACCGCAGCAGGCGAAGGACTTCCTCGACTTCGTGCGGTCCGACGAGGGCCAGCTCATCCTCGGCGGCAAGGGGTTCCGCCCGGTCGGCGACGCGACGGCCGCGACGGACGTCGAGGGCGCGAACGACCCGTCGAAGCCGTTCCCGGACGTGACGATCGTGACGGTCGAGGACCTCGGTGGCTGGAAGACGGTCAACACCGAGCTCTTCGACAAGGAGAACGGCCTCGTCGCGCAGCTGCGCAAGTAACGGTCATGACGCTCCTGACCAGGACCGAGGAGGTGACGCCCGCGCCGGTCGCGCGCGGGCGTCGCCCCGCCCCCGACGGTCGCTCCCGCCTCGGGCGCGGGTCGGCCGTCGGGCTCGGCGTCGGCGTGCTGTGGCTGAGCCTGCTCGTGCTGCTGCCGATCGCCGCGCTCGCGTCGACGGCCTTCGAGGACGGGTTCGGCGCGTTCCGGGACGCGGTCACCACGCCCGAGGCGGTCGCGACCATCCGCTTCACGGTCGGCGCCGCCCTGCTGGTGACCGCGGTCAACGCCGTGATCGGCACGCTCGTCGCGTGGGTGCTCGTGCGCGACGACTTCTGGGGCAAGCGCGCCGTCGAGGTCGTCATCGACATCCCGTTCGCGCTCCCGACGATCGTCGCGGGCCTGGTCCTCATCTCGCTCTACGGCCCGCAGGGTCCGTTCGGCGTCAACCTCGTCGGTACGCAGGCCGGCGTCGTGCTGGCGCTGCTGTTCGTCACGCTGCCGTTCGTCGTCCGGTCGGTGCAGCCCGTGCTCATCGACATGGAGCGCGACGTCGAGGAGGCGGCCGCGTCCCTCGGCGCGAGCGGCGCGACGACGTTCCGCCGCATCGTGCTCCCGACGATCGCGCCGTCGATCGTCTCCGGTGCCGCGCTGAGCTTCGCGCGGGCGCTCGGCGAGTTCGGGTCGGTCATCCTCATCTCGGCCAACCTCATCGGCAAGACGCAGGTGTCGTCCGCGTACGTCCTCAAGCTCATCGAGTCGCAGGACCCGGTCGGCGCCGCGAGCGTCGCGGTCCTGCTGCTGGTCGTGGCCGTCGTGGTCCTCGTCCTGCTGGACGCCCTGCAGCGAAGGACGGCACGCCGTGGCTGAGCCGACGACCCTGACCGACCGCGACGGCACGGGCACCGCCCCCGCGCTCGCCCCGGCACCCGCGCCCACCGCGGCCCGGCCGCCCACCCGCCGGCGGCGCCGGCCGTCCGCGATCCGCCTCGTGCTGCGCGTGATCGCCGTGACCTACGTGCTCGCGCTCGTCGCGCTGCCCGTCGCGACGGTGGTCCGCTACACGTTCGCCGACGGCCTCGTGCCGGTCCTCGAGGTGCTGACGTCGCCCGACTTCGTCGCCGCCGCGCGGCTCACGCTCGTCGTCGCGGGGCTCGCGGTCGTCGTCAACACGGTGTTCGGCGTCGGCGTCGGCATCCTGCTCGCCCGCTACGAGTTCCCCGGCCGCCGGCTGCTCAACGCCGTCATCGACCTGCCCGTGTCGATCTCGCCGATCGTCGTCGGCGTCGCGCTGATCCTCGTCTACGGCACGAACGGCTGGTTCGGGCCCGCGCTCGAGCAGGCCGGGTTCCAGGTGATCTTCGCGGTCCCCGGCATGGTGCTCGCGACCGTCATCGTGTCGTTGCCGCTCGTCGTCCGGGAGGTCGTCCCGACGCTCGAGGAGGCGGGCGTCGAGCAGGAGCAGGCCGCGCAGTCGCTCGGCGCGGGCGGGTGGGCGCGCTTGTGGCGCATCACCCTCCCGACGATCAAGTGGGCGCTGGCGTACGGCGTCGTCCTCAGCCTGGCCCGCTCGCTCGGCGAGTTCGGGGCGGTCCGCGTCGTCAGCGGCAGCGTCGCCGGGCAGTCCCAGACCCTCACCCTGTTCGTCAACGACGCGTACCAGGAGTTCGGGCCCGACGCGCAGCGTGCCGCGTTCGCCGCCGCGTTCGTCCTCATGCTCGTCGCGGTGCTGTTCATCGTCGTGATCACCGCGCTGCGACCGAAGGAGAAGAGATGAGCATCGTCGTCCGCGGGGTGAACCGCTGGTTCGGCACGTTCCCCGCCCTGACCGACATCGACCTCGACGTGCCGGCGGGCGGCCTCACCGCGCTGCTCGGCCCGAGCGGCGGCGGCAAGTCCACGCTCCTGCGCATCATCGCGGGCCTCGACCACCCCGACACGGGCACCATCGAGATCGCCGGGCGCGACGCGACCGCGCTCCCTCCGCAGCGGCGCAGCGTCGGGTTCGTGTTCCAGCACTACGCGGCGTTCAAGCACCTCAGCACGCGCCGCAACGTCGCCTTCGGGCTCGAGATCCGCCGCCGCCCGAAGGACGAGGTCCGCAAGCGCGTCGACGAGCTGCTCGAGCTCGTGCACCTCGAGCAGCTCGCGGACCGGCTGCCGTCGGAGCTCTCGGGCGGTCAGCGGCAGCGCATGGCCCTCGCGCGGGCGCTCGCGGTGCAGCCCGAGGTGCTGCTGCTCGACGAGCCGTTCGGCGCGCTCGACGCGCAGGTGCGCAAGGAGCTGCGGGACTGGCTGCGCCGCCTGCACGACGAGGTCCACGTGACGACGCTGTTCGTCACGCACGACCAGGAGGAGGCCCTCGAGGTCGCCGACACGATCGTCGTCATCAACCAGGGCCGGATCGAGCAGGTCGGGTCGCCCGCGGAGCTCTACGACCGCCCGGCGAACGAGTTCGTCATGCAGTTCCTCGGCCCGACGACGCGCCTGGGCGGCCGGCTCGTGCGCCCGCACGACATCGAGATCGTCGAGGACGACCGACCCGGGGCACTGCCCGTGACCGTCACGCGCCTGCTGCGCGTCGGGTACGAGGTGCGCGCCGAGACGCGTGCCGAGGACGGGTCGACGCCGTGGGTGCAGCTGACCCGGGGACAGGCCGACGGGCTCGGGCTCACCGAGGGCCAGCGGGTGTGGCTGCGGCCGCACGCGTCCGCCGCCGCCGTGCCCGTGTCGTCGCCCGCGCTCGTGCCGTCGTCCGCGAGCGGGCCGGCTTGAGCCGTCCGCGGCCGCGCCGACCCTGTCGACCGTCGACCCGACCGGCGGGGGGGTGACCGCCCGTGCACGTCTCCGCCAAGGCTGACTACGCGGTCCGGGCGCTGCTGCTGCTCGCCGAGCACGCGCCCGAGGTCGTCAAGGTCGAGCAGCTGGCCGTCGAGCAGGACCTGCCGCAGCAGTACGCCGAGGGCATCCTCAACGACCTGCGCAAGCTCGGCTTCGTGACGTCGCGACGCGGCGCGCACGGCGGCTACTCGCTCGCGCGCGAGGCGCGGGAGATCGCGGTCGGCGACGTCGTCCGGGGCCTCGACGGGCCGCTCGTGACGGTCCGGGCGGTCCCGCCGGGGCGGCTCACCTACGACGGCGTCGCCCGCCACCTGCCCGCGCTCTGGGAGCTCACCGACCAGCGGCTGCGCGAGGTGCTCGACGGCGTGACGCTCGACGACCTGCTGCGGGGCGCCGTCGGCGCCTGACCCGCGCGCGCCGTCGCGCACCCGCCCGGGACGACTCGGGCAGGTCGGCGGGTGCGCAGGTCCCGGGCCCGGCGAGGGCACAATGCCGGTATGCGTGTCTCGGCGAAGGCGGACTATGCGGTGCGGGCGTGCGCCGAGCTGGCGAGCAGCCCGCACGGCGACCCGGTCGCGGCGGAGGACCTCGCGACCGGCCAGGGGCTCCCGTCCAGCTTCCTCGAGCGCATCCTCGGGGACCTGCGTCGCGGCGGGCTGGTCGCGAGCGTCCGCGGCCGGTCGGGCGGCTTCCGCCTGGCCCGGCCCTCGGGGGAGATCACGCTCGCGGAGATCATCCGCGCAGTCGACGGCCCGCTCGTGACGGTCCGGGACGAGCGGCCGCCGAGCCTCGAGTACGAGGGGTCGGCCGCGTCGCTGCTCGACGTGTGGATCGCCCTGCGGGCGAGCGTGCGCAGCGTGCTCGACGAGGTCACGCTCGCGGCGCTCGTCGCGGGGGAGCTCCCCGCGCACGTGCGGGAGATGGCCGCGCACGAGGACGCCTGGACCAATCCCTGAGCACCGGGTCTCAACATCCGGTCGACGGTTGAAATGCAAGTAAGTCACTCGGGATTATCGGGAAAGCCGTCCTCCGTCGTCGTCCCCCGAGGTCTCCCGTGCCGCAGCTCCTGCTCCTCGCCCTCGCGGGCCTCGCCGCGCAGCTCGTCGACGGCAGCCTCGGCATGGCGTACGGCGTGACGTCCTCGACGCTGCTGCTCGCCATCGGCACCAACCCCGCGGCCGCATCCGCGACGGTCCACCTGGCGGAGATCGGCACGACGCTCGCGTCGGGCGTCTCGCACTGGCGGTTCGGCAACGTCGACTGGAAGGTCGTCCTGCGCGTCGGCGTCCCGGGGGCGATCGGCGCGTTCGTCGGGGCGCAGTTCCTGTCGCGGCTCTCGACGGAGGCCGGTGCGCCGGCCATGTCGCTCATCCTGCTCGGCCTCGGCGTCTACCTGCTCGTGCGGTTCACGCTCTTCGGTCTGCGCACCGACCGCCGGCACCTGCCGCTGCGCAAGCGGTTCCTCGCCCCGCTCGGCCTGGTCGCCGGCTTCGTCGACGCGAGCGGCGGCGGCGGGTGGGGGCCGATCGGCACGCCGGCCCTGCTCGCGAGCGGCCGGCTCGAGCCCCGCAAGGTCATCGGCTCGATCGACACCTCCGAGTTCCTCGTCGCGCTCGCCGCGAGCGTCGGCTTCCTCGTCGCGATCGGCTCCCAGGGAGTCAACCTCACGTGGGCGCTCGCGCTGCTGCTCGGCGGGCTCGTCGCCGCGCCGATCGCCGCGTGGCTCGTGCGGCACGTCCCGCCGCGCATCCTCGGCTCGGCCGTCGGCGGCGTCATCGTCCTCACCAACACCCGCACGCTCGTCCGCAGCGACTGGGTCGGCTGGAAGGGCGAGACGCAGGAGGGCGTCGTCCTCGGTGTCCTCGCGGTCGTCTGGGTCGCCGCGATCGCCTGGTCCGTCCGCGCCTACCGCGCCGACCAGGCCGCCGCGCGCGCCGAGACCGCCGGTGCCGGCGCGGACGAGAAGGTCGTCGCGACCGCCGTCTGACGCGCGCCTCACGGCCCGCGCCCCGGACCGGTCACCCGGTCTGACCGTCCGCTCCCGCGGGGCGCGTCGCGCGCCCCTCACCCGATCCGGTGAGGCGTCGCCAGCGGTCGCCCCGCCTCCTCACCCGATGCGGTGCACGGCGTCCGATATGTCGCATGAGCACCCTTTCTCGGGGATACTCGTCCCGCCAGCGACGAGAGGCGACACCCACGTGACGATGCACGACGAGCCCGGCCACCGCGACGACGCGGCACCCGGGACGGCCGGGCGGACCTACCGACCGCACGCCGGCACGTGGAACACCCGGGTGCAGCCCGTCGCCGCCGTCCCGGCCGCGCGGCACGACCCGTTCGCCGCGCTCGGCCACGACGCCAGCCGGCACGGCCACGCCATCGGGCCCGCCCACGCGCTGCACGACCAGCCCGACGCGCACGTCGCGGAGCGCGCGCCGGGCCACCCCACGCACTCGCTCTGGCCGCACGCCGACGAGCCCGCCGACGGCCCCGACGACCGGCCGACGGTGTGGCAGCCGCGCGCGGCCTGGCGCCCGACGCCGAGCGTCCCGTTCCCCCGTCCGGCCCCGTCGAGCGAGCTGGACCCGCCCACCTGGGGCTGACTCCGGGCGCACTCCCGCTCCCGTCGTCGCCGTCGTCCGGGGCGGTCCGCGTCGCCCCCCTGACGACGCGTGCGCAGGTCACCGTCGCACCGGTGCGCGACGAGCGCCTGCAGTCGGACGAACGTCCAGGACGCTCTGGGTCGAACCCGACGGATCGACCTCACAGAAAACGCTCAGCAGGACGCCGGACCGACCGAACGGAAGGACGGCGACGCCACGCGTCACGGCGCCGTCGCAGGGGGCGTCGAGGACCCGGCAAGCCCGCCGGTCGTCCGCACGTCCGCCCCCTCGCCGTCCGAAGCGAGAGGCCCGCATGCCCCAGTCCACGTCGTCCCGTCGCCGCCTGTCGTGGTTCGCGGACCGCGGCATCCAGACGAAGATCCTCGTGACGCTCGGCGTCGCCGGCACGATCGTGCTGCTCTCGTCCGGGTACGCCGTGCTCGTCCTGCAGCAGACGCGGGCGGACATGAAGACCATGGCCGACGGGCAGAGCCAGATCAGCGACGTCCGCGACCTCGTGCACCAGAACCAGCTCAAGGCGCGGATGATCGTCGCCCAGATCGCCGCCTCCGACGAGCCGACCGCCAAGAGCGACTGGCGTCGCGCGCTCGAGTCGAACGACGCCGAGCTCGACCCGCAGATCGCGGCCTACACCGCGAGCGCCGCGGGCGGCGAGCAGTCGTGGCAGGACTTCCTCACGAAGTACGACGCCTGGCTGCAGATCCGCGACGAGCAGCTGGTCCCTGCGGCGCTCGAGGAGGACCTGCACGAGTACGCGCGCATCCGCGACGAGATCGGTCAGCCCGCGATCGAGGCCTACGTGGCCGAGCTCGACCAGACCGCGGCCGAGAACACCGCGTTCATCACGAGCCTGGCCCGCCAGTCCCAGGACCGTGCGAGCAACGCGATGATCGTGCTCGTCACCAACCTCGCCACGGCGTTCGTCATCGCCGCGGTGCTCACGTGGCTCGTGGTGCGGGGCATCCGCCGGTCCGTCGACGACGTCCGCCGCAGCCTGCAGGCGATGGCCCGCGGCGACTTCACCGTCGAGGCGCCCGTCCGCTCGCGCGACGAGGTCGGGCAGACCGCCGAGGCGCTCGGCGTCGCGCAGCGGTCCGTGCGGTCCACCCTCGCCGGGGTCGTCGAGGCGGCCGAGACCG
>NZ_BHYL01000004.1 GCF_003851725.1 Cellulomonas algicola | reverse complement strand
TCGCCGGGGTGCGTGCTCGGCGCCGTCGCGCCCGCGGGCGCGGTCGCCTGTCCGGGAGCCGACGGGACGGGTCCGGCCAGCGGCGCTGCAGCGGCCTCCGGCGCCGGTGCGTCGCTCGGCGTCGGGGTCCCGCGACGGCCGGCCCGGCGACGCCCGCCACGCTGCCCGAGGGACCATGCCTTCGCGGTCGACTCCGGCGTCGAGCCGTACGTGTAGACCGCGCCGGACGCCTTCGCGGAGACCTGGTTGAGCAGGAGCCCGAGGACGCGCGCGTCGACCGCGGTGAGCGACGCGAGCGCGTCGGAGAGCTGCGGCCGGTGCACGGTCCGGCAGCCGACGACGACGAGCGCGCCGTCGGTGAGCCGCGACAGGACGGCCGCGTCGGTGACGGGCA
Organism: Cellulomonas algicola; assembly: GCF_003851725.1. Classification (GTDB taxonomy): domain Bacteria; phylum Actinomycetota; class Actinomycetes; order Actinomycetales; family Cellulomonadaceae; genus Cellulomonas; species Cellulomonas algicola. The sequence goes on along the minus strand of NZ_BHYL01000004.1, from coordinate 15,158 downwards.
GCAGCGGCGCGGAGTCGAGCAGGATCACGTCGTAGCTCAGCGCGAGGCGCTGCAGCAGGCGGCCCATCGCGGGGGAGTCGAGCAGCTCGCTGGGGTTGGGCGGGATCTGCCCGGCCGGCAGGACGTCGAGCGAGCCCTCGCCCCACGGCTGGATGACGTCCTCGGCCGTGGCCTCGCCGATGAGCACCGTCGTCAGGCCGACCGCGCCCTCGATGCCGAGGTAGCGGTGCACCGACGGGCGGCGCAGGTCGGCGTCGATCAGCAGGATCCGCTGGTTGCCCTCCGCCATCGCGATCGCGAGGTTGATCGCGGCGGTCGACTTGCCCTCGGTCGGCAGCGACGACGTCACGACGATCGACCGGCTGGGGCCGGCGATCGTGAGGAACCGCAGGTTGGTGCGCAGCCGACGGAACGCCTCGGCCTGGTCGCCGAACGGGTCGCGGCGCATGAGCAGCGGGCTCTTGCGGTTCTTCCTGTCCCAGCGCACCGACGACAGGACGGGCGTGTCGGTGACGCGGCGCAGGTCCTTCATGGAGCGGATGCGGGTGTCGAGCAGCGTGCGGGCCAGCGCGATCACGACGCCCGCGATCAGGCCGAGCGCCATGCCCGTCGCGGCGTTGAGCTTGGTGTTGGGCGCGAACGCGTACGACGGCGGCGAGGCCTGCCCGACCAGCGTGATCTGGACGTTCGGCTCGCCGTCGGCCGAGTCGCCCTCGAGGTCCTCGACGGCGACCGCGAGCTGCGTGGCGACCGCGTTCGCGATGTCCGCCGAGCGCTCGGGGTCGCCCGACACGACGGAGATCTCGAGCATCGTCGCGTTGAGCAGCGCGGACACGCTCACCGACTTCGCGAGCGAGCGGCCCGTGGTGTCGAGGCCGAGCTGCTCGATCACGGGGTCGAGCACGTAGGGCTTGGTCGCGAGCTGCGCGTAGTTCTCGATGCGGTTGAGCGCGTAGGTCGACCCCTGCACGAGCTCGCCGGGCGAGCTCGTGCCGGTCGCGGTGACGTAGACGCTGGACGTCGCGCGGTAGCTCGACGGGATCGTCGTCGAGTAGGCGTAGCCGGCCGCGAAGCCCAGCGCCGCGAGCACGCCGATGAGCAGCCAGTGCTTGCGCAGCGCTGCGAGGTACTCCGCAGGCTCCATGCCGATCCCCTCTCGTTCCGGTGCACCCCTGTGCAGGACGTCCACCGGGGATCACCGTCGCCCGAGCTGCCCCCACCCGTGGTCAGTGCTCTTGATTGTCGACGATCCTGCCTCGGAAAGAGCCGTGGCGGTGTGGGCGAAATGTGAAACCTCGTGGGTTTTCGCCCGGTCGGCCCACCGTGACGCCGCAGGTCCACCCGATCGCCGCGCCGCAGGGGCACGATCGTGGCGCCGACCCGGACAAGTGGGTGAAAAACGGTTCGTGCGGGTGACGTCGCCGGTGCGCTATGTCCGGGTTGCGCGGATTCCCTCTACAGTCGGCTGGTCGGGTTGCGGCAGTGCAGCCCGCGACAGGAGGTCCTCGACGGCGCGGGCCCGTGGTCCGTCTCGTCAGCAGGAGGGTGTGGCATGGCACGCATCGTGGGGTACGCGCCGGGCGCGTACGACCTCTTCCACGTGGGACACCTCAACATCCTCCGGCACGCGAAGCGCCGCTGCGACTACCTGATCGCCGGCGTGGTCGCGGACGAGGTGCTCGAGCTCACCAAGGGCCGCCGGCCGATCATCCCGCTCGCGGAGCGCATGGAGATCCTCAAGCACATCTCGTACGTCGACGAGGTCGTCGCCGAGGTCCAGCCCGACAAGGTCGAGACCTGGCGCAGCGTCGGGTTCGACGTGATCTTCAAGGGCGACGACTGGCGCGGCACGCCCAAGGGCGACCGGCTGGAGCGCGACTTCGCAGCGGTCGGCGTCGAGGTCATCTACTTCCCGTACACCGTGCACACCTCGAGCACCGCGCTGCGGCGTGCGCTCGCGGCGATCGACGGCCCGGACGAGCTCGTCGCGTCCGAGGTCGGCTGACCCCGACCGCACGGCCGGCGCCGCCGACCGGCACGGCCGCCTCGGCCCACGTCCGACCGGCACGGCCGCCTCGGCCGACCTGCCCCGCGAGCGCTGTCGGCGGGGGCTCGTAGACTCGTGCTGCACCCCGGATCCACGCGGATCCGGGGCGTTCGTGCTGTGCCCGGACCGGGCCACCAGCGCTCCGTCGAGCCCTCCGCGAAGGAACCATGGACCTCACCGGCCTGCTGCCCGCGCTCCTCGACGACCCCGCGCTCGCGGAGGCCGTCTCGCTCGTCCCTGCGCGGGGCGAGCTCGACGTCGTCGGTCCCGCGGGTGTGCGACCGCCCCTGCTCGCGGCGCTCGCGGGCGCGCACGCGACGGCCGGCGCGCCGGGACCGGGCGCGAAGGGGCGGCCGCTCGTCGTGGTGACCGCGACGGGCCGCGACGCGGACGAGCTCGCGGCCGCGCTGCGCTGCTACCTGCCCGACGACGCGGTCGCCGTGCTGCCGGCGTGGGAGACGCTGCCGCACGAGCGGCTGTCGCCGCGGTCCGACACGGTCGCCCGCCGGCTGGCGGTGTTCCGCCGGCTGGCGCACCCGACCGCGGACGGCCCCACGGGCCCGGTGCGGGTGCTCGTGCTGCCGGTGCGCGCGCTGCTGCAGCCGGTCGTCGAGGGGCTCGGCGAGCTCGAGCCTGTCGCGGTCGCGGTCGGCGACCGCGTCGACCTGGACGACCTCACCGAGCGGCTCGTCGCGGCGGCCTACCAGCGCGTCGACATGGTCGAGAAGCGCGGCGAGTTCGCGGTGCGCGGCGGCATCCTCGACGTGTTCCCGCCGACCGACGACCACCCGTTGCGCATCGAGCTGTGGGGCGAGGACGTCGAGGAGGTCCGCTGGTTCTCGGTCGCGGACCAGCGCTCGCTCGAGGTCGCCCAGCACGGGCTGTGGGCGCCGCCGTGCCGGGAGATCCTGCTGACGGACGCGGTGCGCGAGCGCGCGGCGTCGCTCGCGGAGCGGCTGCCGGGCGCGGTCGACATGCTCGACAAGCTCGCGCAGGGCATCGCCGTCGAGGGCATGGAGTCGCTCGCGCCCGCGCTCGTCGAGCGCATGGTGCCCGTGCTGGACCTCGTGCCCGACGACGCGCTGCTCGTCGTCGCCGACCCGGAGCGTGTGCGGCGTCGTGCGCACGACCTGGTCGCGACGACCGAGGAGTTCCTGGCCGCCGCGTGGACGTCCGCCGCGGCGGGCGCGGCGACGCCGCTCGACCTGTCGGCCGCGTCGTTCGCGTCGTTCGCCGAGGTGCGCGCGCTCTCCGCCGTGCGCGGCCTCGGCTGGTGGACGCTCAGCCCGTTCACGCTGGACGCCGACGCGGCGGTCGCAGCGGGTGCGCCCGGCGCGGACGCGGGCGATGCACCCGCCGCAGGCCGGGCGCTGCCGGACGACCTGGCCGCCGACGGGCACACCGTCGTCGTCGCGGCGCGCGACATCGAGCGGTACCGCGGGGAGGTCGCCCGCGCCGTCGCGGACGTGCGCACGCTGCAGCAGCAGGGCTGGCACCTGGTGCTCGCGACCGAGGGGCACGGGCCCGCGCAGCGCATGGTCGAGCAGCTCAAGGCGTCGGACGTCCCGGCACGGCTCGTGACGTCGGTCGACGACCGGCCCGAGGGCGGGGTCGTCCTCGTCGTGCCCGCACCTGCCGGGCCGGGCTTCGTCGCCGAGCCGCTGCGGCTCGCCGTGTTCTCGGAGGCCGACCTCACGGGCCGGGCGGGCAGCAGCACGCGGGACATGCGGCGCATGCCGAGCCGGCGGCGCAACGTCGTCGACCCGCTCCAGCTGCGGCCCGGGGACTTCGTGGTGCACGAGCAGCACGGCGTGGGGCGGTTCGTCGAGCTCGTGCAGCGGACGATCGGGACCGGCGCGAACGCGGCGACGCGCGAGTACCTCGTCATCGAGTACGCGAGCAGCAAGCGCGGCCAGCCCGGCGACCGGCTGTTCGTGCCGAGCGACCAGCTCGACCAGGTGACGAAGTACGTGGGCGGCGAGGCGCCGACGCTCAACAAGATGGGCGGCGGCGACTGGGCCAAGACGAAGGGCCGCGCGCGCAAGGCGGTCAAGGAGATCGCGGCGGAGCTCATCCGGCTCTACAGCGCCCGCATGGCGACGCCGGGGCACGCGTTCGGCGCGGACACGCCGTGGCAGCGCGAGCTCGAGGACGCGTTCGCGTACGTCGAGACGCCCGACCAGCTCGCGACGATCGACGAGGTCAAGGCCGACATGGAGAAGGCGGTTCCGATGGACCGCCTGGTCTGCGGCGACGTCGGCTACGGCAAGACCGAGATCGCGGTGCGCGCGGCGTTCAAGGCCGTGCAGGACGGCAAGCAGGTCGCGGTCCTCGTGCCGACGACGCTGCTCGTGCAGCAGCACCTCGACACGTTCTCCGAGCGGTACTCCGCGTTCCCCGTGACCGTGAAGGCGCTGTCGCGGTTCCAGACGGACAAGGAGTCGAAGGAGGTCGTCGCGGGCCTCTCGGACGGGTCCGTCGACATCGTCATCGGCACGCACCGCCTCATCACGGGCGAGGTGCGGTTCAAGGACCTCGGGCTCGTCATCATCGACGAGGAGCAGCGGTTCGGCGTCGAGCACAAGGAGACGCTCAAGGCGCTGCGCACCAACGTCGACGTGCTCGCGATGAGCGCGACCCCGATCCCGCGCACGCTCGAGATGGCCGTGACGGGAATCCGGGAGATGTCGACGCTGGCCACCCCGCCGGAGGAGCGGCACCCCGTCCTCACGTTCGTCGGCGCGTACGACGAGAAGCAGATCAGCGCGGCGGTCCGTCGCGAGCTGCTGCGCGAGGGCCAGGTGTTCTACGTGCACAACAAGGTCGAGTCGATCGAGCGCGCCGCGTCGCGGATCACGGAGCTCGTGCCGGAGGCCCGCGTCGCCGTGGCGCACGGGAAGATGAACGAGCACCAGCTCGAGCGCGTGATCGTCGACTTCTGGGAGAAGAGGTTCGACGTCCTGGTCTGCACGACGATCGTCGAGACGGGCCTCGACATCTCGAACGCCAACACGCTGATCCTCGAGCGCTCGGACCTGCTGGGCCTGTCGCAGCTCCACCAGCTCCGCGGCCGGGTCGGCCGTGGTCGCGAGCGCGCGTACGCGTACTTCCTCTACCCGCCGGAGAAGCCGCTCACCGAGACCGCGCACGACCGCCTCCAGACGATCGCCGCGAACACCGACCTCGGCGCGGGCATGGCGGTCGCCATGAAGGACCTCGAGATCCGCGGCGCGGGCAACCTGCTGGGCGGCGAGCAGTCCGGGCACATCGAGGGCGTGGGCTTCGACCTGTACATCCGCATGGTCGGCGAGGCCGTCGCGTCGTTCCGCGGCGACCAGCCGGAGGAGCTGCCCGACGTCACGATCGAGCTGCCCGTCGACGCGCACATCCCGCACGACTACATCGCGCACGAGCGCCTGCGTCTCGAGGCCTACAAGAAGATCGCGGCGGCCGCCGACGCCACGGCGCTCGGCGAGGTGCGGGCCGAGCTCGCGGACCGGTACGGCGCGGTTCCCGCCGCCGTCGACAACCTGTTCGAGGTGGCCGAGTTCCGCCAGAAGGTGCGGGCTGCCGGGCTCACCGACGTCACCGCGCAGGGCAAGTTCGTGCGGTTCGCGCCGGTCGAGCTGGCCGAGTCCGCGCAGCTGCGGCTCAAGCGGCTGTACCCGGGGTCGATCCTCAAGCCCGCGACGCGCACGGTGCTCGTGCCGTTCCCGACGACCGCGCGCATCGGCGGGCGGCCTCTGCACGGGCGCGAGCTGCTCGCGTGGGCGCGCCAGCTGGTCGACGCGGTCGTGCTCGGCGACGTCGCGGCGGCGGCGAGCGTGGGGACGGGCGGCCGCTGACGCTCCGGTCGCCCGGTGGCCCGGGTCGACCCGCAGGACGTCGTCGAGCAGTCGTGCGCGGTCAGCCGCGGGCGATCTCCGCGAGCGCGGCGAGGTGCGCCTCGACCGCGCGTCGCCCGTCAGGGGTCAGCGTGACCCACGTGAGCCGGCGCGCGTCGGCGCGGGCGGGCGACCGTTCCTTGCGGACGCTCACGTAGCCGGCGTCGGTCAGCACGCGCAGGTGCTTGGACAGGCTCGTGTCGGTCAGCCCGAGCGTGTCCCGCAGCACGGCGAACTCGAGCTCCGTGCCGCGTCGCAGCACTCCGGCGATGCGCAGCCGGGCGGGCGCGTGGACGACCTCGTCGAAGGCCGGGACGACCTCGCCGGTCATGCGTGCGGGTGCTCCGCGGCGAGCTCGCGTCGCTGCGCGTCGTCGTACCAGGGGCCGAGGACGACGGCCGCGACGAAACCGACGGCGGCGGGCACGAGCGCCCACACGTACGCGACGTCGGTGAGCCGGACGACCAGCGTGGCGGCGAGGACGAGCACCAGGACGACGATCAGCGCGCGGTACAGCGCACGCGACCGCGGGCCGGCGGGCTCGGCGACCCAGACCCCGTAGCGCCGGCGGTAGAGCACGACGAGCGCGGGCAGCCCGAACAGCGCGACGGGCAGCAGGACCAGCGACGCGGGCGACGGGAGGGCCTGCGTGCAGACGATCAGCGCGACGACCGCGCCGAGCGTCGGGTGGTACCACCAGGGCGTGACGACGCGCGCGGCGAGCGACGCCCGGTCGGCCGCGAGGTCGGCGAGCGCGCTGCGCGCCTCCGCCGGGGTCGGTCGGGGCGAGGGCACCGCGCCGTCCAGGTCGTTTTCCATGTCGGCAAGTCTACGGATGACTTGCCGATCGGGAAAGTGTCTTCTGCGGGCGAGCCCGTCGGGGGAGGGATGCGGGATGCACGGCCGGACCGCCTACGATGACGCCGATCGACGAGCGACGACGCGGGAGGTCCCTGGTGGCGGTGCAGTGGCGTGCGGGTACGGGCGTGCGACGGGTCGGTGTGGTGCTGGCCGGCGGTGTGGCCGCGGGCGTGCTCGCCGGGTGCGCGGGACAGCCCGGTGCGGCGGCGGTCGTCGACGGGACGGCGATCCCCACGTCCGACGTGCGGGTCGCGTCCGACGAGCTGCGGCCCTACCTGCAGGACGTGTCGCCGGCGAACGTGCTCACGGTCCTCGTGCACGAGCCGACGATCGTCGCGATCGCCGAGGAGAACGGCGTCGGCGTCTCCGAGGAGGAGGCCGCCGAGCTGCTGGACTCGGTCGCCAAGCAGCGCGACCCGGAGGCGGACACGACCTTCTCGCAGCCGTCGCTCGACGTCGCGCGCTACTCGCTCGCGTACACGCGTCTGCAGGAGCTCGCCGACGCGCAGGAGGTCCTCGGTGACGCGCAGGACCGCATCGCGAAGCTCGACGTCGAGGTCAACCCCCGGTTCGGCACGACGGACGACGTGAACACGATCCTCCCGCCGACGACTCGGCCGTGGATCGTCGCGCCGGCGACCGGCGGCGTCGAGAGCGACGGCACCGCGCCCGCCCCCGAGCCCAGCCCGTCGGCGTCCTGACGGGTCGGGCCGAGGTGAGCGCCCCGCCCGGCGCGCACGACGACGCGCTCGCGGACCTGGTCGCCGTCATGGACCGGCTGCGGTCGCCCGGCGGTTGCCCGTGGGACGCGCAGCAGACGCACCGCTCGCTGGTCCCGTACGCGCTCGAGGAGGCCGCGGAGCTCGCCGAGGCGGTCGAGGCCGACGACCGCGCCGGGCTGCGCGAGGAGCTCGGCGACCTGCTGCTGCAGGTCGTCTTCCACGCGCGCATCGCGCAGGAGGACCCCGACGACCCGTTCGACGTGCAGGACGTCGCAGGGGACCTGGTCGCGAAGCTCGTCCGGCGGCACCCGCACGTGTTCGGCGACGCCGAGGCGGTCCACGACGAGGAGGGGCAGCACGTCGCGTGGGACCGCGCCAAGCGGGCGGAGAAGCAGCGCGCGTCGGTCTTCGACGGCGTGCCCCTCGGGCTCGGGGCGCTCGCGCGGGCGCAGAAGCTCGTCTCGCGGGCGGAGCGTGCGGGCCACGACGTGTCCGTACCGGCGGCGGCGCCCGACGCACCGCTCGGCGACCGGCTGCTCGCCCTCGTCGCCGAGGCGCGCGCGGCGAACCTCGACGCGGAGGGCGAGCTGCGCCGCACGACGGCCGCGTGGGAGCAGGGCCACCGTGCGGCGGGCCTCTGACCCCGCGGGCCGCCTGGCGTGGAGCGTCTGTCGCGCTCCGCGCGACACCTCCTCCACGCGAGCGGCGTCCGGAGGGCGCAGGCTGCGGGGTCGCGCTGCCACCTGCGCGGCTGGGGCATGCTGGCAGAAGGATCGGGTTCCTTCCCGGACGAAGGTCTCGCGTCGGAAGGCGCTTTCCCGGGTACGCTCTGCACCGTGACCGGGCACGACCCGGCCGCTCGAACCGACGGAGGTACGTGTGACGACCATCGGGGTGCCGCGCGAGGCGCGACCCGGCGAGCGGCTGGTGGCCGCGACGCCCAAGACCGTCGCCCAGCTGCGCGCGCTCGGCTACGACGTGCTCGTCGAGCACGGTGCCGGCGCAGGCGCGACGTTCGACGACGCCGCCTACGAGGCCGCGGGCGCGACGACGGTCGACGCCGCGCAGGCGTGGGGAGCGGACGTCGTCACCGCGGTGGGCGCCCCGGACGTGGAGCAGGTCGCCGGGCTGCGGCCCGACGCGGTCCTGGTCGCGATGCTCAACCCCGGCGGCCGGGCCGACCTCGTCGACGCGCTCACCGCGCGCGGCGTCACGGCCCTGTCGCTCGACGCCGTGCCGCGCATCTCGCGCGCGCAGAGCCTCGACGTGCTCTCGACGCTCTCGAACGTCGCCGGCTACCGGGCCGTCGTCGAGGCCGCGCAGGAGTACGGCGGCATGTTCGCCGGGCAGGTCACGGCCGCGGGCAAGACGCCGCCCGCGAAGGTCTTCGTCATCGGCGCGGGCGTCGCGGGCCTCGCGGCGATCGGTGCCGCGGACAGCCTGGGTGCCCAGGTGCGCGCGTTCGACGTCCGGCCCGAGGTCGGCGAGCAGATCGAGTCGATGGGCGCGACGTTCGTGCGGGCCGAGTCCGCGCAGCAGCAGGTGAGCGCGGACGGGTACGCCTCCGCGCTGACGCAGGACCAGGAGGCCGCGACCGCTGCGGTGTACGCCGCCGAGACGGCCGGCGCCGACGTCGTCATCACCACGGCGCTCGTGCGCGGCACCGCGCCGCGGACGATCACCGCGGCGATGGTCGCCGGGATGCGGCCGGGCAGCGTGATCGTCGACCTGGCGGCGTCGGGCGGTGGCAACTGCGAGCTCACGGTGCCGGGAGAGCGGGTCGTCACGGAGAACGGCGTCGTGATCCTCGGCTGGACCGACCTCGCGGGGCGGCTCCCGCAGCACACGTCGCAGCTGTTCGGCACCAACGTCGTGCACCTGCTCCAGCTCCTCACGCCCGGCAAGGACGGCGAGCTCGTCCTCGACCTCGACGACCCGGTCCAACGCGGCATGACCGTCACGCGCGCGGGCGAGGTGCTGTGGCCGCCGCCGCCCGTCGCCGTGTCGGCCGCGATGCCGCCGCCCGCCGACACCGCGCCGAGCCTCGAGGAGATCGCCGCCGCCGAGGCTGCCGCGCACGCGCTCGCCGAGCGCCGCACGCAGCGCCGGACGGTGACCTTCGCGCTCGCGGCCGTGCTCGTCGCGCTCGCGGTCTCGTTCGCGCCCGCCGCGTTCCTCGGCCACTTCACGGTGTTCGTGCTCGCCGTGTTCGTCGGCTACTACGTCATCTCGAACGTCAGCCACTCGCTGCACACGCCGCTCATGGCCCAGACCAACGCGATCTCCGGGATCATCCTCGTCGGCGCCCTGCTGCAGATCGGGTCCGACGACTGGGTCGTCACGGTCCTCGCGTGCGTCGCTGCAGCCGTCGCGAGCGTCAACATCTTCGGCGGGTTCCTCGTGGCGAACCGCATGATCCGCATGTTCCGGAAGGACGCCTGATGTCCCTCACGTCCGTCGCGCAGGCGGTCTACCTCGTCGCCGCGGTGCTGTTCATCCTGTCGCTGGCCGGGCTGTCCCGGCAGGAGACGGCACGCCGCGGGAACCTGTCCGGGATGGCCGGGATGGGCCTCGCGCTCGCCGCGACGGTCGCGCTCGCGCTCGACGGCAGCGAGCGGGAGGTCGGTGTCACCGCGGCGCTCATCGCGGCCGTGCTGCTCGTGGGCCTCACGGTCGGCACGTGGCAGGCGCGCCGCGTCGAGATGACGCAGATGCCCGAGCTCATCGCGATCCTGCACAGCTTCGTCGGTCTCGCCGCGGTGCTGGTCGGGTTCAACTCGTACCTCACCGAGCCCGCCGACCCCGTGCACCTCGTCGAGGTGTTCCTCGGCGTCCTCATCGGTGCGGTGACGTTCACCGGCTCGGTCGTCGCCTACCTCAAGCTCTCGGCGAGGATCGCGTCGGCTCCGCTCATGCTGCCGCGCCGGAACACGCTGAACCTCGTCGCGCTCGTCGTCAGCGCGGGCCTGGGCGGGTGGTTCGTCGCGGCGCCGTCCATCGTGCCGCTGCTGCTCATGACCGTCGTCGCGCTCGCGCTCGGCTGGCACCTGGTCGCGTCCATCGGCGGGGGCGACATGCCCGTCGTCGTGTCGATGCTCAACTCGTACTCCGGGTGGGCCGCGGCGGCCGCGGGCTTCATGCTGAGCAACGACCTGCTCATCGTCACCGGCGCCCTCGTCGGGTCCTCCGGTGCGATCCTCAGCTACATCATGTGCAGGGCGATGAACCGGTCGTTCGTCAGCGTGATCCTCGGCGGGTTCGGGGCCGAGGAGGGCACGGTCGCCGCGGTCGACCGGGACTACGGCGAGCACCGCGAGATGTCCGCTCAGGACGTCGCGGACCTGCTGCGCGACGCCAAGCGCGTCGTCATCACGCCCGGCTACGGCATGGCCGTCGCGAAGGCGCAGTACCCCGTCGCCGAGCTCGTCGCGAAGCTGCGGGCGCGCGGCGTCGAGGTCCGGTTCGGCGTGCATCCCGTCGCCGGACGGCTGCCCGGGCACATGAACGTGCTGCTCGCCGAGGCCAAGGTGCCGTACGACATCGTGCTCGAGATGGACGAGATCAACGACGACTTCGGCGACACCGACGTCGTGCTCGTCATCGGCGCCAACGACACCGTCAACCCGGCGGCGCTCGACGACCCCGGCTCGCCGATCGCCGGCATGCCCGTGCTCGAGGTGTGGCACGCCAAGCAGGTCGTCGTCTTCAAGCGCTCGATGGCCACCGGGTACGCGGGCGTGCAGAACCCGCTGTTCTTCCGCGACAACACCGCGATGCTCTTCGGCGACGCCAAGGAGCAGACGGAGAAGATCGTCCACGCCGTCTGACCGGCCGACGGCACGTCCCCGCGCCCACCTGCGGGGACGTGCCGTCGAAACGCTTCACACCTGGACCGCCGACCCGCCCGCTCCGTAGCGTCACGCGCGCCCCCGCCGCCTGTCGCGAAGGAGCTCCCCGCTCATGCCCCACCCCGGCGCCCGCACGCCGCTGCGCACCGCGACCGTCCTGGTCGCCGCGCTCGCGCTCGTCCTCACCGGTGTGCTCGCCGCGCTCCGCGCCCAGCCCGCGGCGGCGGCCGCGGTCACGGTGCTGAGCGCCGACTTCGAGTCGGGCGCCGCCGGCTGGGCCGGGCGGGGCGCCGCGACCGTCGCGGTCGACGGCACCGACGCCCCGCGCGGGACGCAGAGCCTGCGGGTGACGGGCCGGACGGCGTCGTGGAACGGCGCGACGCGCGACGTCACGGACCTGTTCGAGCCCGGCACGACCTACACGGTCTCGGCGTGGGTGCGGCTGCCCGCGGGATCGTCGGGGACCGCGGGCGTGCGGCTGTCCGCGCAGCGCGACAACCCGAGCGGCACGGCCTACGAGACGATCGCGACGGCCGAGGGCGTCACCTCTGGCTCCTGGTCGCAGGTCACCGGCTCCTACACGCCCGGCCCGTTCGCCACCGCGTCGCTCTACGTCGAGACGACGGGCTCGCTCACGGACCTCCTGCTCGACGACGTCCTCGTCACCAGCACGGCACTCACGCCGGACCTCACGCTGCCGTCACTCAAGCAGACGTGGGCGACGTCGTTCCCGCTCGGTGCGGCCGTCGAGGCACCCGAGACGCTCGGCGCGCGCTCCGACCTGCTGCTGCGGCACTTCGGCCAGGTCACCGCGGGCAACGCGATGAAGCCCGACGCGACCCACCCCGCCGAGGGCACCTGGACGTTCGCGGGTGCCGACCAGATCGTCGACTACGCGGTCGCCCACGACCTGCGCGTCTACGGGCACACCCTCCTGTGGCACCAGCAGACGCCGGCGTGGTTCTTCCAGCGCGCCGACGGGTCCGCGCTCACCACGAGCGCCGAGGACCAGGCGGTCCTGCGGTCGCGGCTGCAGACGCACATCCAGACGCTCGCCGACCACTTCCGCACGACGTACGGCGAGTACGGCACCGCGGGCAACCCGATCTTCGCGTTCGACGTCGTCAACGAGGTCGTCGACGAGAGCCAGCCCGACGGCCTGCGGCGCAGCGAGTGGTACCGCGTGCTGGGCCCGTCGTACATCGCGGACGCGTTCCGCTACGCGCGCGCCGCGTTCGGCCCCGAGGTGCTGCTGTTCATCAACGACTACAACACCGAGTTCTCGAACAAGCGCGCGCCCTACCTGTCGCTCGTGAAGAGCCTGCTCGCGCAGGGCGTGCCCGTCGACGGCGTCGGCCACCAGCTGCACGTCGAGGTCGGGCGGTCGATCTCCGGCATGGAGGACACGATCACGGCCTTCGAGGCGCTGCCCGTGACGCAGGCCGTGACCGAGCTCGACGTGTCGTCGTACCGGTCGTCGGGGGAGTCCTGGACCACGCCGCCGCAGTCCCGGCTGGTCGAGCAGGCGTACTACTACCGCGACGTGTTCGCGATGCTGAAGAAGCACGCGTCGTCGCTCGAGTCGGTGACCCTCTGGGGCCTCGACGACAGCCGCACGTGGCTGCGGTCGGGCGCCGCGCCGCTGCTCTTCGACGGCACGCTCACGGCCAAGCCCGCCTACTGGGGGCTCGTCGACCCGTCGCGCGTCGAGGGCACGCCGACCCCCACCCCGACGACGCCGACCCCCACCCCGACGACGCCGACGCCGACGACGCCGACGCCGACGCCGACGACGCCGACCCCCACACCCACCACGCCGACCCCGACGCCGACGACACCCACCCCGACGCCGACGTCCGGCGGAGCGTGCGTCGTCGACTACCAGGTGAGCAGCGCCTGGCCGGGCGGGTTCGTCGGGCAGGTGACCGTCATCAACAACGGCCCCGAGGCCGTCGACGGCTGGACCGTGCGCTGGACGTTCGGCGCGGGCGAGCGCCTGTCCCAGGCGTGGAGCACGACCGCGACGCAGCAGGGCAGCACCGTCACCGCGACCCACCTCTCGTGGAACTCCCGGCTCGCCGCCAGCGGCGGGTCGACGACGTTCGGGTTCATCGGCACGTCGACGGCGACGCCGGCCGCGAACCCGACGGCCGCCAGCCTCGACGGCACGGCATGCGTGGTGCGCTGACCGCAGACGGAGCACCGGCGTTGCGCCGCGCGGGGGACGGGGGCGACCCCTACCCGCGCGGCGCAGCCGTGTCCAAGGCCGGACGTCCCAGCACGGTCCTCCGTGCACCCCACTAGGGTGAGGTCGTAAACCCACCCGCTCGTCGAAGGAGCACCCATGGCCAGCATCGAGGCCGTCGGCGCCCGCGAGATCCTGGACTCGCGCGGCAACCCCACCGTGGAGGTCGAGGTCGCCCTCGACGACGGCACCATCGCCCGCGCTGCCGTGCCCTCGGGTGCGTCGACCGGCGCGTTCGAGGCCGTCGAGCGCCGTGACGGCGACAAGTCCCGCTACCTGGGCAAGGGCGTCGAGGAGGCCGTGAACGCGGTCATCGACGACATCGCCCCCGAGCTCATCGGCTTCGAGGCCACCGAGCAGCGTCTCGTCGACGCCGCGCTCATCGACCTCGACGGCACCCCGAACAAGGGCAAGCTCGGCGCCAACGCGATCCTCGGCGTCTCGCTCGCCGTCGCGAAGGCCGCGGCCGACTCGGCCGACCTGCCGCTGTTCCGCTACATCGGCGGCCCCAACGCGCACGTCCTGCCCGTCCCGATGATGAACATCCTCAACGGTGGGTCGCACGCCGACTCCAACGTCGACATCCAGGAGTTCATGGTCGCCCCGATCGGCGCCACGACGTTCCGCGAGGCGCTCCGGACCGGCACCGAGGTCTACCACTCGCTCAAGTCCGTGCTGAAGTCGAAGGGCCTCGCGACGGGCCTCGGCGACGAGGGCGGCTTCGCGCCGAACCTCGAGTCGAACCGTGCCGCGCTCGACCTGATCCTCGTCGCGATCGAGCAGGCCGGCTTCACGGCCGGGACCGACGTCGCGCTCGCGCTCGACGTCGCGTCGACCGAGTTCTTCAAGGAGGGCGCCTACCAGTTCGAGGGCCGCGCCCACACGCCGGAGGAGATGGTCGCCTACTACGAGCAGCTCGTCCGCGACTACCCGCTGGTCTCCATCGAGGACCCGCTGTCCGAGGACGAGTGGGGCACCTGGTCCCAGCTCGTGGCCGAGGTCGGCGACCGCGTGCAGATCGTCGGCGACGACCTGTTCGTCACCAACCCGGAGCGTCTGGCCAAGGGCATCGAGCTCAAGTCCGCGAACTCGCTGCTGGTCAAGCTCAACCAGATCGGCACGCTCACCGAGACGCTCGACGCGGTGACGCTCGCGCAGCGCAACGGCTTCACGACGATGACCTCGCACCGCTCCGGCGAGACCGAGGACACCACCATCGCCGACCTGTCCGTCGCGACCAACGCGGGCCAGATCAAGACCGGTGCCCCCGCCCGTGGCGAGCGCATCAACAAGTACAACCAGCTGCTCCGCATCGAGGAGGAGCTGGACGACGCCGGTCGCTACGCCGGGCGCTCCGCCTTCCCGCGGTTCCGCCAGGGCTGACCCGACCGGGTCCCGCTCGACGACCGGAGGCCGGTCACCCCACGGGGTGGCCGGCCTCCGGCGTCCCCGCCGGCTCCGCGACCCGCCCGACGCACGTCCGGGCTGGTGGCGTCGCCGCAGGGCACAATCGACGCCATGCCCTCCCCGCGCCGACCCGTGCCGCCGCCG
>NZ_BHYL01000003.1 GCF_003851725.1 Cellulomonas algicola | reverse complement strand
GCCCGGACACGCCCGCGACGAGCCCGTCGACCTGCGCGGCCGCGGCGTGCACCCCGTCGGCGACCTGGGCGCTCCCGGTCGCGAGCCTCCCGGCTGCGGTGTCGGCCTGCGTCGACCCGTCGGCGAGGCGTGCGGCGCCGTCGCGGACGTCGGCGGCCCCCGACGACGCCTGCTCGGCACCGTCGGCCAGCTGGCCCGCGCCGTCGGCCAGCGTGCGTGCGCCCGCACCGAGCTGGTCCGCGGCGTCGCGCAGCCGGACGGCACCGTCGGCGGCCTCGGTGAAGCCGTCGTGCGCCTGCGAGAGCCCGACGAGCACCGCGTCGACGGCCTGCTCGCCCGCGGTTGCCGAGACGGCCGCCGTGATGCGCTCCATCGCGGTGCGGCCGAGCGACGTGACGAGGAACGAGTTGGCGTCGTCGTAGGCGACGTCGATGCGCGCCGAGCGCGGGGAGTCGCCGCCGGCGGAGACGAGGTCGGCGGAGAAGTCCGCGGGCACCGTGACGCTGAAGTAGTAGCGGCCGGAGTCGACGCCGTCGGCCGCGTCGGCGGGGTCGGTGACGACCCAGTCGAGGCGGTGCTCGTCGACGAGCCGGTCGACGAGGTCGGCGCCCGCGTGCACGGGCTCGCCGTCGCGCGTCGCGCCCGCGTCGGCGTCGACGAGCGCGACGGGGATGCGGTCGAGGTGCCCGGTGGGGTTCCAGAACGCCCACAGGTACAGGACGCCGTAGAGCAGCGGCACGACGATCATCGCGACGACGGCCAGGCGGGGCAGCGTGCCGCGGCGGAAGCGGCGCAGCTCGGTGCCGGCGGTGAGCGAGAGCATGACGGTCCTCGGGGTGCGGTGGGTGACGGGAGACGGGTCAGAGGGGGAGCGCGACGACGGTCGGCGGCGTGACCCAGCGGGTGCGCGTGACCTCGTCGGCGCTCGCGCACGCGGCGACGACCGTGAGGCCGCCCGCGGCGAGCCGCTCGAGCCGGGTCCAGACGACCTGGCGGCGGGCGTCGTCGAGCACCTGGTCGACGTCGTCGACCACGAGCAGACGGGGTCGTTGCAGCAGGGCGAGGCCGAGGCGCAGCAGCATCGCGTCCAGCTCGTCGAGGTCCCAGGCGACGGTGCCCGGCGCGGGCACGGGGCGGTCGCCGAACGCCGGCGCCAGTGCCTCGTCGAGCGTGCGCCGGGTGAGGCGGGGCTGGCGTCGGTACCAGGGGCCGAGCCAGGCGAGCCGCTCGCGGACGAGCGCGCCGACCGTGACGGACTGGTCGAGGTCGTCGATCCCGCCGAACCCCGCGATCGCCGCCGCGCTCTGCACGGCGCGGCGCTCCCGCGGCAGGCGGTGCCCGAGCACGTCGAGCCGTGCGTCGGCGTCGGGGACCATGCGGCCGGCGAGCGTGAGCAGCAGGCTCGTGCGACCCGAGCCCTGCGCGCCCTGGACCAGCACGAGCACGCCCGGCGCGACGTCGAGGTCGACGGGTCCGTACACGCGTCCGCGCGGGCCGTGCAGGGCGAGGTGCCGGGCGCGGACGACGGGCGGCTCGGGTGTCGCGTCGGGCGCGGCGGGGCCGTCGCTCGCGGCGCCGGGGGTGGGGTCGGTGCCGATCTCGGCGGAGGCGGTCATGTGGCGGGTTCCTTTCTGACTGACCGGTCAGTACAAAGGTACGCCCGCTTCGTCGGCTTGTCGGCGCCGTGCGGTGTCTCGCTCCTCACACGCCGCCTCCGGACGGCCCTGGTCCGCGTCCCGGGCATGAAAGGATCGACGCATGGCCATGCGAGAGATCCGCACCGTCGGAGACCCCGTCCTGCGTACCCCGTGCGACCCGATCACCGCGGTCGACGACCGCGTCCGCTCGCTCGTCGAGGACCTCCTCGAGACGGTCGACCACGAGGGTCGCGCCGGTCTCGCGGCCAACCAGATCGGCGTCGGCCTGCGCGCGTTCTCGTGGAACATCGACGACGAGATCGGCTACGTGCTCAACCCCGTGATCGTCGAGCTCTCCGAGGACGAGTACCAGGACGGCGACGAGGGCTGCCTCTCGGTCCCGGGTCTCTGGTACCCGACGCGCCGCGCCTGGTACGCGCGGGTCGTCGGCACCGACCTCGACGGCAAGGAAGTCGTCGTCGAGGGCACCGAGCTCATGGCCCGGTGCCTCCAGCACGAGGTCGACCACCTCGACGGGATGCTCTACCTCGACCGCCTCGAGCGGTCCGTGCGCAAGAAGGCGATGCGGGCGATCCGCGAGCAGCTCTGACGCATCCCCGCCCTGGTGCTTGGCGGTGACGCCGCACGTCGGGCATAGTGTGCACAGCACGCCGCGAGACCGTGAGTGCTCCTGAGCAGGACCCGAGGACGTTGGGGAAGGCGAACCTCGAGCCGACCAGGAGGACGACATGGCAGGTGCGATCACCCGCGGTGTTCTTTTCGTGCACTCTGCGCCCCGTGCGCTGTGCCCCCACATCGAGTGGGCAGCCGGGAACGTCCTGACCGCGCGGGTGACCTTCGACTGGACCCCGCAGCCGGCAGGACCCGGCTTCTACCGTGCCGAGCACTCGTGGCAGGGACCCCAGGGCACCGGCGCGCGGCTGGCGTCCGCGCTGCGCGGGTGGGCGCACCTGCGGTACGAGATCACGGAGGAGGCGAGCCACGGCGTCGACGGCTCCCGCTGGAGCCACACGCCCGAGCTCGGGATCTTCCATGCCGCGACCGACGTGCACGGCAACGTCGTCGTCCCCGAGGACCGGATCCGCGCCGCGCTCGAGCACGCGGACGACCCGGCACGCCTGCGTGCGGAGCTCGACCTCGCGCTCGGCCAGGCCTGGGACGACGAGCTCGAGCCCTTCCGCTACGCGGGCGCGGGCGCACCCGTCCGGTGGCTCCACCGGGTGGGCTGACCTGCACCGACGTCTCGCTGCGTGAGCGCCTAATCGATTCGCGCGTGGACAGCCTGCCGACCCCGTCCGCCAAGGTGTGACCTCGGGCGTCGCCCCCTCGACGCCTGCCGACCCGGGACAGCCCGGGCCACGAGAGGACGCACCCCGATGACCACGCCCCGCACGCCCGCGCTCGCCCTCGCGGGCCTGACGCTCGCCGCCGCCCTCACGGGCTGCGCCGCCGACGCGACGGCCGCCGACGGCACGACCGCCGCGGGCGGTGCCGCAGGGACCGGCGCCGCCGGCGCGCAGGGCGACGCGAGCGGTGCCGTCGGCAGCTCCGCGTCCCCGACGAGCCGCATCGTCGACGGCACCTACGTCGGGGTCGGCATCTACTCCTCGCCCGCGGGCAAGGAGAGCATCGAGGTGACGCTCACCGTCGACGAGGGCATCGTCGCCGCGATGGACGTCGCGCCGCAGGCGACCAACCCCACCTCGCAGACGTTCCAGTCCGACTTCGCCTCCGCCATCTCGGCTCAGGTCGTCGGGATCCCGCTCGAGGACGTCGACGTCGACGTCGTGGCCGGCGCGTCGCTCACGACGCAGGCCTTCGAGTCCGCGCTGGAGTCCGTCCTCGCCGATGCGCGCGCGTGAGTCGTTCGACGCGATCGGCACCCGGTGGACGCTGCGCACACCGGCACCGCTCGACGGGGGGGTGCTCGCCCGCGTCCACGCGTGCGTCGCGGCGTACGACGCGGTGTGGTCCCGGTTCCGTCCCGACTCGCTCGTGGCCCGGATCGCCGCGGCACCCGGCGTGTACGCCCTGCCCGCGCACGGCGTCGCGCTGCTCGACCTCTACGACGTGCTCGACGAGCGCACCGGCGGCGCCGTGTCCCCGCTCGTCGGCCGCAGCCTGGAGCGGCTCGGCTACGACCCCGGGCTGACCCTCGTCCCGGCGGGTCCGCCCGTGCCCGCCCCGCGCGCGGCCGACGTGCTCGCGCGCGACGGCGACCGGCTCGTCGTGCACGAGCCCGTGCTGCTCGACGTCGGCGCCGCGGGCAAGGGCCAGCTCGTCGACCTCGTGGCCGCCGAGCTCGCGGCGTGCGGCGTCGACGACGTGCTGGTCGACGCGGGCGGCGACGTCCTGCGGCACGGTGCGCCGGTGCGGGTCGGGCTCCAGCAGCCCGGCGACGCGAGCCGCGCGGTGGGCGTCGTCGAGGTCGGCGACGCCGCCGTGTGCGGTTCGGGCGTGGACCGGCGCACGTGGGGCGACGGGCTGCACCACGTCGTCGACGCCCGCACGGGTGCGCCCACGCGGGACGTCGTCGCGACCTGGGCCGTCGCGCCCACCGCGATGGTCGCCGACGGCCTCGCGACGGCGCTCTTCTTCGTCGACCCCGAGCGCCTGCAGGTGCGGTTCGACCTCGAGTACGTGCGCATCCACGCCGACGGCCGCGTGCACTGGTCGCTCGGGCTGCCCGGGGAGGTGTTCGCATGAGCCGCGTCGACGACCTGCTCGGCCGCGTCACGACGTACCGGACCGTCTCGGCCGCACTGGGCGTCGTGCTGGCCGCCGCGCTCGTGCTGAGCCTCTCGGGGAGCGTGCACGTCGAGCCGGTCGCGCTGGCGGTGTCGGTCGTCGTCGCGGTCGCCGTCACCCTGCTCGTCAGCCTCGCGTGCGGCGCGCTCTGGCGCGTGCCCGTGCACCGCGAGTCGTCGGTGATCACCGGGCTCCTCCTCGCGCTGCTGCTCCGTCCGTCGACGGCACCCCTCGACCTCGCGGTCCTCGCCGCGGCCGCCGCCGCCGCGGGGGCGTCCAAGTTCGTCCTCGCCGTGCGGTCGCGGCACGTCCTCAACCCCGCGGCGGCCGGCGCGCTCGCCGTGGGGCTCGTGGGCGTCCCGTTCGGCGCGGTGCCGGCCACCTGGTGGGTCGCGACGCCCGCGCTGCTCCCGGTCGTCGCGGTCGCCGCGCTGGCCGTCGTCGTGCGGACCCGGCGCGGGCTGCTCGTCGGGACGTACCTGGTCGTCGCGGGCGGGGTGGTGAGCGTGCGGCTCGTCGGGCTGGGCCTGGCGGTGCCCGACGCCCTGTGGACCTCGCTCGCGTCCTACCCGCTCGTGCTCGCCGCCGCGTTCATGCTCACCGAGCCGCTGACCCTGCCGCCCCGCCGCCGCCAGCAGCTCGCGGAGGCCGCCCTCGTCGGCGCGCTCACCGTCACGCCGTTCACGCTCGGACCCGTGTGGAGCTCGCCCGAGCTCGCGCTCGTCGTCGGCAACGTGCTCGCGTTCGCGCTCGGACAGCGGCGTGCCGTGCGGCTCACCGTCGTGGGTCACCGCGACGTCACGCCGGCCGTGCGCGAGGTCGCCTTCGCGCCCGAGCGCGCGCTGCGCTTCCGCCCCGGGCAGTGGATCGAGCTGCACGTGCCGCACGCGGGCGTCGACCGGCGCGGGACCCGCCGGGTGTTCTCGGTCGCGTCGCCGCCCGGGCACGTGGACGGCGTCGTGGTCGCGTACCGGCTGACACCCGCGCCGAGCTCGTTCAAGCGCACGCTCACGTCGCTGCCGCAGGGTGTCGTGGTGCGCGCCACGTCCGTCGGCGGCGACTTCCTCCTCCCGCGGCGCGCCGACGTCCCGCTGCTGCTGGTCGCGGGCGGGATCGGGATCACGCCGTTCGTCAGCCAGCTCGCGGCACTCGCACGCGCGGGGGAGCGGCGCGACGTCGTGCTGCTGCTCCTGCTCGGGCCCGGTGACGAGCCGCCCTACGCCGACGTGCTCACCGCGTCCGCGGCGCGCGTCGTGGTGGTCGCCCCGACGCCGCCCGCCGTGCTGCCGGAGGGGTGGGAGCACCGTGCCGCGCCCCTGCTCGAGGACGCCGTGCTCCGCGAGGGCGTGCCTGACGCCCACCGGCGGCTCGCGTACGTCTCGGGTCCGCCGCGCATGGTCGTGCACGCGCGCCGCACGCTGCGCCGGGCGGGGGTGCGTCGGATCCGCACCGACGCCTTCGCCGGCTACTGACCCGCGCGGGCGGGTCGGTTCGCCACGCGCGGTGCCGACGCGCGTCGCCGCCGCAGACGCGCCGCGTGCGCCGTGCTGCCGACGCGACGCGCCGC
>NZ_BHYL01000002.1 GCF_003851725.1 Cellulomonas algicola | reverse complement strand
CGTCGCCCGCGCGGGCGACCTGGGCCAGTGGGCGCGGGACCACCACGAGAAGCTCGTCCTGCGGGAGCAGGAGGCCCTGCGGGTCTGCGCGGGCGACGCGCTCGTGCACGGCGACCTGCGCGCGGACAACGTGATCATCGACGACCAGCACCGCGTCTGGCTCATCGACTGGCCGCACGCCGCGATCGGCGCCCCCTGGCTCGACTGGGCGTTCATGCTGCCGAGCGTGTCGCTGCAGGGCGGCGGCGACCCGCACACCGTCTTCCGCGGGTCCGCCGTGAGCGAGGGCGTCTCCGACGACGACCTGCGCGCCGTCCTCGCGGGCCTGTCCGGCTACTTCATCTCCTCGTCGCTGCAGCCCCCGCCCCCGGGCATCCCCAACCTGCGCCGTTTCCAGGCGGCCCAGGGCGTCGCCGCCCTCCGCTGGCTCCGCGACCTCTCCTGACCCTCGTTCATACCGACGTGGGCGCCGTCCGCGCACGCGGAACGGCACCCATGTCGGTATCGACGGACGTCAGTCCTGGGACTTGAGGCGGCGGAGCTCCGCCGCCGCCTGCGGGAGGACCGTGAACAGGTCGCCCACGACGCCGAAGTCGGCGATCTCGAAGATGGGCGCGTCGGCGTCGGCGTTGACCGCGACGATCGTGCCGGACGCCTGCATGCCGCCGCGGTGGTGCACGGCCCCGGACACGCCGGCGCCGATGTACAGCCGCGGGGACACGGTGACGCCGGTCTGGCCGATCTGCGCGTCGTGGCCGATCCAGCCCTCGTCGGTCGCGACGCGCGTGGCGCCGACGGCACCGCCGAGGACGTCGGCGAGCTCCTCGACGGGGCTGAAGTCGCCCTCGGTGCCGCGCCCGCCGACGACGACGACGTGCGCGCTGCCGAGGTCGGGGCGACCGCTGTCGGGACGCTCGGTCCGCTCGACGAGCGTGACGCGCCGAGCGCCCTCGGAGACCGCGACGGCGTGGGGCACGACGGCCGGCGCACCCCCGGTCGCGGACGCGTCCACGACGACGGAGTTGGCCTTGACGGTGACGACGGCGAGCGGCGCGGTGATCGCGCACCGCGTGGTCCAGGTGCCGGCGAAGACGGTCTTGTCGGCGACGTAGCGCCCGTCCTCGACGACGAGCCCGTCGGCGTCGGTGACGACCCCGGCGCCGGTGGCGACGGCCAGGCGCGCCGCGGCCTCCTTGTTCTCGAACGACGACACGAGCAGCACGAGGCCTGCCCCGGTCGCCGCCACGAGCGAGCCCAGCGCCTCCGCCAGGACGGCCGTCAGGTGCAGGTCGGCGTCGGCGACGACGCGGTGCACCTGCGTGACGCCGAGCGCGCCGAGCTCGGCGAGGACGTCGGCCGACGGCTCGGTGTCGGCGGGCCACACGCCGTGCACGCCGGCGCCGCCGGCGAGGGACGCGGCGAGCGTCGCGATCTCGCGGACGGGGCTGCGCAGCGCGCCCTCGGGCGTGTGGTCGAGCAGGACGAGGACGGGCGCTGTCGTTCCGGTCACGGCGTTCTCGATTCTCGGGTGGTGCGAGGAGCCCGGGCGTCCGGGCGGTACGGACTTCAGGCTCAGACGAGCTTGTTCTCGACGAGGTAGCGCGCGAGCTTCACGCCGGCCTCGCCGTCGTCGGTGACGAGCACGCGGTTGTCGCGGGCCGGGCGAGCCGCCGCGGAGACGACCTCGGTGCGCGCACCCGCGGCACCGACGGCCGACGCGTCGAGGCCCAGGTCGGCGAGCGCGAGCGTCGTGACGGGCTTCTTGCGGGCGGCCATGATGCCCTTGAAGTTCGGGTACCGCGGCTCGTTGGCCTGGTCGGTCACGGACACGACGGCGGGCAGCGGGGCCTCGAGGACCTCGGTCGCGTGGTCGAGGTTGCGGCGCACGCGGACGGTGCGGGCGGCCGGGTCGACCGTGAGCTCGGCACCGAGCGGCAGCGCGGGCAGGTCGAGCAGCGTGGCGAGGGCCGTCGGCAGCAGCGAGGTGAGGCCGTCGAGCCCGGCCATGCCGGTGACGACGAGGTCGACGGGCTCCTGCGCGGCGAGGTGCTGCACGGCGGCGGCGAGCACGCGCGCGGTGCCGATCGCGTCGGAGCCGGCGATCGCGTCGTCGACGACGTGCACGGCCTCGTCGGCGCCCATCTGCAGGCCCTTGCGGACCGCGTCGGCGGCGTCGTCCGGGCCGACGGTCAGGGCCACGACGGATCCCTCGCCGAGGGACTCGACGAGCGCGAGCGCGGCCTCGAGGGCGTTCTCGTCCAGCTCGTTGAGCGTGCCGTCCCCGCCGTCGCGCACCGCGCGACCGTCGGGGCCGAGGGCCCGGTCCGACTGGATGTCCGGGACGTGCTTGACGCAGACGACGATCCTCACGGCGGAGACGTTACCGCCCGCGGCGGCCGCCCCGGTCCGCCGTGTCGAGGGGCGGAAGGGTGGCGGAAGGGGGCGGCGTGACGCCGCCCGGAAGCACGCACGACGCACGGGTGTCACGTCCGTCCAGCAGAATGGCGGGCGTGAGTGCGACCGCCCCGTCCCGACGGCCGCCCCGGCTCGGTGTCCACGTGACCGACGAGGGGGTGGACGTCGCGGTGCTCGCGTCGCACGCGACCGCGGTCGAGCTGTGCCTGTTCGACGGCGTCGAGGGGACGCTGACGGAGCGCCGCATCACGCTGTCGGGCCCGGTGCACGGCGTGTTCTCGGCGTCGGTGCCGGGCATCCGCCCGGGGCAGCGCTACGGGTTCCGGGCGCACGGTCCGTGGAACCCGTCGGCGGGGCTGCGCTACAACCCGCGCAAGCTGCTGGTCGACCCGTACGCGCGCGGCCTCGTCGGCGACGTCGAGCACGTCCCGCAGACGTACGGCCACGTGGTGGACGAGGACCTGCACGGCGACCCGTACGGACCGGCGGACCATCGCGACTCCGCGGGGCACGTGCCGTTCTCCGTGGTCGTCGACACGCGCGACCTGCCGGGGCCCGACCCGGCGGCGAACCGCCCGTGGACGACGTGGTCGCGCACGGTCGTGTACGAGGCCCACGTCAAGGGCCTCACGGCGCTGCACGACGCCCTGCCCCCGGAGCTGCGCGGCACGTACGCGGGCCTCGCGCACCCGGCGGTCGTCGACCACCTGCTGGGGCTCGGCGTGACCGCGGTCGAGCTGCTCCCGATCCACGCGTTCTCCTCGGAGCCGCACCTGGTCGAGAAGGGCCTCACCAACTACTGGGGCTACTCGACGCTCGGCTACTTCGCACCGCACGCCGCGTACGCGACCAAGGAGGCGCGCGCGCTCGGGCCCGACGCGGTGCTGGAGGAGGTCCGCCGCGCCGTCCACGGCCTGCACGAGGCCGGTCTCGAGGTCCTGCTCGACGTCGTCTACAACCACACGTGCGAGGGCGGCCTGCCGGGGCAGCACCTGTCGTGGCGCGGGCTCGACTCGACGCTGTACTACGCGCACGACGGCGGCGTCCCGGCCCGTCTGGCCGACGTGACGGGCACCGGCAACACGCTCGACTTCCGCCGCCCGGCGGTCGTCGGCATGACGCTCGACTCGCTGCGCTACTGGGCCGACGTCGTGGGCGTCGACGGGTTCCGCTTCGACCTCGCGGTGACGCTGGGCCGCGACGCGGACGGCTTCACGCCCGACCACCCGCTCCTGGTCGCGGCGCAGGTCGACCCGAGCCTGCACGGTCTCAAGCTCGTCGCCGAGCCGTGGGACGTGGGCCCGGGCGGCTGGCGCACGGGGCAGTTCCCGCCGCCGTTCGCGGAGTGGAACGACCGGTTCCGCAACGCGACGCGGTCGTTCTGGCTCGCGGACCCGGCGCGTGCGGCGCACGGGCTGCCGGGTCACCGCGTGCGGGACCTCGCGACGCGCCTGGCGGGTTCCGTGGACCTGTTCGGCCACACGGACCCGCCGCTCATGCGCGGCCCGGCCGCGTCGGTGAACTACGTGACGGCGCACGACGGGTTCACGCTCGCCGACCTCGTCGCGTACGACCACAAGCACAACGCGGCGAACGGCGAGCAGAACCGCGACGGCACGGACGACAACCGGTCGTGGAACCACGGGCTCGAGGGCCCGGTGCACCTCGAGGGGCCGGGCGCGGACATCGTGCCGCTGCGCCGTCGCTCGATCCGCAACCTGCTCGCGACGCTCGTGCTGTCGGCGGGCACGCCGATGATCACCGCGGGCGACGAGCTGGGCCGCACGCAGCACGGCAACAACAACGCGTACTGCCAGGACAACGAGACGTCGTGGGTGAGCTGGGACCTCGCGCCGTGGCGCAAGGACCTGCTGACGACGGCTCGCTGGCTGCTGCTCCTGCGCCGCGAGCACCCGGCGCTGCGCGCGGACCGGTTCTACTCGGGCCGGCCGCTGCTGCCGGACCGTCGCCCGGACCTCGCCTGGTACGACGCGCTCGGGACGCCGTTCGACCACGCGCGCTGGCACGACCCGTCAGTGCGCACGCTGCAGATGGTGCGCACGGCTCCCCCGCCCGACGACGACACGGTGATGCTGGTCGTGAACGGCGCGCTGGACTCGGTGACCGTGGTGCTCGCGGACGAGCACGGGGGTCGGTGGCGGCTCGCGTGGGACTCGGTGTGGGAGCGTCCGGGCGACGAGCGGGCCGAGGCGATCGCCGGCAGCCTGCACGCGGAGCCCGGCGAGTCGACGGTCATGGAGCCCCTGAGCATGCGCGTGTACGTCCTCGACCGCGCGGAGTGACGTCCTTCTGGACGACCGTCCAGACGTGTACCGTCGCGACATGACGCACTCCCACGACGTCGTGGTCGTCGGCGCGGGCCTCGCGGGCCTGGTCGCCACCGCCGAGCTCCTCGCGGCGGGCTGCCGCGTCGTCCTGCTCGACGCCGAGAACGCCGCGAGCCTCGGCGGGCAGGCGTTCTGGTCGTTCGGCGGGCTCTTCCTCGTCGACTCCCCCGAGCAGCGCCGGCTGGGCATCAAGGACTCGGCCGAGCTCGCGCTCGCCGACTGGCTCGGCTCGGCGGACTTCGCCGACGACGGCTCGGACCGGTGGGGACGCGCGTGGGCGGAGGGGTTCGTCGACTTCGCGGCGGGAGACCTGCGGCCGTGGCTGCACGCGCAGGGCGTGCGCTGGTTCCCGCTCGTGCAGTGGGCCGAGCGCGGCGGCTACACCGCGGGCGGCCACGGCAACACCGTCCCGCGCTTCCACGTCACGTGGGGCACGGGTCCGGGCATCCTCGAGCCGTTCGTGCGGACGCTCCTCGACGCGCGCAAGGACGGGCGCGTCGACGTGCGCTTCCGGCACCGCGTGACGTCGTTCGTCACGACCGACGGCCGCGTCACGGGCGTGCGCGGCGACGTGCTCGTGGACGACGGCGTCGCCCGCGCGGTGCCGAGCTCGCGCGAGGTCGCACGCCCCTTCGAGCTCGAGGCGGCCGCGGTCGTCGTCGCGACGGGCGGCATCGGCGCGAACCACGGCCTCGTCCGCGCGACCTGGCCCGAGCACGCGGGCCGGCTCCCCGAGCGGATGCTGTCGGGTGTCCCCGACCACGTCGACGGCTCGGGCGTCGCCGCCGCACGGGACGCAGGGGGCGCGGTCGTCCACCCCGACCGCGCATGGCACTACCCCGAGGGCATCACCAACCACTCGCCCGTGTGGAGCCGGCACGGCATCCGCATCCTGCCCGGCCCGTCGTCGCTGTGGCTCGACGCCGACGGGAACCGCCTGCCCGTCCCGCTGTTCCCCGGCTTCGACTCGCTCGGCGCGCTGCAGCACCTCACGTCGCGCGGCGACGACCACTCGTGGTTCGTGCTCGACAAGACGATCCTCGGCTCGGAGTTCGCGCTGTCCGGCTCGGAGCAGAACCCCGACCTGACCGGCAAGAGCGTCCCGCAGCTCCTCCAGCGCGTGCTGCCGGGTGCGGTCGGCCCGGTCGAGACGTTCGCGCACGAGTCGGAGGAGTTCCTCTGGGCGGACACGCCCGCCGAGCTCGCGCGCCGCATGAACGCGCTCACCGGCACCGACCGGATCGACGCCGAGCAGCTCGAGCAAACCATCGTCGACCGCGACCGCCAGGTGGAGTCCGGCCTCGGCAAGGACCTCCAGGTGGTCGCGACCGCGATGGCCCGCCGGTACGTCGTCGACAAGGTCATCCGCGTCGCCAAGCCGCACCGGCTGCTCGACCCCGCGCACGGCCCGCTCCTCGCGGTCCGCCTGTCGGTGCTCACGCGCAAGACCCTCGGCGGGCTGCACACCGACCTCGAGGGACGCGTGCTGCGACCCGACGGCGAGGTGCTGCCCGGGCTGTGGGCCGTCGGCGAGGCGTCGGGGTTCGGCGGCGGCGGTGTGCACGGGCACCGCGCGCTCGAGGGCACGTTCCTGGGCGGCTGCCTGTTCACCGGACGGACGACGGGCCGCGCGCTGGCGTCGACGCTCGACTGACGGTGCCGCCGCTGGACTGACGGTCCAGGTCGCAGGCGGCCGCGACGGCACGTCGCACACCGGGCACATCCGCCCAGGTCGGGCGCGCGTCACCCCGGTGTGGCGGACACGGCTCCCGCACCGGATGCCCACCCCCACCGCCTGCGGATAGGTTCGGGAGCGTGACGACTCCCCCGAAGTCCGGCAGCCGTTCGCGCACCACCGCGCCCCGCCTCACGCCCGCCACCGAACCCGGTCCGGCCGCGTCCGGCACCCCCGCCGAGCCGCCGAAGCGCGGCCGGCGTGCCGCGTCCGCGGTCGAGCAGATCGGCACCCCCGCGGCCGCGAAGCCGACCCGCACGCGCACCCGCACGGCCGCCGCGACCGAGCCCACGCACCCGGCCACCACCGCGCAGGTCGGACCCGCGGTGCCGGTCGCCGGCACCACCGCCGGCACCCCGACCCCCGCGGCACCGAGC
>NZ_BHYL01000001.1 GCF_003851725.1 Cellulomonas algicola | reverse complement strand
CGCCGGCGCACCGGCGCCGGCCGCCGGCTGACGCCTCAGCC
This sequence comes from Cellulomonas algicola, assembly GCF_003851725.1. Lineage (GTDB taxonomy): Bacteria > Actinomycetota > Actinomycetes > Actinomycetales > Cellulomonadaceae > Cellulomonas > Cellulomonas algicola. Next base: position 12,458 of record NZ_BHYL01000001.1, on the reverse strand, counting down.
CGCGCGCACCGCCGCGAGCTCCGCGACGACCTCGGCGGCCCACGACCGCACGTCGTCGAAGTCCCGGAAGTCCCCGGTCTCCGCACGCGTGAGCGCCACGAGCGCGCGCTCGTTGAGGTTGAGCTCGGAGCGCTCGATGCGGCCGACGAAGCACCGCGGCTCGCGCGCACCGACGTGCCGGGCGACGACGTCGACGTCGTCGGGAGGCGTCGGCGGCAGCGGCGGGTCGCCCACCGGTCCGGACCAGAACAGCCACACGGGCATCGCCCGCAGGTGCGCACCCTGCCGCTCGACGAGGTCGCGGAGGGAGGCCGCGAGCCGGCCGACGTAGACCGCCGACCCGAGGACCGCGGCGTCGTACCCGGTCACGTGCTCGACCTCGTCGGGGGTCACCTCGTCGACGTCGTGCCCCGCCTCGCGCAGCACGTCGGCGACCACCGCACCGATCTCGCGCGTCGCGCCGTGCCGCGACGCGACCGTCATGAGGATCTTCATCGTCCCTCCCCTCGTCGTGCCGGCGTCGCGGGGTCCCGCCGGTCCCGGTCGCCCGGGCGTGTCGCCGACGCCCTCAGCGTCGCGCCGCGCGACGGGCCAGCGCGCGGGACCGAGGTCCCGACCGGCTGTGACGTGCGACTCCCCCACCACGCGCCGCGCACGAGCGGGGTTAGTCTGACGACGTGACGATCGCTCCCGAGGGCCGCCGCATGCTCCGCGTCGAGGCGCGCAACGCCGCGACGCCGATCGAGAAGAAGCCGGAGTGGATCCGGACCCGCGCGACCATGGGCCCCGAGTACAGCGAGCTCAAGGGCCTCGTGAAGCGCGAGGGGCTCCACACGGTCTGCGAGGAAGCGGGCTGCCCCAACATCTTCGAGTGCTGGGAGGACCGCGAGGCGACGTTCCTCATCGGCGGCGACCAGTGCACCCGCCGCTGCGACTTCTGCCAGATCGACACCGGCAAGCCCGCCGACTTCGACGCCGACGAGCCGCGCCGCGTGGCCGCCTCGGTGCAGGCGATGGGCCTCAAGTACGCGACGGTCACGGGTGTCGCGCGCGACGACCTGCCCGACGGCGGTGCGTGGCTGTACGCGGAGACGGTCCGCCAGATCCACGCGATCAACCCCGGCACGGGCGTCGAGCTGCTGATCCCCGACTTCAACGCGGTGCCCGAGCTGCTCGACGAGGTCAACGAGTCGCGTCCCGAGGTGCTCGCGCACAACGTCGAGACGGTGCCGCGCATCTTCAAGAAGATCCGCCCGGCGTTCCGGTACGAGCGCTCGCTGTCCGTGATCACGCGCGCCCGCGAGGCCGGTCTCGTCACCAAGTCGAACCTCATCCTCGGCATGGGCGAGACGACCGACGAGGTGAAGACGGCGCTCCAGGACCTTCACGACGCGGGCTGCGACATCGTGACGATCACGCAGTACCTGCGTCCGTCGCTGCGGCACCACCCGGTCGACCGGTGGGTGCGCCCCGAGGAGTTCGTCGAGCTGTCCGACCACGCGCAGGAGCTCGGCTTCCTCGGCGTCATGTCCGGGCCGCTCGTGCGCTCGTCGTACCGCGCGGGTCGGCTGTGGGGCCAGGCCATGCGGCACCGCGGCATCGAGATCCCCGCGGCGCTCGCGCACCTGGGCGAGCCGACGACCGCCCGCCAGGAGGCGGCGAGCCTGCTCGCGCGCTGAGGCCCTTCGCGCCGCCGGACGATGTCCGGTGGTGCCCGCGAGATCGGTAGACTCCGACCCCATGGCCCGCGACACGAACGCCACCCCCCCGGCCGCCGGGAAGGTCCGCAAGACCCGCTGGTACCACCAGCTGTGGCAGGCGTACCAGATGACCCGGCAGAGCGACCCGGCCATCACGTGGCTGCTGCTCGCGGTGTTCGTCGGGATCGTCGCGCTCGGCCTGGTCATCGGCCTCCTGGTCGACTCGATCGTCTACGTGCTGCTGCTGAGCATCCCGTTCGCGCTGCTCGGTGCGATGTTCGTCCTCGCGCGCCGCGCCGAGACCGCCGCGTACACCCGGATCGCCGGCCAGCCCGGTGCGTCCCGCGCGGCCCTCGGCACCATCCGCCGCGGCTGGACGTTCACCGAGGAGCCCGTCAACGTCGACCCTCGCACGCGCGACATGGTGTTCCGCGGGCTGGGCCGCCCAGGCGTCGTCCTCATCGCCGAGGGCGGTCCCGCGCCGCGTCTGGCCCGCCTCCTCGAGGCCGAGCGCAAGCGCACCGCGCGCGTCATCTCCGGTGCCCCGATCACGCTGGTCCAGGTCGGCGACGACGAGGGCCAGGTGCCCCTGCGAAAGCTGCCGCGGCACATCCAGCGCCTCCGGCCCTCGCTGACCAAGCAGGAGGTCGCCGAGGTCGGCAAGCGGCTCACCGCGCTCGGCGCCGTGCGCCTGCCCGTGCCGAAGGGCGTCGACCCGATGCGCGCGCGTCCCGACCGCAAGGGCATGCGCGGGCGCTGACCCGGCACGGCCGGACCCGGTACGGTCCGTCCGTGCGCGACGACCGCTGGAACCACAACACGCACTACCACCCGCTCGCGCTGCGGCACGCCCCGCAGGCGTGCACCGCGCTCGACGTGGGCTGCGGCGAGGGCCTGCTCGTCCGCCGGCTGCGGTCCGCCGGGGTCCCCCGCGTCACGGGGCTCGACGTCGACGCCGCCCAGGTCGAGCTCGCACGCGCGGCCTCGGTCGGTGACGACGGCGTCACGTTCGTCGTCGGCGACGCGCTCGAGGTCCTCGACGGCGACGCCTTCGACCTCGTGACGTGCTACGCGACGCTCCACCACCTGCCGCTCGAGGACGGGCTGCGCCGGCTGGCGGCCCTCACCGCACCCGGCGGACGGCTCGTCGTCGTCGGCCTGGCGGGGGCACGCACCCCCGGCGACGTGGCGCTCAGCGCCGCGGCCGTGCCGGTCGCCGCCGTCGTCGACCGGGCGCGAGGCGTGTGGGAGCACGGGGCGGCCGTCACCGACCCGCGCGAGGGGTACGGCGAGGTCCGCGACGCGGCGCGCCGGATCCTGCCGGGAGCCCGCTGGCGGCGGCACCTGTACTGGCGCTACAGCCTCACGTGGCAGGCGCCCGCCTGACGGTCAGCGCCGGACGATCGCCGTGCCCGCGAGCCGGTCGTGCAGGCCGCGACCGTCCGAGTCCCACACGACCGCGGGGATCACGAGGCAGAGCAGCACGCCGCGGACGAGCCCCGACAGCAGCCCGGGCGGGCGTCCGGAGTCGGCCAGCGGCGCCGCACCGGGCGGCGCCACGGCCGCGCGGCGCACACGCAGCCCGAGCACGCGGTGGCCCAGCGTGAAGCCGACGGTCCCGACGAGCAGCACGTTCTCGAGCAGGAAGATGAGGAGCGTCGCCGTCGGCGCCCCGCGCGTCAGGTAGAACCCCGTGCGCTCGACCGGGAAGAACGTCGCCGCGATGAGCAGGCACACGGTCCAGTCGACGGCGAGCGCGGCGACCCGACGGCCGAGGGACGCGAGCGCCCCCGGCCCGTCCGGCGGCAGGCCGAGCCGCGCACCGCGGGCCGTCGTCCCGGCCGGGGAGCCGCCTTCGAGCCAGGAACCCATGTCGTCGCGTGAGGTCACGCGACCAGGGTAGGTCGCCACCCCCGGTGCGACGCCCACGCGCGCTCCCGGACGTCCGCCCAGGAGTTCGCGCGATCGTTACACGGGGGACGCCGACGTAACACGGCGGAAACAACCGCTACACCCCAGAGAAACTCCCCCGCCATAGCCTCGGCGGAGCCCGACCCCAGGGTGGACACACAACCGAGGAGCAGCGGATGTTCAGCAAGCCAGAGGAAGTACTGGCCTTCATCAAGAGCGAGGACGTCAAGTTCATCGACGTCCGGTTCTGCGACCTGCCCGGCGTCATGCAGCACTTCAACGTGCCGGCCGCCTCCGTGGACGCGAACTTCTTCACCGAGGGCCAGATGTTCGACGGGTCGTCGATCCGCGGCTTCCAGGCGATCCACGAGTCGGACATGAAGCTCATCCCCGACGTCACGACCGCCTACATCGACCCCTTCCGGGTCGAGAAGACGCTGAACATCAACTTCCACATCGTCGACCCGTACACCGACGAGCCCTACAGCCGCGACCCCCGCCAGGTCGCCGCGAAGGCCGAGGCGTACCTGCGGTCGACCGGCATCGCCGACACCGCGTTCTTCGCCCCCGAGGCCGAGTTCTACGTCTTCGACGACGTGCGCTTCCAGACCCGCCAGGACGCGTCGTTCTACTACATCGACTCGATCGAGGGCGCCTGGAACACCGGTCGCAAGGAGGAGGGCGGCAACCTCGGCCACAAGACGCCCTACAAGGGCGGCTACTTCCCCGTCCCGCCGGTCGACCACTTCGCCGACCTGCGCGACAAGATCTCCCTGCAGCTGGACGCCCTCGGCCTCGAGGTCGAGCGCGCGCACCACGAGGTGGGCACCGCCGGCCAGGCCGAGATCAACTACCGCTTCGACACGCTCGCCAAGTCGGCCGACAAGGTGCAGCTGTTCAAGTACGTCGTGAAGAACGTCGCGCACGAGGCCGGCAAGACCGCGACCTTCATGCCGAAGCCGCTCTTCGGCGACAACGGCTCGGGCATGCACGTGCACCAGTCCCTGTGGAAGGACGGCCAGCCGCTGTTCTTCGACGAGAAGGGCTACGGCGGCCTGTCCGACATGGCGCGCTGGTACATCGGCGGCCTGCTCAAGCACGCGCCCGCGCTGCTCGCCTTCACCAACCCGACGGTGAACTCCTACCACCGCCTGGTCCCGGGCTTCGAGGCGCCGGTCAACCTGGTCTACTCGGCCCGCAACCGCTCCGCGTGCATCCGCATCCCGGTGACCGGCTCGAACCCGAAGGCCAAGCGCATCGAGTTCCGCGTGCCGGACCCGTCGTCGAACCCGTACCTCGCGTTCGCGGCCATGCTCATGGCCGGCCTCGACGGCATCCAGAACCGCATCGAGCCGCCGGAGCCGGTCGACAAGGACCTCTACGAGCTTCCCCCCGAGGAGCACGCCCTCATCCAGCAGGTGCCGGGCTCGCTCGGCGAGGTGCTCGACAACCTCGAGGCCGACCACGACTGGCTGACCGCCGGCAACGTCTTCACGCCGGACCTCATCTCGACGTGGATCGACTACAAGCGCTCCGCCGAGGTGGACCCGATCCGTCTGCGGCCCCACCCGCACGAGTTCGAGCTCTACTTCGACGTGTGATCGTCCCGGCCCCTGGCTGCTCCCAGGGGCCGGTGACTCGCAGTACCGGCACCCCCGTCGCCCTCGTGGCGGCGGGGGTGCCGTGCCTCTGCGACAGAGTCGGTGCGGTGGCTCAGGACCGTGACCACTGCATGCTCGTCGCGGAGCTGCACGTCCGCTGCTCCAGCGCGGCGCCTGCGGTCGTGGAACCGTTGACCACGCCGAGGCACTTGCCGCTGCTGGCGTTCACGAGCTGGCTGTAGCCGTCACCGGTCGAGCGCCAGGTGAAGGCCTGGTTGGGCCGGTCGTGGCACGTGTACTGGATGACCGCCGCGCCGTCGGCCGTGGACGCGCCGCTCACGTCGAGGCACTTGCCGCTGTTGACGCTCTGCAGCCGCACGGTGCCGCTGCCGGCGTCGACGAGACGCCACTGCTGCCACGCCGAGCCCGTGCTGGGCCACTGCCCCACGACCGCCAGGTCCGCGAGGCTGCCCTGCTGCACGTCGATCACCTGCCCGCTGTTGCGGTTGGTCACCCGGTACGCCGGCGTCGTGGTCGTGCCTCGGACGAACTGCCACCAGTCGACGTTGAACAGGGTGCCGCTGCCGCCGGCGAACCGCAGGTACAGGTCGTGCGTCCCGGTCGCGCCGGTGACCGGGCAGGTGGTGGTCGTCCAGCTCTGCCACCCGCCGGTGCCGCCGACCGTGCAGGTCGCGACGACCGGTCCGCCCGTACCGTCGAGCCGCACCTCGATGCGCCCGCCGCTCGTGGCGGACGCGACGCGCGCGGAGAACGAGGTCGCGCCCGTGCCGAACGCGACGCCCTTGACCTTGACGTAGTCGCCGTTCTCGATCCAGCCGACGTTCATCCCGCCCTGGCTCGAGGGTTCGGTCTCGATCCCGGACCCCCAGGCGATCGTCTCGGCCTCCTGCCGCACGTACGGGTCGAGGGTGCCGACCTGCGGCGCACCCGTGGTCGTCATGGTGATCGTCGGGATGCTGCCGTCGGCGTTGTAGGTGAACTTCTCGACCGCGACCGAGCGGGTGTACCCGCCGCCGCCCGGCAGTGCGCCGTTGTGGTAGAAGAAGTACGAGCCGCCTCTGTAGTCGATGACGCCGGGGTGGTTCGTGAAGCTGCTGCCCTGCGTCGGCATGACGGTCCCGCGGTAGGTCCACGGCCCGGTCGGCCCGGGCGCGGTCGAGTAGCCGATGAACTCCGAGCAGCAGCGGGCCGCGAACACGTTGTAGTAGGTCCCGCCGCGCTTGTAGACCCACGGCCCCTCCTCGTAGAGGGTCGGCCGGTTCGCGTCGCCCGTCCGGGTGCCGAAGCCTGCCGTGGTCAGCGGGATCTGGGTCGGGCTGCCCGAGTACGAGACCATGTCCGCGTTGAGCCGGACGTACCAGAGGCGCGGGTTGCCCCAGTAGAGGTACGCCTGGCCGTCGTCGTCGACCAGCACCGTCGGGTCGATCTCGCCGTTCCCGACGAGCGGGCGGCCGATCGCGTCGCGGAACGGCCCGGTCGGGCTGTCGGCGACGCCGACCCCGATGACGCGCTGCCCCGTCGAGCGCTGCCGGACAGGCACGTACCAGTAGAACTTCCCGTTGCGCTCGACGACCTGACCGGCCCACGCGTCGGCGTCTGCCCAGCTGAACGTCGCGAGCGACATCGGCGAGCCGTGGTCCGTCCAGTTGACCATGTCGGTCGACGAGAAGACGCGCCAGTCGCGCATCGTGAAGTAGGACGAGCCGTCCTCGTCGTGCCCGGTGTAGAGGTAGACGCGGCCGTCGTGCACCAGGGGCGCAGGATCGGCGGTGTAGAGGTGCTGGACGATCGGGTTGTCCGCCTGCGCCGGGGCAGCGAGCAGGGTGACGGCGCAGACCGCCGCGGCGAGCGACGCGATCGCCGACCGGAGCCGCCTCCGGTGCGGGCGTGCTGATGGCTGCTTCAACATGGCTCCTCGGGTGTCACGAGCGGTGAGGTGTCGCGGACCGGCGCCGGTCGGCGCCACTGCGTCCGTCGTCGGCCGGCGGCGGCGTGGACGAGGTGCGCCACGTCGGGCGTGCGGTCGGTCCTCGGGCGCCAGGCCGGTCCCCGCCGGGTGCCCGGCTCGCGGTCGTCGCCCCCGTCGCGCGCCGGGATGTCCGGCTCAGGGCGTCCTCGCCCCGCGCGACGGCTGGATGTTATCGCTCACATTCCCGTCGGAATCGTTTCGCCGCCCGCACGCGGACCCGCAGCAGCCGGGAGCTCAGCCGCACGCGGGAGCGGGCTCGTCGATGCGCCCCTGGGTCGCGGCCGTCGGGTAGATGCGTGTGATCGACAGGACCGCGGGCACGTCGCCGGCGTTCCGGACGACATGCGGCCCCACCTCGGTGAACGACTCGCCGACGCCGAACTCCTCCGTCACGCACCGCCCCCGCTTCGTCACCGTCTGACGCTCGACCGTCCCCGACGTGACCACGGCCACGACGATGCCCGGGTGCGAGTGCCACCCCGAGAACTGACCGGGCTGGTAGGTGAGGTCGAACGTCGACACCGTCGTCGGCACCGCCGCCGTCAGCGCGACCCGGTCCTGCGCGGCGACGAACATGTGCCGGTCGGTCCCGTCGAGCACGCCGGTGGACGTGCCGCTCGCGGTGGGCGGCGCGCGGACGCCGCCGCCCCCCGCTGGTCCCCGGGCGTGCCCGGTCCTCCGTGCGCTCGCCGCTGCACCGCGGCGGCACGACCTACGTGCCGGCGCCCACCTGGGCGAGGAAGGCGGGGATCTCGACGTAGACCCGTCCCTCGACGATCGCGTCGTCCCGGACGTCGTAGACGACCGCGAGGGGGATCCGCACCTGCTTGCCCGTCGCCGCGACGCCGGCGAACTCGCCGGTGTGCCGGCCGACGACGAAGCCCTCGAACACGGCCGTGCCCGCGTCCACGACGAGACGGGTCCGCTCGGCCCTGGCGTCGAACGCCTGGTGGTAGAAGTACTCGAGCAGCCCCTGCACCCCCGCCGGCGTGCGGTACTCGTCGCCCGTGGCCATCAGGCGGAAGACCACGTCGGGCGCCATCGCGCTCGTGTCGCCGTGGTCGGAGTCGAGATAACGCTGGACGACCTCACGCGTGGTCGCGGCGCTCTGGTGCCCGTCGTCGGACATGTCTGACCCCCTCGTCCCCCGGAGCCGATGCGCTGGACGGTACTCGCGTGGCGGGTCGGCGACCAGACCGGTCGACAGTGCCGCCGGGCGGCCGAGGACCGGACGAATTCCGCGGATCACCGGTTGTCGTGGTTTTCTGGGAGGTGCATGTCTACGCACCACGCACCACCGGAGGACCCGTGAGCCACTCATCACCGGCGACGATGCCGGGCGCGACCCCCGTCATCGACGAGCAGGCACGTCTGCGCTGCCCGCGCTGCACGTCGCCGTCGATCGCCGTCACGTCGACGGACACGGACCCCAACGTGTCGTGGACCAACCACACCGTGACGTGCCAGAGCTGCCGCAGCAGCTCGCAGCTGGCCGTCGTGTCGACGTTCGGCCAGGTCGTCATCCGCTGGCTGAACGACTGACGCGCGACCTCACCGGGTGACGACGGGCGTCCCCACGACCGCGAGCGTCTGCGCCGCGGCGCTCCCTCCGTGCACCACGACCTCGACGTTCCGGGCGGCCGGGTCGGCGCCCCGGACGTAGCGCTCGATCGCCCGCACCGCGGCGCTGCCGAGGAACGCCGTGGGTGCGATCTCGACGGTCACGGGCACGATCCCGCCGCGTGAGCGCGACCGGACCTCGGCGTCGACGAGCGCGGCGGCCGACTCCGTGTCGAGCACGCCCCCGACGCGGATGACGCCGTCCTCGCCGACCGCGACCTCCGGGCCGCCCGTGAGGACGGCGGTGGGGCCGACGACGGGTGACCCGACGGGGGCTCGTCGTCGGGCGTCGAGCTCGAACTCGACGCGCGTCCCGGACTCCCCGGTGTCGACCGCGAGCCGCGCGCCGCTCGACGCGACCATGCTGAGGCCACGCCCCCGGTCGCCCGGGTCGGGTGCGGGCGGGCGCCACAGGCCGTCGTCCTCGACGCCGAGCGTGACCGTGGTGCGGCGCAGGCGCGCGTCCACGCGGATGCGGCCGGGTGTCACGCCCGCGTAGGCGTGCTCGATGCTGTTGGTGGCGGCCTCGCTCGCGGCGAGCACCAGAGCGGCGCGCTCACGGGCCTCGAGCCCGACGGTGCGCGCCCACGCGTCGACCTCGCCGCGCACGTCGGCGAGCCGCTCGGCGTCGGCGGGCAGGTCGAGGGCCAGGTCGGCCGGCGCGGCGCGGCGTGCGACGGCCAGGACCGTGACGTCGTCGACGAAGCCCTCGTCGAGCGCCCACGGCACGTGCAGGCAGAGCCGCTCGGCGACGGTCCTGCCCGCGTAGCGGCCGATGACGGCGCCACGGACGGCGTGCTCGGCCGCGGACACGACCTGCTGCATCCGCTCGTCGAGCCGGCGGCCGACGACCTCGACGAGCCCGTCGGTGAAGAGCAGCAGCGCCTCGTCCTCGGCGAGCCGGTCCGTGCCGACGACGGTGTCGTCGTCGATGCCGAGGGGTCCCCCGCCGGTGGACGGGAGCCAGCGCGAGCTCGCGGGCCCCACGACGAGGGGCGCGGGGTGACCGCGTGTGGCGTACTCGAGCACGCCCGTCTCGGGGTCGAGCAGCACGACGCACACCGACGTCGCGAACGCGTCGGTCGCGACGCGGGCGTACCGGTCGAGCGAGGCCAGCGCGGCGTGGACGGGGACGCCGTCGAGCAGCCGCGACGCGAGGATCGCGCGCATCTGGCTCATCGCCGCCGACGCCGCGACACCGTGCCCCACCACGTCGCCGACGGTGAGGGCCACGCGCCCGTCGGGGGCGACCGCGGCGTCGAACCAGTCGCCGCCCGCTGCCTGCTCGCGACCCGCCACCAGGTAGGTCGCGGCGACGTCGACACGCGGGAGGACCGGCACCGACGACGGCAGGAGCGCCCCCTGCAGCGCGATGATGACGTCGCGGGCGACCTCGTACCGCTCCTCGACACCCGCGACGCGCGCCTCCTCGGCGAGGCGCTGCTCGACGGCCGCGGTCACGTCCTCGGCGGTCACGATCATGCCCTGGTACTCGCCGGCGTCGTCGAGCCACGGCGCGAGGGACAGCCGCACCCAGACGTCGCGGTGGTCGTCGCCGACCTCGAGCAGCATCTCCTCGGGTGCCAGCCCGCGTCGGCTCTGGAGCGCGAGCTCGAGCCGCGGCATCATCCGCCGACCGACGACGTCCGTCAGGGTGTCCGCGGCCTGTCGCCCGACGACCTGCCCGATGCCGAGCTCCTGGGCGGCGCGGTTCGCGGCGGCGACCACGCCGTCGGCCCGGATCGCGGCGACCGCGACGGGCAGGCCGTCGAAGGCCTGCAAGGTCGCCTCGACGGCGGGCGGGGGCCGCGACGGGTCCGTCATGGACCCAGCGTCGCACCGATCAGCTCAACGCACCGACCGTGCCGGCCGGGTCGACGACCGCGACCTCGAGCCCGTGCCCCGCCGCGAGCAGCAGCGCGCTGTCCGGACCGACGAGGACACGCAGGCGGGTGCCCTGGGTGCGGGCGCGCCGGTCGAGCGACGCGAGCACGGACACACCCGCGGAGCCGACGTGCGTGGCCTCGCGGAGGTCGACGACGAGCCGGCCCGCCTGGCGCGCTGCTCCGGACGCGGCCGCGATCGCGGCGGACAGCACGCCCGCCGTCGCGAGGTCGACGGGTCCGCGCGCAGCGACGACGGGGACGCCGCCGACGACGCGGGACGACACGATGAGGCCCTGCGCCGGCGGCGTCGCGGGGACCGCGGACGCCTCCTCGCCGAGCGACTGGAAGAACAGCTCGTCGAGCTTGGCGCGCGACGTCGGCGCGAGGCCGCCCGCGCTCTCGACCGCGGCGACGAGGCGCTCCGCGAGCGCGAGCAGGCGGACGTTGCGCTGCTGGGAGCTCCACCGCAGCAGCTCGAACGCGGCGTCGCCGTCGATGCCGTACACGAGCATGAGGACGCCCTTGGCCTGGTCGATCACGGCGTGCGACTCGAGCGCCTGGTGGAGCTGAGCGTTGACGGCGTCGGCGACGGCGACGCGCTGGCTCACGCTCACGTCCACGAGGAAGCCGCTCACGGTCGGGCCGTCGGCGGAGTCCTCACGGCCCCCGCTGAGGGTCACCGCACGCTCGTCCCCGGCCAGGTCGACCAGCACGTAGTGCTCGCCGAGGGGCGTGCCGTCGCGCTCGCACGCGTCGAGGGCCGCGGCGACGCGGTCGCGGTGGTCGGGGCGCACGTGCCGCAGGAAGAGGTCGCGCGTGGGCACGACCTCGCCCGCCTCCATGCCGTGGATCTCGAACATCCCGTCGGACCATCGCCAACGGTCACCACCGGCGGAGAACTGGTACTGGCCGACCTGAGCCTCGTCCTGGCTGTGCACGGCACCTCCACGCGGCCTCAGCGGCCGCCGGCAAGAGCTCCGAGCTGACTTCCCAACCCGATCCGGCGGCCGGTCTTCGGCCGTCCACCGGTCGAGGTTAGTGCGGACCCGTCGGACCCGCGCGCGGTGGCGGACCGCGGCGCGTGCCGACCGCGCCGTCCGACCGCCGAACCGTGGTGAAGGTCGAGGTCATGAACCTCCACGGGAGTGCACGGGACGTGCACGACCCCTTCGCCGTGACGAGGTCCACACGGCGACGGCGCGGTCCTAGCGTGACGCACATGACCGGCACAGCCGCCTCCCAGACTCCGCCCGCACCTCCCTCGTCCGCGGTCCGCCCGGGTCCGCTCGGCCCGCTCCTGGGTCCGCCACCGCCGCCGGGACCGTTCGGCCGCGCGCTGTCGGCATTCCGCTGGGACGGGCGGGGCGCGGCGCCGCTGCCGGTGCTCGCACTGGTGGCCGGGGTGGGGGTCGCGGTCGCCGTGATGGTCGTCGGTCACCAGCCGGGGCTGGGCGTGGCGCTCGGCGGGCTCGTGGCGTGGGCGGCGGCCGTACCGGCGCTCGTGCGTCGCCGTTCGCTCGTCGACGCGGCCCTCGCGGTGCTGTCGGTGCTGCTGGTCGGCGTCGTCGCGGTGCGGGACGCGCCGTGGGTGGTCGCGCTGTGCGTGCTGACGGCCGCGTGGGCGGCGACGGCGGCTCTCACGGGGGCGCGCGCGACCCCCGCGGTGGTGGCGGCGCCGCTGAGCTGGCTGGCCGGCGTCGTGCGTGCGCTGCCGTGGCTGCGGCACGGGGCGGGCGACGCGGTCGGGGCA